>NZ_LCWX01000145.1:288149-365268 GCF_001431305.1 Pseudovibrio sp. POLY-S9
GGTTTTTGGTGTTTACATCCGGGTAATGGGCGCGGCGGCCAAAGATGGTTTCGACGTAACCGTTTGCATGGACAAACTTTTTGGTTTCTTCCATGTACTCTTTGATGCCCGGGAAGCGCTCAAAATAGGTTTTGATGTAATCGCCTGCTTCACCACGACCAATGCCCAGTTGGTTTGCAAGGCCGAACGCGGAAATGCCGTAGATGATGCCGAAATTGATCGCTTTTGCACGGCGGCGAACGCTTGGGTCCATGCCCTCAATCGGCACACCAAACATCTCGCTTGCTGTCATGGCGTGAATGTCGAGCCCGTCCGCAAACGCCTGTTTGAGCTGCGGAATATCGGCCATATGGGCGAGCACACGCAGTTCAATCTGGCTGTAATCGGCAGAAATGAGCTTTTTGCCCTTCCCAGAGATAAACGCCTGACGGATTTTGCGGCCTTCAGAGGTTCTGATCGGGATGTTCTGGATGTTTGGCTCGGAGGAGGACAAACGGCCCGTGGAGGTGGACGCCAGCGAGAACGAGGTGTGGACGCGGCCCGTCTCCTGATTAATGAAGCTTGGCAGGGCGTCCGTGTAGGTGGATTTCAGCTTGCTGAGCTGGCGCCACTCTACAATTTTGCTTGGCAGCTCATGGCCTTGCGCAGCGAGATCATCCAACACGGAAGCTGAAGTGGACCAGGCGCCGGTTTTGGTTTTTTTGCCACCGGGCAGACCCATTTTGCCAAACAGGATTTCACCCAGCTGCTTTGGCGAGCCGACGTTGAAGATTTCGCCAGCCTTATCGTGGATTTCCGCTTCCAGCGCGGCTGCGCCCTGGGCAAACTCACCGGAGAGCAGGGAGAGCATCTGACGGTCGATGGAGATGCCGCGGCGCTCCATTTTGGCCAGCGTTGCCACCATCGGGCGTTCCAGACGCTCATAAACCACGGTCATTTCCTCAGCAGCGAGGCGTGGTTTGAGGATTTTCCAGAGGCGCAGGGTGACGTCTGCATCTTCCGCCGCATAGGAGGTGGCTTTGTCCAGCGGCACCTTGTCGAAGGAGATCTGCGATTTACCGGAGCCGCACACTTCCTTGAACGGAATTGGCGTGTGGTTGAGCCAGCGCTGGGACAGCTCATCCATGCCATTGCCGCCCATACCCGCGTCGAGCGCGTAGGAGAGCAGCATGGTGTCATCAAACGGTGCCATTTCCACGCCGTAACGCTTGAGCACGAGCCAGTCGTACTTCATGTTCTGCGCGATTTTGAGGACAGCTGGATCTTCCAGCATTGGCTTGAGCAGGGCAACAGCTTCTTTGAGCGGGATCTGACCTTCCAGCAGCGCACCACCGCTGAAGAGATCACCTTCGCCATCCACATGCGCCAGCGGGATGTAACAGGCTTTGCCCGGAGTGCAGGAGAGGGAAACGCCGACAAGGCCAGCTTCCATGGCGTTGAGGGCATCTGTCTCAGTGTCCACAGCCACGTAGCCCACTTCATAGGCCTGCGCTATCCACTCTTTGAGGCGCTCAGAGGTAGAAACTGTTTCGTATGCGGAATTATCTATAGGCAGCGCAGATATTTCAGCTGCAACTTTCTCTGCCAGAGGGGCGGCGGTCCATGCTTTACCCTCAAGTTCTCCCGCAGAATCCTCAGCTTGTTCTGCCGGTTTTGCAGTGCTTTCCCAGCCTTCAATCACAGGCTCAATTGGCTCGATGTTTTCCAGCACAGCGCCGGTTTTATCTGCCACTTTTTTGGTGAGGCTGGTGAAGCCCATGGCTTTGAGGAAGCCGACAGCCTGCGCGCCATCCACATCACACACCGTGAAATCTTCGACCGGAGTTTCCACCGGAACGGCCTCTTCCAGCTGCACGAGGCGCTTGGAAATGCGGGCCTGCTCAGCGAACTCGATGAGGTTCTCGCGGCGCTTCTTCTGCTTGATGGTGTCGGCTTGTGCCAGAAGGCTATCCAGATCGCCAAACTCGTTGATGAGCAGAGCGGCGGTTTTGAGGCCGATGCCAGGGACGCCGGGCACGTTATCAACGCTATCGCCAGCGAGCGACTGCACTTCGACGACCTTTTCCGGGCCAACGCCAAATTTTTCGAAGACCTCTGGCTTGCCGATCACCTTGTTCTTCATGGTGTCGACCATGCCGATCTTGTCGGTGACAAGTTGCATCAGGTCTTTATCACCGGAAACAATGGTGACGCGGGCGCCTTGTGCGGCTGCCTGACGGGCGTAGGTGGCGATCAGGTCATCCGCCTCATACCCCTGCTGCTCAATGGCAGGCACGCCAAACGCGCGCGTTGCCTGACGGATCAGGCCAAACTGTGGGCGCAGATCTTCTGGCGGCGGTGGGCGGTGAGCTTTGTATTCCGGGTAGAAATCGTTGCGGAACGTTTTGCCGGACTTATCGAAAATCACGGCGAAGTGGGTTGGCTCATCACCGGTTTCTTTGGTGGGGCCTTCCTGCATCATCTTCCAAAGCATGTTGCAGAAGCCGGAAACCGCGCCAACGGGCAGTCCGTCGGGCTTGCGAGTAAGCGGCGGCAGCGCATGATATGCGCGGAAAATGAAGGTAGAGCCATCGATCAGGATGAGGTGATCGTTCTCTGTGAGAGCTGGTGCAATGGATTGTGTCGACATGAGCGGGATCATGCCCGCCTTGGGCCGACAAAGAAAGAGGAATTAACCCTTTTTCAATGATGTTTTAGCGGAGGGTGAGTTTGGAACGGCCTCTGGCTACTTAGCTTTCAACTTCCACCTAACAAAAATGAAGTTACTCTGACTAATCCTGTTGTTCTAACAAATCTAATGCCTCCAGAATTGCTGATCTTGTATCCTTCGTGGATGTGCTTGGTAATCCACCTTCAATCGAGAGCATAGCCAGGCCGTGTACGGCCCCCCACGCAAGCAGGGACTTAGCTGGGATTTCAGTGTGTTTTTCATCTTCAACAGCATCGTTAAGCAATAGGCGCGTCATGCGTGCCTCTGCTTCGACTAAATCTACATCTGTCTCATCCAACAATGCCGTACGGAACATTGTTTTGAATTTGGCAGGCTCAGAAAGAGCAAAGTCCAGATAGGCCCGCCCCTTAGCGGAAAATGCCGAGAGCCCCGCACTGCGCGCTTCAGTGGCTGCCGTTTCCATATGCTCTGCCATTCCGCGATGTGCGCGGACAGCAACTGCTGTCATCACAGCCCGCTTGTCTTTAAAGTGCCTGAAAGCCGCAGCAGAAGAAACACCTGCATTTTTGGCAGCAGCCCGTAAGCTCACCCCCTCAGGCCCTTTTTCAGGCAACTGAGCTTCGACAGCATCCAGAAGCGCCTCACGCAATCGTCCATGATGATATTCTGATGTGCCCGGAGTTTGTTCTTCTTGTCTCGATGTTACCATTGATAACTTTCCATTTGACCAGATAGCCTCAACTAATGTTACCATCGATAACATATTTGAAATCTGGAGAATTACTCATGAATTCTGTTTTAATTTCCGGTGCCTCCAGAGGGCTGGGTGCCGCAATGTTAAAAGCTTTTACAACAAACGGATGGCAAGCGATTGGTACATCTCGCCAAGGAGGCACTTTAGAAGAACTTGATGTGTGCGACGAAGATTCTGTGATTGCACTTCGCAACCGCATTAACCTTGTCCCCGACTGTTTGATATTGAATGCGGGTTCTGGCATCGCTGGCCCTATTGAAATGACAGCTGCTTCCGAAGCCGTTCGACAGATCGATACCAACCTACTCGGCGTTGATAGAATGGTACGCGCCTTTCTTCCTGATATGCGAAAAAGGCGAGCAGGAACGATTGTAATTATTGGCTCTATTGCATCACGGCTCCCAATCCCTTTTCAAGCACTTTACAGTGCATCAAAAGCTGCGATTGCTAATTATGCAGCAGCCTTATCAATGGAGGTCGCCCCTTTTGGACTCCACGTTATACTGGTGGAACCGGGAGATCATCAAACTGACTTTGGTGCAGCGAGAAGGCGAAGTCCATCCGACAACGACCCTTACGAACCTTCCACAACACGTGCAATTAACAGTATGGCGAAAAGCGAAGAAAGCGGAAATGACCCGGAGCGATTTGCAAGTTTAGTTGTTCGGGCTTGCATGTCAGACAAGCCTCCACACCGCCTTACAGTTTCAACTTTTTCAGAGCGTATGCTTTTGATTTTATCAGCAATTTTGCCCCAACGAATGATGCTAAGGGCTACACGAAGAGCATTCTGTCGGGCGTAAAAGTCCAATGTAATTTAGGCGCTCCCAAAATGAACACCTGGCACGGAGTACACCGTGTGTTTACTAATGACCTTCCTACGGCTTCTCACCCTGCCTAATGGGTTCCACGGGCTCTAAATAAGGCATGAAACCGGATTGGTTGTTGCGGATGGTTGGTTTGTATTTGCCTTCCGGACAGATAAAAATCAGCTCATCCTGAATGCGTATTTGCTGGCATTCTTCGTTGAGCTCATAGACAAAGCCGTTGTTGTCACCGCTGAAGTAGTAATCGTTGGTAGCTGGCTCTTTTCCCGCCTTTGCTTTGTCAGCGCCATGTACGGATTTGTTGCAGAGATCGCGGATCTTATCGCGGTATTGAGAGCCGCCCAGATCAGCAATGCCCTCACGCTTCATGTGTTCTTCCTCGCACTCTGCAACTTCGGCGGATGTGGCCTGTTTGGGGGGAGGCAGGGTTTCCTGCGCCCGGGCTGTGAGTATGCCGGTGCCTGTGATGAAGGTCAGGATGGCCAGTGATCTGAGTGAGTTGCTGAGAAGCTGTGCTGTGGTGGAGTAACTCATCTTGAGCTCCCTCCGTTTTCTACTGCTGAAAGGGCGGGCAAGCTGAAGCGCTCAGCCCCCTCAGGAGGATTGAAGCGGAAGTCTTCTGAATTGAGCTGAGGTTCAAGGTTCCACCCTCGATAGGACAGGTGTGTTTGAGGCAAACCAACAAGGTCCTTATAAGTGATAATAAGATAACCGGGCAGGCCGCTGTCTTCGTAGACCCACAATTGCCAATCTACCTGATCGTTAAAAAAGGCAAGATGATGGGCAACCCCTTCTGGCAGAACCTCACGCCCGACGTAGACGGACTTCGTTATCAGGTCATCAAGCATTTGGCCCAGTTCCGGGTTGGCCAAATCAATGCCGGGCAATGTGAGCTGAAAATCACTGCGTAGCACCTCAATAAATTCCGAGGAAGTTCCAGTGAAATCCCCCTGAGTGTAGATGTTCCGCGTTTTGTCGAAGTAAGTGATGATGCCGTCATCCAGATAGATTTCACTCATCCCGTTGGGGCGTGGGAGATCAATTTTCAGATCACCATGTCCAAGAATGTTGACCGTGTATTCGAACACAAAGTTTAGCGGTACTCTGTCTTTAAAGATGCGCTCCTCGCTCGCATAGACGGTAAAGCTCATGGCTTTGATTTCGCTGAATTTCTCGATGGTCTTATTGAGGATTTGACGTGCTTTATCTTCTTTTTGCGCAACAGCGGGGTGGGGGCGTAGCTCCAGCCAGACGATGGCCACTAGAATGAAGAGAAGCGGCAGAACCCTGAGAGCCCCGAGTTTCATGGAGATACGTTCCTTGATCTTGTCACACCGTTTGCTTCCGCAAAGCCTAAGCAAAGACCGGAAAGACCTTCTGAACCCAACCACTAAAATTGGCACTTGCTGAACATACATGCAAAAAGCCCCCGAAAGCAGCAGCTTCGAGGGCTTAGGCCAATCAGCACTTCAGTACTGAAATCAGGTCGGAGACGGTTCCAGAGTTTTGGCGCGCGGCATCTCTGCGACGTAGGCCCAAGCTGGCCGCTTAAACAGGAACTGGCCGTAACCTATTTTGGTGATCAACCAGAACAGGATCATCGGCGCGATGGTTGCAGTACAGGTGACGATCAGCGAAATCACGCCGGCGTCCTGAATGATGCCCAGCTTGAGCAAGATTGTGCGGGATACTGCCATCGGGAAGAAGAAAGACAAGTAGATCACGATGGAGTTTTTGCCCATATAGCGCAACAGATCCAACGCCTTCACCTTGGAAAGCAGAGCAGAAACGGTGATCACCACCAATGCGCCCAAACCGCCCAGAGCAAGCGAGGCGAATGGCAGGTCGGCATAGCCGTAGCCAACGAAGAGGCCGTTGACGACGGCCCAGACAAACACAAAGGCCAAGCCTTTCAGCACATTCTCACGCACCCAGTCAGCAATGACGAAGATCTTTTGCGCAAAAATGTAGCCTGCGAAGAAGAACACAAAGCGAGCGGCTGTCTCGTCAATCAGCACAAAGCCGGTGTGCAACGCGCTGATTTGCAGGCCAGCAGCGACCAGCAAGGTCACTTGCCACGGCACTTTTAGCGAGTGCAGCAGTTTGGTGATGACGAAGAAAACGGGCAGGGCGTAGATGAACCAGAGGGTTCCGAATGGTTGTACGAAGGCGAGCGCGTAGTGCATCAACACGCCATCCCAGCCGAACTCTGCTGCGAAGGACGGTGCTTTCATTCCAAACTGGATCGTAAGCCAGAGAATGTAGAAGTAGAAGAAATGGACGACTTTACGATCCAGATACAGGCGCCAGTCCCGATCCAGCGTTAAGGCGAGGAACAAGCCGGAGATCATGAAAAAGTCCGGCATACGGAAGGGCTTTGCAAAGGCAACAATGTCGCCCATGAACCCCATTTCACCAATGGCGCTTCCAACCCCAAGGGTTGAATGCATCATCACCACGAGAAAGATGCAAAAGCCTTTCGCGTAGTCAACCCAATCCACACGACTGGAGGTTTGGTGCGCCGCCATGTAATACCGCCCATAAATTTACTAATTAATTCGTGCAATCATAAGTTTTAAGGGATGCGAATACTAGCGGCATCTCTTCAACTTTAATTGTTGGTTACCGCGCCTGATTGCCAAAGGGCTACCTGAGACTTTGCAACGCGGCCTGATGTTATGGCTTGTATCTTTATGACCTAAGGTAATGTTAGTTTTTATGCGCCTAGGATACATATAGTTCCACCGGATATTCTGGAGATGCAATTGCTTAGGTATTTTAAGGCGTTATGCGCTGTTGCAGTTTTAGTCATCGCTCCGCAGCCCTTAAGCGCTCAGGAGGCCACAAGCCCGCCAGAGTTGCTCAAGAAAATCTGGAATAGGCCGGACTTTGATGCCGATGACTTTGCGCCCGAAGTCTACAAGAAGATCCCGAAAGAACTTCTCGTCTCCATTCTTTCAGAACAACGTTCGATCTATGGTCCTGCGCTTCATGTTATCGCGACCAAGGAACCGCATAAGTTTCTTGTTGAGACGAAATCCTACAGGATTCCAACGTTTTTGAAGCAGAATAAGACTGGTCAGCTGACGGGACTGCTGTTTCGCTTTGCACTTGTGAAGGATGTGAAACACGAAGACCTGCTGGAACACATGAAGCAGCAGACCGCGACGCAGAGCTTTTTGCTGATGCAGAACGGGAAGGTGCATGCTGAAAATAACAGTAACGCTCAGCTGGCTGTCGGATCTGCCTTCAAGCTTTATGTGCTGGACCAGGTGGCGCAGCAGGTCAGGGACGGAGACCTGAGCTGGCAAGACAAAATCGCGCTGGAACAACGGCATATCTCGTATCCGGGTGGCACAATGCAAAATGAGCCGGTTGGCAAGAAGTTTGTTTTGCTGGATGTGGCGCGCAACATGATCGAGATCTCCGACAACACGGCCACGGACTTGCTGATGGATCTGGTGGGGCAGGAAAGTGTGATGCTGCCGGGAGAGAGTTCACCGGCTCTGACGACGCAGCAGCTGTTTCACCTGAAAGCGGATGAGCAAGCTGCAGAAGCTTATCGCCAAGCAGGGCCAGAGGAGCGGGCGCGGATTCTTACTGCCTTACCGGCTCAACTTCCACCGATTGACAAGGTTTCCGTGCCTTTGACGGAAGGTGTCGAGTGGTACATTTCGAACCGCGAACTGTGCAAGATTGTAACAAAAGTGAAGGACATCAAGGGAGTTTTCGTAAATCCGGGTGTGGCCGAACCGGATAACTGGGCGTCTTATGCTTATAAGGGCGGCAGTGAGATTGGTGTGCTCAACATGACCTATGCCTTGGAAGACCCTGACGGAAATGACTGGTGCTTCTCAACCACCTGGAATGCAGAGCAAGAGCTGGACGTCACTTATCTGATTGCTTTGGTCGCGACACTGTTGGAGAGTCCTGAGTCAGTTCAGGCAGCTCTCCGTTAAGCTTGGCGGGATTTAGCGACGCTCTCAATTAAGAAGCAATAATTTATTAATGGAAATTAATTTGGAAAATCAATATTTTACGCATATATACGAGCGAAAATTTTCAAAAAAGCTCTTGGAGTTTGGATTTACGCGATGCAAGGAATCTCAAACTCTACAGTTCATTGAAGAAGACCGTCACATCAGCTTAATTCGGCTGGGTGGACGATCCGCTCGCCCGGGTTGTATCCGTACAATTCTATGTTTTCGGCATACTTTTCTGAGGCCAGTTTCAAAGAGTATAACCCTAGAGGTGTTCGACTTCACAAGAAAACTGCATTTTTCAGATTTCCGAGCTTATCCGTTTTATTCTCCTGCATATACTCCCTTAAACTTGGACTTTTCAGGCAAGATAGATACTTGGAATTTCAAAGAAGCATCAGAAATTAAGATACTAAAAGATATAGATTATCGCCTCAGTATTTTACTGAAAAGAGTCGTCCCCTGGTCTCGTAAACGTACCCATCAAGCAGAATTAAAGTCTCTACAACGAAAAGGAGAAGGGGCTTGGTGTGAGGATAGATGGATCGAAGATTACAAAAATTCAATTGGCAATCAAAACCTGCCCGAAACCTCCGAGCAGGTGTGAGATCCCATATCATCTACGCTTGTCGTCGTCAGAGGACCATGGGCTGATCTGGTCCGGGTCATTGGAACGAGGATGGGAAGGGTCATCATCCTGCTCTGTATGACGGGAGGAGCTCCACTCATCTTCATTCAGGTCCACAGTGCCATCACGGCGACGGTAACCCGGATTGACGTTGAGGTTCTGCACCTTCACGTGGCGCGCCAGATAGTTGCCAATCACCTCACGCAGTGGCGGGATGAAGAGCAGAAGGCCAATTGCGTCTGTAAAGAAGCCTGGAATCAACAGCATGAGGCCTGCAAACACGATCATCGCGCCATGCATCATCTCATGACTTGGAACCCGTCCTGAGTCCATTTCAGAACGCATGCGCATGAGCAAAGACAGCCCCTGCTGGCGCAGCATATAGGTGCCGGCAGCTGCGGAAGCTACAGTCAACAGGATTGTTGGAATTGCCCCGATAACACTTCCAACCTCAATAAAGAGATAGATCTCAATGGTTGGTAGCAGAATGAAACAGGCAAGAATGATAAGTCCGAGTGGCATAGCGTCCGCGTAGGTTTAGGTTTATTTTGCTTTTTGATCACTTCTTTTTGAAGCGATCTTACTTATAGTGGGTGATCTTCACAGAATTGCAATGACTGATTTTAGCTTATACTTGCGTGGTAAGACTTTAAAAAGGCGTTGGGATGGACACGAAATAGCTGGATGTTGCTGATAGAAACCTTAAATTAGTGACAGAGCCTGTAAAAATGCGCTAGAGCACATTATCTAGATATCTAATGCATTTGATCATCGGCGCCTGGCAGCCCACGAGTAAAGGACCGGTCGGTACTCGGAATGAACGAAATATTCGACGTCTACAACATAATCTTCCTTATTGCGGCAGTTGTTATTTTCCTGCGGTTACGCTCCGTTTTGGGCAATCGCACCGGTAACGAGCGTCAACCATTTGACCCGTATTCTGCTCAGCAAAAACAAGACTCTCAAAAGACTCAGGCTCCTGAGAATGAGGACAATGTTATTCCTCTTCCAGGCAGTGAGCATGTTCAACATGACCCTGAGCGCGCAGAGCGTGAAGCTCGCGAACAGATTGAGGCCGAAATCGACAAGCTTGCCAAAAAAGGCAGTGAGTTGAATCACGGTCTGCGGGAAATCTGGAAAGCTGAGCCGTCTTTCAATCCAAAAGAGTTTGCGGAAGGTGCACGCGGCGCTTACGAAATCATTTTGATGTCGTTTGCGCAGGGTGATCGCCGCACGCTCAAAGAGCTTCTTTCTCCTGAAGTGTTCAGTGGTTTCTCTGCTGCGATTGATGACCGGGAAAGCCGCAATGAGCGTGTTGAGTCCACCTTTGTGGGCATCGACAAAGCTGACATTGTGGAAGCGGTCTTCAACGACAAAGACAAGCTCGCTGAAGTGACTGTTCGCTTCAAGGGTCAGCTGATCACCGCGACACGGGATTCTGAAAACCGCATTGTGGATGGTGACCCAACCGCAGTGAGTGACCTGACTGACATCTGGACCTTCGCTCGCGTAACTGGTGAGAACGATCCAAACTGGAAGCTGGTTGCAACTGAATCTGCATGACGTTTCCTTTCTTTCGCGGCGCTATGAGTTTCATTATGGCACTCAGCGTCGCGGCGGGGATAAGTTCTGCTGCTGTAGCTGGAAACACCCTTACAAAAGACCATAGGACCATGCGAAGCGCGAAGCTCTCCGGGCCACTTGATCCCAACGAAATCGACGGATGGGCTGCAGATGATCATTCTGCGGCCCTTTCCGCTTTTGTGGCTCACTGCGAGGCGAGCGAGGGCCGAACGCTGCCGACAAAGGCGTTTGGCATTAGCGACGCAAAATTACGCGCTATCTGCGCAAAATCGCGCAAAATCAACGTAAATAACGCAAGTGATGCAAAAACCTTTTTAGAACAGAACTTTACGCTTCAACGCGTGGAGGACGACGGGTTTGTGACCGGCTACTACATGCCAGAGCTGGAAGGCTCGCTTGTTCGCACTGACGAGTTTGTTGTTCCCCTTCATGCCTATCCCAAAGGCCTGAAGGTGATGCCGACACGCGGCGATGTGATGGACGGTGCACTGGATGGAATGGGCCTTGAAGTGCTGTGGGTGAAAGACCCGATAGATGCATTTTTTACAGCTGTTCAAGGGTCTGCCCGTGTTCGCCTACCCAATGGCGAGTTGCGGCGCCTGGCTTTTGCAGGCAAGTCTGGTCATGAGTACACCGCGATTGGCCGTGTGCTCATTGAGCAGGGCGAAATCTCCAGAGATAACATGGGCATGGATGCGCTTCGTGCCTGGTTATCCAAAAACCCATCCCAGCAAAAAGACGTGTTTCGGCACAATAAATCCTACATCTTCTTTGAGTTACAATCTGCGCAAGACACTGAGATTGCAGCCATTGGAGGGGCAGGAACAGCCCTGACGGACCTGAGATCACTGGCAATTGATGATGATCTGCACACTTATGGCAGTTTAATTTTTGTCTCTAGTGAGTTAAGGACCTACGACACATCAGGTGATCGCTTCGCCAAACTTATGGTTGCTCAGGATACCGGGTCAGCCATCAAAGGCCCCGCGCGTGGCGATGTCTATGTAGGAAGTGGTGCAGAGGCAGGTGCCGTTGCCGGGAATATCCGTCACCGTGCGGAATTCTATCTCCTTGTTCCAAAATAATAAATGATCGTGGACGGATCGGATAGATGACGAATGGTGATCGCGCAAAGCGAGCCAAGACAAAGCAGCTGAGCGAAGCAGACAAGCGCTTGTGGGACAGGGTGAAAGCCACTCTGACGCCTATTCATCAAGAGCGCCTTTCTGATATGCTGGAAGACACGACGCAGCTTTCCGAGCCGGATCAGTCCCTTATGCACGCTCAAAGCGCTGAGGCGTCTCAGCCTGAGCTTAAGCCGCAGCTGACCTCTCCACCGAAGCCTCAGGCCAAAAAGTCTCGTGGTTCCAAAGGGAAGACCGCACCAGATTACAGCCCACCCAAGCCTGTTGTTCCTGCGATGCCTCCGCTTTCGCCGCTCAATAAGAAAGAGCGCAAAAAAGTTGTCCGCGGGGGCAAGGGCTATATTGATGCGCGCATCGATCTTCATGGTTTGACGCAGTATCAAGCGCATCAACGCTTAACCTCGTTCATCTATCAAGCGCAGGCCATGGGCTACTCCCTCGTGCTTGTGATCACCGGCAAGGGGCTCGACTATTCAAGCAGCCCCTATGGCGATGATCGTGGTGTGTTGCGCAGAATGGTGCCGCAGTGGCTTTCTCTTCCTGATATGCGCAGCTGTGTGGTAGGCTTTGATCAAGCTCATGTTTCGCATGGGGGCAGCGGTGCGATTTACGTTCGCATTCGTAAGCGCAAAAAATAAGGCAGGAATTTCAGTAAGATGACGCCTTTTGGAGCCAAGGTTAGAGAGCTGCGGGCTAAGCAGAAGATTACTCTGAAGGAAATGGCGGAAGCGCTTTCGGTTTCCTCTGCCTACCTGAGTGCGCTCGAACATGGCAAGCGCGGTACTCCGACCTGGTACATGGTTCAGCGCATGATCACCTATTTCAATGTGATTTGGGATGAAGCTGAAGAACTTCAAAGACTTGCGGAACTTTCCAACCCGAAAATCACCATCGATACTGGTGGCCTGACACCCCGGGCGACTGAGCTGACGAACATGCTTGCCTCGAAGATCAATGGACTCTCAGAGGAATCCCTGGAGCACCTCATTCATCAACTAAGAGTGGTTAGCTCTCGCGACAATATCTAGTCTAAGCCGACAAAGCTCTGTAAAGTCAGTCTGCTGACTTTTGAAGTGGACTGCTGATATGACGCCTGAAGAACTCAAAGTAGATCAACTGGTTGATCCCCAATCCCTTCTCAACGAACTCAAAGAGATGGTTGAGAAGCATGATGGCGACGGCAACAGCTTTAAGCTGCGCAGCGATGTTTTGACAAAGCTGAAAGCCACGCACAAAGCAGCCTTTAAAGAGATTGAAAAGCTCCTGATGGAAGACGGGCAGGGCCGGCGATGTTCCGAGCGTTTGTCTTGCGTGCAGGATATGCTCATTCAGGTGATCTATGAGTTCGCGGTTACCTATGTTTATCCCGTTGAAAATCCAACAAAATCCGAGCGCATCAGCATCATAGCTGTTGGTGGTTATGGGCGCGGAACGATGGCGCCGCACTCTGACGTGGATTTGCTGTTTCTCTGGCCGTACAAGCAGACGCCCTGGGGTGATCAGGTTGTTGAGTTCATCCTCTACATGCTTTGGGACATGGGTCTGAAGGTCGGTCATTCCACGCGCAATCTTGATGAGACGATCAAGCAGTGCCGCGAAGATATGACCGTTCGCACAGCTGTTTTGGAAGCGCGTTATGTTTGGGGTGATCTTGATCTTTTCCAAGAGCTTGCTAAGCGCTTCGACAAGGAAATCGTTTCCGGCACTGGACCGGATTTCATTGCTGCTAAGCTCGCAGAACGAGATGATCGTCATGAACGCCACGGCGCGTCCCGCTACCTTGTTGAACCCAATGTCAAAGAAGGCAAAGGCGGCATGCGTGATCTGAACACACTGTTCTGGATCGCCAAGTATTTTTATCGCGTTCCCAGTGGCTTAGGGCTGGTTGAAAAGGGTGTCTTCTCGCGACGTGTATTGAATCGGTTCCGAAAGAGTCAGGATTTTCTCTGGGCAGTCCGCTGTCATCTGCATTTTTTGACGAACCGTCCTGAAGAACGCTTAAGCTTTGATGTTCAACGGGAAATTGCTGACCGTCTCGGATATATGGACCATCCCGGCATGCGGGCTGTTGAGCGGTTTATGAAGCACTACTTCCTTGTTGCGAAGGATGTTGGTGATCTGACACGCATTTTTGCGGCTGCGCTTGAAGAGCAGCATGTGAAGTCCGCCCCAAGCATTTCGCGGTTCCTTGGCAGTTTTGTTCCGGGAAGCAAGCATAAGCGGCGATCTATCAAAGGAACCAAGGACTTCCTTGTCGAGAACGGGCGCATTATTGCGGCGAAACCGGATGTCTTTGAGAAAGATCCGGTCAATGTGATCCGTGTGTTTTATCTGATCGACAAAACCAATTTGGATATGCATCCGGAATTGCTGAAACTGGTTCGTCGATCCAGGCGGCTGATCAATGCGGAATTCCGCAAGAATGAACAAGCGAATCGGCTGTTCCTGAAGGTCCTGACAAGCCGCAGTGATCCGGAAACCGTTTTGCGTGCGATGAACGAGTCGTCTATCCTTGGCCAGTTCCTGCCGGAATTCCGGAAGGTCGTCGCCATGATGCAGTTCAACATGTATCATCACTACACTGTCGACGAACATCTCATCCGATCTGTTGGCGTTCTTTCTGAAATTGAGCGCGGGATGGGTGGTGATAGCCATCCATTAGCAACGGATCTGATCAAATCGGTTCACAGCCGGAAAGTCCTTTATGTTGCAATGCTTTTGCATGATGTGGCGAAGGGACGGCCAGAGGATCATTCTATTGCAGGAGCCAAGATTGCGCGGAAGATTTGCCCACGTCTTGGCCTTTCTCCAGCAGAGACTGATACGGTCGCCTGGCTCATCGAGCAGCATCTGGAAATGAGTACGGTTGCACAGTCTCGCGACTTGAGTGATCCGAAAACCATCAAGGATTTCTGCCGTAAAGTGCAGAGTCTGGAGCGTTTGCAGCTCCTGTTGATTTTGACGGTTGCGGACATTCGGGCAGTGGGTCCCAATGTATTTAATGGCTGGAAAGGGCAATTGCTGCGCACGCTCTATTATGAGAGCGAGACGATCCTCAGTGGAGGTCATGGCCGTATGAGCCAGCAGCAGCGTGTTGACCATGCGAAGCAAGAGCTTGCCGAAGAGCTGGTAGGCTGGACTGATGAGGAGCTGGATAATTACCTCAATCGCCAC
Organism: Pseudovibrio sp. POLY-S9; assembly: GCF_001431305.1. Lineage (NCBI taxonomy): Bacteria > Pseudomonadati > Pseudomonadota > Alphaproteobacteria > Hyphomicrobiales > Stappiaceae > Pseudovibrio > Pseudovibrio sp. POLY-S9. The sequence goes on from NZ_LCWX01000145.1 coordinate 302,913, forward strand.
TATCCGGCCTATTGGCTGCGCGTTGATCTGAAGAGCAAGATCAACCATGCGAACCTGATCCGCAAAACGGACAAGGAAGAAGAGCATCTGGCGACCTCTGTGGAGCCTCATGCTTTTGAGGGCGTTACAGAAATCACCGTTCTGGCACCGGATCATCCGCGGTTGCTTTCTACGATTGCGCGGGCTTGCTTTGCCGCAGGTGGGAACATTGTGGACGCACACATCGACACCACAAAAGACGGTCTCGCGCTGGATACGATTTACATCAGCCGTGAGCTGCCGGAGGACGATGATGAATATCGTCGCGGGGAGCGGATTTGCTGTTTGATTAAAGAAGCACTGCGCGGCACGGCACCTGTTCCTGAAGTGAAGGGTGCAGCGACAAAGCCGAATGCTCGTAACAAGGCGTTTACGCTGCAAACAACTGTTTTAGTTAGCAATTCATGGTCAGAAAACTATACGGTGCTTGAAGTGACCGGACTTGACCGACCGGGTTTGCTTTCTGATTTGACCACCGAGATCTCGGCTCTCAACCTGAATATTGCAAGTGCTCATGTTGGGACTTTTGGGGAGAAAGCGGTCGATGTATTTTACGTGACCGATCTGACTGGCCAGAAAGTTCACAATGTGGGGCGTCAGGAATCTATTCGCGATAGACTCAAAAATGCCTTTGACGGTAAAAAGCCACAAAAAGCGCCTACGAGCTCACGCCGTAAACCTCAAAAACATACAGGTAAGTAATTTTATATGAGCCTTTTCAAGAGCTTCGCCACGGTTGGTGGTGCAACAATGCTAAGCCGTCTCTGCGGGTTTGGGCGAGATGTGATGCTGGCTGCCTTTGTAGGCACTGGTCCTGTTGCAGATGCTTTTGTTGTGGCTTTCCGCTTACCAAACCTGTTCCGCAGATTGTTCGCAGAAGGTGCATTTAACTCAGCTTTCGTACCACTGTTTGCCCGCTCTGTTGAGGAAGACGGAGAGCAGGGCGCGCGGAAATTTGCTGGTGAGATTGCGGCAGCTTTGTTCTGGACGCTGGTGGTTATCCTCGCTTTGGCCGAGGTTTTCATGCCTTTGCTCGTGCATGTGCTGGCGCCGGGTTATTTCTCTGACCCAGCGAAATTCGACCTCACAGTCCTCATGTCACGCATAGCATTTCCGTATTTGCTGTTTATGTCTCTACTCGCGTTCTTGAGTGGAATTCTCAATACATTTCAAAGATTTCTAGCCGCGGCGATGGCTCCCGTCATGCTCAATGTAGTGATGATGGCCGTGCTCGCAGCCATTGGTTTTTATGGGATGGAGCCTGATCAGACGACCGGAGTGCTATTGGTTACTGGTGTTGCTGTAGCAGGTGTTGTTCAGCTCGCTGTCGTTGCCATTGGCATGAAGCGGCTCGGGTTTCGCGTCCCTATCATGCGCCCACGATGGACGCCGGGCGTAAAGCGCTTGCTGGTTTTGGGTGTTCCCGGTGTGATTGCCGGGGGGATTACGCAGATCAACATCACGGTTGGCACTATCATCGCATCTCTGGAAAGTAGTGCGAATTCATACCTTTACTATGCTGACAGGATATACCAGCTGCCACTGGGTGTGGTGGGAATTGCGATTGGTGTTGTGCTTTTGCCAAGCCTGACACGGCAGTTGCGCTCTGGTCAGGAAGAGCTGGTTCATCATACACAGAACCGTTCCATGGAGTTCGCTCTTGCACTTACTCTTCCTGCAGCAGTCGCGCTCGTTATCATTCCGGATACCGTGATTGCCGTGCTGTTCCAGCGCGGTCAGTTTACGGATGCTGCTGTTGAGCAGACTGCTTTGGCTTTGATGGCATTTGCCGTTGGTTTGCCTGCGTTTGTGTTGAATAAGGTGCTGTCCCCAGGCTTCTTTGCGCGGGAAGATACCAAGACCCCAATGTACTTTGCCGCTGTTGCTATGGTGGTGAACGTGGCGCTCTCAATCTTGTTGTTCCCTACCTTCAAGCACGTGGGCATCGCGATTGGGACAACTGCTGCGGGTTGGGTCAACTCGGCGCTGCTGGCCTTTGTGCTGTGGCGGCGTGGTCATTTTGTTGTCGACGCAGCATTACTGAAAAGAATTCCGCTATTGGGCTTTGCCAGTGCTTTGATGGGTGTTGTCGTCTATGGCGGGACGCTTGTTCTAGAGCCGCTTTCAACCTCCAATCTGTTTGTTGTGCGAGCCAGCGAGCTGGTCCTTCTTGTCACCATTGGCCTGATTTCCTTTGGGATTTTGGTTCAGCTTACCGGGACCGTGGATTTTCGCGCACAACTGCAGAAATTGCGGCGATAAAGGCTTTCTCACTCTGCAAATCACTTGCACATACGAAAAAGCGCAGTCATAACCACCGGGCTTAATCTGCGCGGGCTGTTCTAGTTTGTTTATCACCCATTCAAACTATGCTCGCGCAACCCACTGGCCCTTCCAACAGGCCCAAGCCTAGGGATACTTTACAATGACGGCGTTTCAGCCTCGCGTTTTCTCCGGTGTTCAACCAACCGGAAACCTCCACCTTGGTAACTACCTCGGTGCTATTGTCCGCTTTGTTCCGCTTCAGGACCAGATGCCGACCATCTTCTCCATCGTTGACATGCATGCGATCACAGTCTGGCAGGACCCTGCCGAGCTGACGCAGCAGACCCGTGAAGTAACAGCAGCTTACCTCGCAGCCGGTGTTGATCCGAAGAAGTCGATCATCTTCAACCAGAGCCAGGTGAAAGAACATGCTGAACTGGCATGGATTTTCAACTGTATCGCCCGCATGGGCTGGCTGAAGCGCATGACTCAGTTCAAGGACAAAGCAGGAAAGAACGCAGAAAACGCTTCTGTTGGTCTGTTTGCGTATCCGAACCTGATGGCAGCAGACATTCTGGCTTACCGCGCTACCCATGTTCCGGTTGGCGATGACCAGAAGCAGCACCTTGAGCTGACACGCGATATTGCGCAGAAGTTCAACAATGATTTTGCTGATCGCATCAAAGAGCTGTGTCTTGGTGTTCCAAACCCTGAGCCATCTCATGAAGCACCGGATGAGCTTTACTTCCCGGTCACCGAGCCAATGATCACTGGTCCTGCGACCCGTATCATGAGCCTGCGTGACGGCAACAAGAAGATGTCCAAGTCTGATCCTTCCGATCTTTCCCGCATTAACCTGACTGATGATCAGGACACGATTGCGAAGAAAATCAGAAAGGCAAAGACCGATCCTGAAGCGCTTCCAGGTGAAGTGGATGGACTGGAAGGTCGTGCGGAAGCTGACAACCTTGTTGGCATTTATGCTGCCCTTTCCGGACGGACCAAAGCGGAGGTTCTGGGCGAGTTTGGCGGACAGCAATTCTCTGCATTCAAACCGGCTCTTTCCGAGCTGGCTGTTGAGAAACTGGCACCAATGAACGGTGAAATGCGCCGGATCATGGATGATCCTGCAAGCGTTGATGCTGTTCTGCGTGATGGCGCTGAACGTGCTGCTGAGATTGCAGAACCAGTGCTGCATGATGTACGCCGCATTATTGGCTTTTTAGAAAGCCGTCGCGGCTAATTTGCTTTTAGTTTCAATATTAAAAAGCCGCGGTTCATCTGCGGTTTTTTCTATTTCTCAGCTTCCGCTACAGCTTCTTTCAGGCCGTTGACAAGATCAGAAAAGGCAATAGCTTGATTGACGTAATGGTTAATTGAGGGCTGTGCGAGTCTATATCGCTGGATATTCTCTGGAGCCCTTGTCTATTTCTCATAAAAATCGCCAGAAACGCATTCAATTTGCGCTGTGTTTATTGACAGAGGGCTAGTTGCACCCCTACATCCTTGCTGATTGATTGGTGGGGCTTGCCCCAATACATCAGATGGTCGGATGAATGATTGAAACTCGTATTGATCGACGCTTTGCTAAGCTAAAGGCTGAAGGACGTCCTGCGCTCGTAACTTTTATTACGGCCGGAGACCCAGACCTCGCCACTTCACAAGCTATTCTGGATGCACTTCCAGAAGCGGGTAGTGATGTTATTGAGCTTGGCATGCCGTTTTCTGACCCGATGGCTGAAGGTGTTCCAATCCAGCTGGCGACTCAGCGCTCTCTAGCGCATGGTCACACGATGGACAAAACGCTTCAGATGGTGCGTGAGTTCCGTAAAAAAGACAATGACACCCCAATCGTTCTGATGGGTTACTACAACCCAATCTTTGTTCGTGGCAGCGCTGCTTTTGTGAAAGAAGCACGTGAGGCTGGCGTTGATGGTCTGATTGTTGTTGATGTGCCTGCCGAAGCAGATGATGAACTCTGCATTCCGGCGATTGAGGGTGGTGTAAACTTTATCCGCCTGACCACACCAACAACTGATGACAAACGCCTTCCAACTGTTCTGGCGAATACATCAGGTTTTGTTTACTACGTATCCGTAACTGGTGTAACCGGATCTGCCGCTGCAGACACCACTGCTGTTGCTAAGGCAGTTACACGAATTAAATCCCACACTGACCTTCCTGTTGCTGTTGGCTTTGGCATTAAAACCGCTGAACAAGCAGAAGAAATTGGCAAGCATGCCGACGGTGTGGTGGTTGGCTCTATTCTTGTTGAGGCGATTAGAACAAGCCTTGACGACAATGGTAAAGCCACAAATCAGACACAAGCTGCTGTTACCGAAGTTGTGCGCTCACTACGTGTGGGTGTAGAAAAAGCTCGGAAATAAGTATTGCTTTACGTATGGCCCGTTTAATGGCCATTAAAAATTGAAAACGAAATTAAAGACAGGCGGCAGCCCGTGAACTGGATTAACAACGTCGTACGGCCGAAAATCCGCAGCTTTCTCGAAAAGCGCGAAATTCCGGAAAACCTTTGGATCAAGTGCCCTGAAACTGGCGAGATGGTCTTCCATCGCGATTTGGAGGCAAACCAGTGGGTTGTACCAAACTCCAACTTTCATATGCGCCTCTCCAGCAAGAAGCGTTTGGAGTATTTCTTTGACCAGGGTGAATACACCAGCATCGAGACTCCAGAAGTTGCTGTCGACCCACTGAAATTCCGCGACCAGCGCAAGTATGTTGATCGCCTGAAAGATGCCAAAGCCAAAACCGAGATGACCGACTCTGTCGTTGTTGCCAGCGGTAAGGTGAACGGTTACGACATGACCACTGCGGTTCAGGATTTCGCCTTCATGGGCGGTTCTCTTGGCATGGCAGCTGGCGAAGCGATCATTCGCGGTATGGAACATGCCGTTGAGCACAAAACACCTTTCGTCATGTTTGCTGCTTCCGGCGGTGCACGCATGCAGGAAGGCATCCTCTCGCTGATGCAGCTGCCACGGACTACTGTAACCGTGCAGATGCTGCGTGAAGCAGGCCTGCCTTACATTGTGGTGCTGACCAACCCGACGACCGGTGGTGTAACGGCCTCCTATGCGATGCTGGGCGATGTTCACATTGCTGAACCGAACGCTTTGATCGGTTTTGCTGGTCAGCGCGTGATTGAGCAGACTATTCGCGAGAAGCTTCCTGAAGGCTTCCAGCGTTCTGAGTATCTGCGTGATCACGGTATGGTCGACATGGTTGTGCATCGTCACGAGCTGAAAGAAACCATTTCCAACCTGTGTAACCTGCTGATGAAGCGTGAAGCTCAGCTGCCAGTGCTTGAAGAAAAGCCAGCAGAACCAGAGGCTAGCACTGAGGTTGTAGCAACCTCCTAAGTCTTTACGGCTCGCGGAGTTGCGATTTGCTTTTAAAAGTCCGGCATACCGTGCCGGGCTTTTTCTTTATTCAGATTTGAAGGTGGACCACCAATGAACAAGATCAAAGCCGCCCTTGATCGTTTGATGAAGCTTCATCCCGATGAGATTGATCTGTCTCTGGACCGTATGCATCGGGTAATGAAGGCGCTGGGAAGCCCTGAGACACGCATTCCACCTGTCTTCCATATCGCAGGAACCAATGGCAAAGGCTCTACTGGAGCCTCAGTCAGAGCCCTTCTGGAGGCACAGGGGAAAACCGTTCATGTGTATTCCTCACCGCATCTGGTTCGTTTCAACGAGCGCATTCGGCTGGGTGGTACAGGACGCTTTGTTGAAGATGATGCACTGCTTGAAGCGATTGAGCAGGTTGAGAGAGCCAATGGCGGTCAAGAGCTGACATTTTTTGAGGCAACAACTGCTGTTGCGTTCTACCTGTTTGCCGACAATCCTGCTGATTATCTTGTTCTGGAAGTCGGGCTTGGTGGTGTTCTGGATGCCACCAACGTTGTTGAGAAGCCGCTGGTGAGTGTGATTACGCCGATCTCAAAAGACCACGAGAATTTCCTGGGTGATAGCCTTGAAGGCATTGCGCTGGAGAAGGCTGGGATCATCAAGCCGGGTTGTCCTGTTGTTGTGGGTCCGCAAGCGGATGCTGTGTGGGATGTGATTGAGAACAAAGCCGGGCGGGAACGCGCGCCTATCTGGTTCCAGGGACAGGAGTTTTCTGCCTGGGAAGAGGGCGGTCGGCTTGTTTATCAGGATGAGTTTGGCTTGCTGGACCTTTCACCGCCAAAGCTTGCCGGGTTCCATCAGTTGTCCAACTCCGGCCTTGCGCTGGCTGCATTGCGGGCGGCCGGCTTGCTAGAGAGTGAAGAGGCTCGTGCTGCTTGCGATAAAGCACTGCGCTCCATCAACTGGCCTGCACGGATGCAGCCTCTTTATGAAGGCAAGCTGTTTGACGAGCTGCCAGAAAGCAGTGAGATCTGGGTGGATGGCGGACATAACCCCGGCGCAGCAAAGGTGATTTCCTCTTTCCTCGCAGATTTGACGGATAAGGCATCCCGTCCGACCTATCTGGTCATGGGCATGATGAGCACCAAAGATCCGGAAGGGTTCTTTGAGCAGTTTGAAGGGCTGGCGAAGCATGTCATCTGCGTGCCGTTGACCACCACAAGCGCAGGACGTTCTCCGATTGAACTTGCCGAGATTGCGCAGGCCGCAGGTCTTTCAACATCAGCTCATGGCACCATGGACAGAGCGATTGCGGAGATCAGACGGCGCGCGCAGGATGAAGACGAAGCACCACGAATTCTGTTTGGCGGCTCACTTTACTTAGCTGGCGAAATTCTTGACAGAAATGGCACACCGCCTGAGTAAACAAGGTTCGATTCAGACTCGAAATGATCGGTAGACACAAAAAAGGGAGGCAATTGCCTCCCTTAATTCGTTTCAGATCTCGCCGAGATCAGGCATCCAGACCTTCGAAAAGAGCTGTTGAGAGGTAACGCTCTGCGAAGCTTGGGATGATGATGACAATGTTTTTGCCTGCCATTTCATCACGCTTGCCAACTTCGATCGCAGCTTTCAGCGCCGCACCGGAAGAGATACCGACCGGAACGCCTTCTGTTTTCGCCACTTCACGAGACAGCGCAAACGAATCCTCATTGGAAACGGTGACCACTTCATCATAAACAGCGGTATCCAGAACGCCCGGTACGAAACCAGCGCCGATGCCCTGAATTTTGTGCGGACCCGGCTGACCGCCGGACAGAAGCGGGCTGTCAGCTGGCTCAACAGCGACCACGTGAAGGGCTGGATTGCGCTCTTTCAGCACCTGAGAAGTGCCCGTGATGGTGCCGCCGGTGCCGATGCCGGATACGAATACGTCAACGTTTCCGTCGGTGTCGTTCCAGATTTCTTCAGCAGTGGTTTTGCGGTGAATCTCAGGGTTGGCAGGGTTTTCGAACTGCTGCGGGATTACTGCGTCTGGAATCTCCGCCAGAAGTTCTTCCGCACGTGCAACAGCACCCTTCATGCCCTTTGGACCTTCAGTCAGGTCAATCTCAGCGCCCAGAAGCTTCAACATCTTACGGCGTTCGATGGACATGGTCTCTGGCATTACGAGGATCAGGCGGTAGCCTTTTGCAGCTGCGACGAAGGCCAGGGCGATGCCTGTGTTGCCGGAGGTAGGTTCGATCAGAGTGGTTTTGCCCGGAATGATCTTACCCGCTGCTTCCATTGCCTCAACCATTGCGACACCGATACGGTCTTTCACGCTGGAAAGCGGGTTGAAGAACTCGAGTTTGGCAAGCAGGTTGCCTTTTACGCCGTGAGCCTTTGCCAAACGGTCCAGACGTACGATTGGTGTGTTTCCGATAGTCTCAGTGATGGAAGAGTAAATTTTTCCACGACCCGGCTTGGAAGTGCTCATCAAAATCCCCTTTATGCAATTTGCTTGTGAGTTTGAGCCCTGTCTCGGCGGAAGAATCCCGAGCTGCAGCCTCATTAAATTTCTTAATGAAATGTAGGAAGTGTAACGAGGGTTTTCGAGGTTTCAAAAACCCCGAAAACTATAGGATATAGAAACGTGATGCAAAATACTGCAGAAACATAGAATTACATTCTAGCAGAACGATGATTTAGTATGGTCTTTTGCAAAAAAGACCATTTCCTCGAAAATAGATGAACTACGCGGTGGTTTGATCCAGCGCTTCAAGACCCAACAGGGCAGGCAGGTCTGACATGTGGCCGAAGGTGATAGCGCCCAGAGATTTGGCCTGCTCGATGTCTGCGTTTACATCGCCCGTGTAGTTGAAGACGGGCATTCCTGCGGCTTTTGCGGCTTTGATGCCTGCGATACTGTCTTCAATTACAACGCATTGCTCTGGCTTAAAGCCCATGCCTTTGGCTGCGTAGAGGAAGATATCTGGCGCTGGTTTACCCATTTTGCAATCCTGCGCAGAATAAAGCACGTCCTTGAAGGTTTCCCAAAGGCCGGAGGAGCCAAGTGTCATCTGCATCTTCTCATAGCGACCGGAGGAGCCAACGCAGAATGGAATGCCTTCTGCTTTCAGATGAGCAACAACATCCAAAATACCCGGAATTGGCTCAATACCTGCTTCAAACGCGACCAGATCAGCCTGGCGAACCTGTGCAGCCCAGTCATCAGGAAGCTTTTTGCCGCTGAGGCGCTCGGCTTCTTCCTTAATGGTGTCCATTGCGGTGCCGGTGAAGCGGTGGTGACATTCCAAAGGCGAGAAATCGAGGCCGATTTTCTTCATGAAGTCAGAAAGGACTTCATTCGCTATGGTTTCGGTGTCGACAAGAATGCCATCACAATCGAAAATCACCAATTCCGGCTTCATAGTTCTTCCTTGTATTCCTAGGTACTTCTCGCCTTCATGGGAGTTAACGCGAGACGCTCCAGTTTTCTTCCAGCGTATCCTTTGAAGATGCGCTTAAACGCCAGAGGAGCCAAACCCGCCTTCACCACGTTCGGTGGTTTCAAGCTCTTTGACTTCTTCGATCTGCACTTGCGTGACAGGGGCCACCACCATTTGAGCGATGCGCATTCCGCGTTCAATCACAAAGGAGTCTTCCCCCAGATTGATCAGGATGACTTTCACTTCGCCGCGATAATCAGCATCAACCGTACCTGGTGTGTTGAGGACCGTCACACCGTGTTTAGCGGCCAGACCTGAACGTGGACGAACCTGCCCCTCATGACCAGATGGCAGAGCAAGTGAAAGGCCCGTTGGCACCATCGCCCGCTGTCCGGGCTTCAACTCGATCGCATCTGTATTTGCTGCCTGCAAATCCAAACCAGCAGCCTCCGCACTTTGATAAGCAGGAAGCTCTAACCCTTCGCTGTGGGGAAGGCGCGTAATTTTTAGTTTCGGTGTCATGAAGAGGCCCATTGATAAGAGGCGTCTTTTCTAGCAGGAGTTTGCAATTTCTTCCAGTAGGCGCATGAAATTCGATCAAGGACCTTATCTCGGGATAAGGTCACTTTCAGTGAACAGTCCTATCAACTTTACTGAGATTGGTCGCAATTCACTAATGCAATACACTGTTGAGAATAAGAAATTCATCAACAAACCGAAACAAAAAAGCGTTTCACATGAAACAATCACCTCTCTTTTTGCCCCATGGAGCACCAGATCTCGCAATAAGACCTGAGCTGGAAGCTCATCAGCTCCTCAAAAACCTTTGTGTTTCAGAGGTTAAGCCCAATGCCATCGTGATCATTTCGCCTCACTGGCAAACAGAGCGGCTTGTCATCACGTCAGCAGGTCCGTTGAAGACCATCCATGATTTTCGCGGCTTCTCGCCGAAACTCTATGACATGCAATACGCTGCGGATGCCCCAAGCTGGCTGGTTACTCGCACACACGACGCCATTACGCGCTATGGTCTGACCGTTTGCGAAGATAATTCATGGGGTCTGGACCACGGTGCCTGGGTTCCTTTGTCACTGGCTTTTCCTGATGCGGATATTCCAGTGGTTCAGGTGTCTTTGCCCTATGCCTATGGAAGCGAAGAGAGCTTTAACCTAGGGCGTGCTTTAGCTCCGCTGGCGGAAGAGGGTATCCTTGTTATCGGCAGTGGTGCGTTGACGCATAATTTTTCTGAAGTCAGCGGCAATGGTGGCACGCCGGACTGGGCATTGGAGTTTGACCACTGGATTACCGAGCTTGTGGAACAAGGGGAGACCTGCGCACTGCTCTCTTCCGGCAATCACAAGTACTACAAAAAAGCACTACCAACTGATGAACACTTCCTTCCGCTTCTGGTCGCATATGGAGCTGCGGGTGAGCATGCCTATGGTGAAAAGCTGCATGAGAGCTTCACTTACCGCTCCATCAGCATGAGTGCATTTCGGTTTCGTAACAGGTAGTCACCGAGAGACTACATCAGTTAAACTCCCTTGGTGCCGTCCTAACTTTTGAGCTGGGATCCATAACCGATTGCTTTTTCACGAAGGCGTTCGGTCAATTTCTGACACTGGGGTTATAGATCCCGGCTCGGGGGCCGGGATGACACCGGTGGGTGGGGCAAAGGCTGTCTCAAAAAAAATTATTCCCCTTCTGAAATTCTCCCATATTCTGAACCTATGCCTACGTAGCGGGCTGCTGGCGGAGCGACCGTCAGTTTGTCGTAGGTTGGGCGGGGCTATTGGAAGACGTAACGCACCTTTCAGTGGTCCGGTGAACCGAACTTCAAACGTGACCGCATGGTTTGAGGGGAAGGGCCCAGGACTATAGGGTATCACGCGGCGACGGATACAAGAGCACCGGCAAGGAGACTTGCTTTTGCAAAGGTATCAGTCAAAGACGGAGGAACTGTTTGGGCATGGAAACGTGTCTGGATAAGCCATTGTCTTTTCAGGAAACTGACTATCGTGCCTTATAGGCAAAAGAGGCGACGTAGTTCATTATAAGAAAGCCCGGGCAAGGCGTGTAGCCAATGCCGAAGACTCATTACTAACAAGTAGCGCAGGTATTGCCTGCCGCCTTGCTCATCCCGACTATCGGGTTTCACATGAAAACACCGCCGGAAATCTCCAGCGGTGCTAAAACTGTTTGTGCTTCCAGTACTCAGCTCAGTTTGAGCTGAGCTCCTTATGCTTTTGCTTGAGAGCATAGAGCGCTTCCTGAGCCTGACGAGGCGTCATATCATCAGGATCAAGGGTCTCCAACAGTTCAACAAGCTCATTGGAAACAGAGGCTTCCTCTTGTTCTTCCGGCTCCGGAATGGTTTCCAGAGGCTGCGAGAAGGATGCAAAGAGCGGCAGATCATCCAAAAGTGTCTCAGCAGGCTTGTTGGTGTCTTGCTCTTCCAGCTGCGTCAGGATCTTTTGCGCGCGGCTGACAACAGTCTTCGGCAGACCAGCCAGTTTTGCGACCTGAATACCATAGGAACGATCAGCAGCGCCTTCGACGATTTCGTGAAGGAAGACAACATCGCCTTTCCACTCTTTCACACGCACGGTCGCGTTGTTGAGACGCTCCAAACGCTGCGAAAGCGCCGTGATTTCATGGTAGTGCGTCGCGAAGAGCGAACGAGAGCGGTTGGTTTCGTGCAGATGCTCAATGGCAGCCCATGCAATGGAAAGACCGTCAAAAGTCGCCGTTCCGCGTCCGATTTCATCCAGAATGACCAGTGAGCGGTCCGTGGCCTGATTGAGAATGGCAGCCGTTTCCACCATCTCAACCATGAAGGTTGAACGGCCTCTGGCGAGGTCATCAGCCGCGCCAACACGAGAGAACAAGCGATCTACAATGCCAATGTGGGCAGTCGTTGCAGGAACGAAACTACCCATTTGAGCCAGCACTGCGATCAATGCATTCTGGCGTAGGAAGGTTGATTTACCGGCCATGTTAGGACCAGTGATCAGCCAGACCTGGCCATTTTCATAACTTTCCTGCGGGCCGAGGTTGGCATTGTTTGCCACAAATGGTTCGCCAGATTTGCGAAGAGCTTGCTCCACCACCGGGTGGCGGCCACCTTCAATCGTGAAGGCAAGCGAGCCATCAACGATTGGGCGGATGTAGTTTTCCGCTTCCGCCAAAACCGCAAGAGAGGTTGATACGTCCAGTACTGCAAGAGCTTCAGCCGCAGCTTTAATCAGGCCGCCGGCCTCAACAACGGCCTTGGTCAGCTCGTTGAAGATTTCCAGCTCAATCGCAAGAGCACGTTCTCCTGCGCTTGCGATTTTGCTTTCCAGATCAGCAAGATCAGTGGTTGTGAAGCGCATGGCGCCAGCCATAGACTGACGGTGAATGAAGCGAGCAGGGTCATCCTTCATCGGATCACACTGCGCGGTCGGTGCTTCCATAAACCAGCCAAGCACGTTGTTGTGCTTGATCTTCAGTGAGCGGATGCCAAGCTCTTCAGCCAGATCCGCCTGCATCTGTGCGATGACTTTTCGGCTCTGATCGCGAAGAGCTTTGAGCTCATCAAGGTCTGGATGATAGTTATGCGCAATGAAACCGCCGTCTCGCTTGAGAAGTGGCGGTTCTTCCGCAATTGCGACGCTAAGCTTTTCACCCAACGCATGCGGTGCTTGCTCCAGCTTTTGCACGGCAAAGCCAACTTCCTGAGGGAAGGCGCCGCCAGAGGCCAGCAGGCCTGCGATTTCTCGCGCAGATTTCATTGCAGACGCGATGGACTGCAAATCACGCGGACCACCACGGTCCACTGCAAGACGGGACAGTGCACGAGACATATCCGGCGCGGACTTCAGCAGGCTACGGATATCCTCGCGCTGCATGGTGTCGGACGCAAAAAACGCAATGGTGTCCTGACGATGACGGATTTGTTCTGGATCCGTAAGGGGACCTGACAGACGACTGGCAAGCAGGCGAGAACCCGCTCCGGTCACGGTTTTATCGATTGCAGACAGCAAACTGCCTCGTCGCTCGCCGGACAGGGTTCGGGTCAGCTCAAGGTTGGCGCGGGTTGCCGGATCAATCAGCAACTGGCCTGCAGCGGCTTCTTTGACTGGTGGGTCGAGAGGAGGGCGCTCACCGAGCTGGGTTTTGTCGATGTAAGCCAGAATGCCACTGGCTGCGATCAGTTCAGCACGGGTGTAGTTGGCGAACCCGTCCAGCGTACCGACGGAGAAGTAAGTGGAGAGGCGATCCTGAGCGTTTGCGCCATCAAAGAACGTGCGAGGAACAGGAGAGAGGGCAGCGCCAAGTCCTTCGACTGTCGCTCGCAGCTCGGTTTCCTGAAGAAGTGCGTCAGCAAGCACTAATTCTGATGGATCAATGCGCGCCAGATCAGCAGCAAGGCGCACATCGTCACTTTCAGCCACGCGGAACATGCCCGTGGACATATCAATCCAGGCGAGACCATAGAGGTTTCCGTCAGCCGTGCTTCCGCCTTTGACCCGCGCTAACGAGGCAAGGAAGTTGTTTCGTCTGGCATCCAGAAGGCGATCTTCCGTGATCGTGCCCGGTGTCACCAAGCGCACCACATCGCGGCGAACAACAGATTTGGAGCCACGCTTTTTGGCTTCTGCCGGGTTTTCCGTCTGCTCACAGACAGAAACGCGGTGGCCAAGACCGATCAGTTTTTGCAGATAATCATCAGCGGCATGCACGGGAACGCCGCACATGGGAATATCATCACCATTATGCTTGCCGCGTTTGGTGAGCGTAATTCCTAGAGATTGGGATGCAACTTCTGCATCTTCAAAAAACAGCTCGTAGAAATCACCCATTCGGTAGAACAGGAGACTGTCCGGATTTGCCGTCTTAATCTCAATATATTGCGCCATCATGGGTGTGACGCGGCCTTTTGCTGGGGAAGGCTTTTCAATATCTGCTGTAGTCATGGCGCAGACACTAGCAAATGGTTCTATGTGTTTCACCCGTGTCAGTTTAGTTCACAGCTTGAGAACGAGATTTTACGGGGATAATGTCGTCCAGTGATATTTGAAAAGAACACTGCGCTTGAGGGTGAGGAATTTTTCGCATGCCAACCACTGATAAAACAGCAAGCTCGCAGGTCAGCTTTACTGACCAAGACGCGTTAGCCTTCCATAACGAAGGCAAACCGGGCAAGCTTGAAATCTCGCCAACCAAGCCAATGGCCACTCAGCGCGACCTGAGCCTGGCCTATTCTCCTGGCGTTGCTGTTCCTGTGCTGGCAATTGCAGAAGACGCAAGCAAGGCTTACGACTACACCACCAAAGGCAACATGGTTGCGGTTATCTCCAACGGTACCGCAATTCTTGGCCTCGGAAACCTTGGCGCATTGGCCTCCAAGCCGGTGATGGAAGGCAAATCAGTTCTCTTCAAGCGCTTTGCTGATGTGGATTCCATTGACCTTGAAGTGGACACCTCCGACGTTGAGGAGTTCATCGACTCTGTAAAGCACCTCGGCCCTTCCTTCGGTGGCATCAACCTTGAAGACATTAAAGCGCCGGATTGCTTTATCATCGAGCAGCGTCTTCGTGAGATCATGGACATTCCGGTGTTCCATGATGATCAGCACGGCACAGCTATTATCGCTGCTGCAGGCTTGATCAACGCGGTTCATATGACAGATCGCGACATCAAAGATGTGAAAGTGGTCTGTAATGGCGCGGGCGCGGCTGGCATTGCTTGTATCGAGCTTGTTAAAGCGATGGGTGTTCCGCATGAGAATGTGCTTCTCTGCGATACAAAAGGTGTGATTTATCAGGGCCGTGAAGCTGGAATGAACCAGTGGAAGAGTGCGCATGCTGTGAAGACTGACAAGCGCACCCTTGAAGACGCACTAGATGGTGCAGATGTGTTCTTCGGAGTTTCCGTGAAGGGCGCTTTGACACCTGACATGGTGAAGACCATGGCGCCGGACCCAATTATCTTTGCGATGGCGAATCCGGATCCTGAGATTACGCCGGAAGAAGCCAAGGAAGTTCGCCCAGATGCGATTGTTGCAACAGGTCGTTCTGACTACCCGAACCAGGTGAACAACGTTCTCGGGTTCCCGTATATCTTCCGCGGTGCGTTGGACGTTCATGCAACAACCATTAATGATGAGATGAAAGTTGCCTGCGCTCGAGCGCTTGCAGAACTGGCTCGTGAAGATGTTCCTGATGAAGTGGCAGCAGCTTATCGTGGCAGCCGTCCTCGTTTCGGTCCCGAATACATCATTCCGGTTCCGTTTGATCCTCGTCTGATTTCCCGTATTCCTCAAGCAGTTGCACAAGCTGCCATGGATAGCGGCGTGGCACGTCGCCCAATCGTGGACATGGATGCTTATGGTGCGCAGCTACAGGGTCGTCGTGACCCAATTGCCGGCACTTTGCAGCGGATCATCTCCAAAGTGCGTCAAAATCCGAAGCGCATTGTGTTTGCGGAAGGGGAAGAGCCAGCGGTTATTCGCGCAGCTTCTGCCTTTGTTGCACAAGGGTTGGGTGAGGCTATCCTTGTTGGCCGTGAAGATGAGATCCGCGCCAATGCGACATCTGCCGGTATTGATGTGAACCGCCCGGGCATTCGCCTTGAAAGTGCTCGATCCTCCACCCGCAACGCGGATTACGCAGAATATCTGTATTCTCGCCTACAACGTAAAGGCTATCTGCAACGTGATTGTCAGCGTCTCGTCAACAATGACCGTAACTACTGGGCGTCCATTATGGTTGCGCGTGGCGATGCTGATGGCGTTGTAACGGGAACAACACGAAACTATTCCGTTGCACTGGAAACCGTCAGCCGCTGTATCGATACCAAACCGGGGCACCGCGTGATTGGCGTTTCGCTTGTGGTGACACCGGGCAAAACCGTTCTTGTGGCTGATACGGCTGTTCATGACATGCCGACCTCAGAGGAACTGGCGGATATTGCGGAAGAAGCAGCGCATGTTGCCCGCCGTCTTGGGTCCGAGCCTCGCGTTGCTATGCTGGCATACTCCACATTTGGTCACCCAAAAGGTGAGCGAACAGAGCGTCTTCAGGAAGCCGTTAAGATCCTTGATCGTCGCCGTGTGGACTTTGAATATGATGGTGAGATGGGTGCAGATATTGCACTTAACATGGAGAAGATGGCGGCTTATCCGTTCTGCCGTCTGAATGGACCTGCAAACGTGCTCATTATGCCTGCGTTCCACTCCGCTTCCATCGCGACGAAATTGTTGGAAGAGCTTGGCGGATCAACACTTATTGGCCCACTGCTGGTTGGTATGGATAAGCCGGTTCAGATTGTACCGATGGGTGCCAAGGATAGCGAGATCTTCAATATGGCAGCGATTGCGGCCTACAACATCACTTAGGTCTGACGGAATTGTGAGATCAGGAAAAGCGTCGCTTCTGCGGCGCTTTTTTATTCCCTAAGCCTCTGATGGAACTACACTTCTATCTAAAAGAAATTATATTAATTACAGATCTCTCAAAAATGGCCAAACAGTCTCAAACCTCTCTTCACCTTGCTATCTAAATGCATGCGAATTGGGTCCGTGTTTATAGATATTGTTGGCCTCAACATTGATAGCCTTAAGGGCCTGGGAAAGTTGGGAGTCGATCTATGGTTAAGGGTACGCTCGAAGTTACTGAGTACCAATGGGCGCAGAAGGTTTACAAGCAAAACTCATGGCCGTTCGATGCATATGACGGCGACCCCACTCCTGCTTCGATCGAGGCTCACTGCAAAAGTCGTTCTGCTCAATACAAAGCAGAACTTAAGAGCTACAAGGCGCTAAAACCCACTCTCCAAACAGACGCTCAAATGCAAACGTTTGATAGTCTTTGCGAGCAAACTCAAAGTCGCATGAAGAATGTAGACTATCTATTGCAAACTGGCGATTTTCTTGATGCGGATAGCACACTGGATGACATCGCAGCACTCGTTGATGGTGTCGGAATTTTAGTAGGGAAGAGTCGGGCTTCCGAGCCGCAGAAAAATGGCATCGATGGCAAGCAAACCGCTGAAAGCGCAGCACCGCACGTTGATCCACTTAAAGCTCTGCAACAACGTGCAACAGAATTTTCAGCAAAGTTGAAAGGATACAAGGCGGAGCGGAAAATACTCGTTTCAAAAGATCAAAAAACCTTGTTCGATCAACTCTTCAAGCAAGCAGCTTCAACAATGACATACGTCACCAACCTAGTGAAAAGCGGAGATACGGCGGGCGCTGATCAGAGGCTTTTTGATGCGGAAGCGCAATTACAAGGCGCCCAGCAAGTACTTGAAATGCAGAAGCAGATTGTTCGCGAAACTGAAAATATTAAAACGGCTATTAAAGACACTAATACCCGTCTTTCGGAAGCCAAGGGGCTGCGCAAAACCATTAAATCACCACAGGAGCAAAAAGCGTTCTCGGATTCTTCAAAGCAAGCAAAAGAGCAGATTAAGCAGATTGAGGGCTTGCTTAAACGACATGAACTTCATTCCTGTCAGGCAGATTTGAAAGTCCTCAGTAATCTGGTTGAGAAAGCAGAGAGCTACGTTAAATTTGTTCCCGTTGATCCAAGCTTTAGCATTCAACTGAAGTCGATACGTTTTCAAATTCAAGCCTACTACCAGCAGGCAAATGAAGTTCCTGACAAAGCACTTAAACGGGATTTTGAAAAGAACTATCAAGTCGCGATCAACTTACTTGCAGAGACAGAGGATCTGATTGAAGGGCATGGACGTTCCTCTGAGGAAGATATTGCAGCCAACTTAGCTACACTTAAGACCTTAACTGATGCATTGATAGATTGCGTGGTCAGCACAAAAGAAGCTGCAAAAAAACAAGCAAACGACCAGACACAAGGTGGACGGTCTAGACCAAATTCTTCCACAAAAAATGCAGCTCAAAACGCACTGAATAAAGCCCTTTCCAATTGCATGGGCGCCCTGGATGATGCGCAGGCGAACCTGAATGAAATTCAGAAAGCAGGTGCTGATATCAATGATACCGCGCTGGCGACTACCTTTGCGCAGTATGCAAGTGCTGCACAAAGTTACATCACTGAGGGATTGCAATATGTGGCAAACAGAAAACTACAGGAGGCCAGAGGCAAGTTAACAACATGTGAAGATGCCATCAACTCGATGATCGGATTTTTAGAATCCGCACAATCTATGCCAGAAGAGGCGTCTGAGATGGCTGATACTGTTCAGGACGAACCCAAAACGCAGGTGTCAGAGCAAACAGTGCCTGCGGAGGACCAACAGAGCTCCGCCCTCGCTGACTGTAAACAGCATCTGGATCGACTTGCAGCCCGCCGCGCGAGTGCTGTCGCACAGAACCCAAATTTTCAGCAGGAATTTCAGCAGGATGAGTTTCTCACCTACAAGGTGATCTCCGATGAGTTTGAGAGTCAGATTGAATCTTTGATCTCTAACCGCAACGCAGGGGATGCAACGACAAGGCTTCAAGACTTTGAGAACGTAGTACGGAACCTTGAAGAGTGCGTTCAGAAGGCGTTGTCCTCTACATCTCAACCTGAAGGCGCACAAGCCGCGCTTGATCCCGACCTCACTCAGTCTTTGAACCATTGCCAAACTCAACTTCAGAAATTCATCAATCGCTTCAACAAAGCCATGTTAGGCAACCCGCAACTCCCTGATCAGTCGTTACAAAATGAATTTCTGACCTATCAGATGTTATGGGAGCAGCTGAGCAGCCAAACGGAGCACTTGATTCAGGAAAGCAAACTCAAGGATGCGCAAAGCAGACTGATCGAGCTTGAAAGCATTATTCAGAATATTGAATCCTGTGCCCAAAAATCAACGCCCTCAACTGGCCAACCGGGGCCAATCGAACCGCCGCATGCACCTAAAACACCCGAAGAATACATTCAGGAAATTGAAGCCCTCGATGCCAGCAAAAGCGCATTCTTAAAGCAGCAACTCTTGATCACGGACCCTGCCTTAAAAGAAGAGTTCGACACGATTAAACTGCTGTTTGAGTTGGCTGTTCCATACGCAAGAAAGTGCGTCACAGATAATCAGTTGGATGGATTGTCCGCGGTCATGGCCTCGCTTAGGGAGCACCGGGACCAAATGAATGCCATTCTTAATCGCGCCAGAGCGCAGAATGCTGAAGAACTTGCAAAGCGCAAACAGGAACAAGAAGCGGCAAAGCAGGCCCGACTTGATTCCGCTCCCGCAGTTTCTTTAGGAGACGCACAAAAGCTGGTTTCCAACCTAAAGGGAATGCGCAAGTATGTGAAAGATCCAACCAAACTGAAGATCTTTGATGAGCAAGCAAGTTTTGTACGCCTTGCCATTGCACAACTGAAAGAAATGGCTCAGATGGGCCAGAGCAGCCAAACCGGCGAGATTTTGAAAGCCTTGGGTCGCGCGAAAGCAGAACTGCAGATGCTGGCCGATGAAAACAGGCAGATACAGGTTCCTTACACCAAAAGCGCACCTGGCATTCGAAACAATGTTGATGCGCGCAAGAAGCCAAGTGGGGACAATCCGCAGTTCTTCTGCGAAGTGCAGCAGGGCCAGTTCTGCCTGAAGCACGCCATTAACGCTTGTCTTGGATTTGAAGCAACGAACAAAGATGACTTGCTGGATGCAAGCCTAGCCAACCACCTGAAAGCATATGACAGCAAATCAGAGGAAGAGTTCCTTCGGTATGCCTCTGGAATATTGAAGCGCGATGTGAAAAGCTTGCGTAAGGCACACCGGAAAGATCCGAAGAAGCTTGCTCGTGAGGTGGCAACGGAAGAGTATAAAAAGCTCTACAAAAAGGACCCACTTCAAGACATTAGCAACAATGGCAGTATAGCTGATGTAGGACTTGAGCTTCTGAAGGCGCAACAGCAAAAACTTGGTCTACCTGATCCCAAAATCACCTATTTGGAGCACACAAAAAATCCTGATGAGGAAAGCATCGCTCGAGAGCTCCTGAACCATGTTGTCAACTCTGGTGAAGATCGCTTCGTGATTAATATTGGGGGGCACTATGTCGCCTTCCGACAAGTGGAAGAAGGCGATTGGTATCTGGTGAACAGCACCAGCTCCGCAGCGACAAAGATGGACCCCGTTGAGTACTGCCTCAATCATATCAAATCTTCAGGAACAGGCCTGCCGGTGATCCACTTTGAAAAGCAAGTATCATCCTAAATCATATTCCATAAAAGGAGTGAACAGCTAAGTTCTATCGTTTCTGCTGTTCACTCAACAAGCAATTTAGACGCGCCGCATGTAGCCTTTGTAGACCCAGCCGATTTGTTCGGAGGTTTGGGCGTCGCGGATGCCGAGCCAGTTGCCTTTGCAGTCGGCGATGTTGATTGCTTGATTTGGGATGAGGCGGCCAATGACGTTGTAATTGGTTCCGGGGCCGGTACGAAGGTTAAGCACGCCTGACTTCAATGGCTTAACTGCATACGTGCCTGCACATGCCTGATCAAACCCGATGGGCACTTTTGGTTGGTGCTGGTAGACTGTCTGTGCTGGGGAGCTGCTTGCAAAAGCAACGAGTGCTCCACATATACCAAGGGTCATCAGATGACCGCGATAAACTCCAGATTTTCTCATTGGTCCCGTCCAGTTCAGGTTCCATAAATGACCAGAACAGGGTGACAAACCCCGATATTTTTGGTCTAACGGTCATTCTGGTATTGCTTGAACACGGTGCAAATATGGTCTCTTCCGCTATGATAAAAATCTGCGGCATCTCTACGAAGGAAACTGCGGACGCGGTTACGAAAGAACAAGTCGATATGATCGGATTTGTCTTTTTTCCGAAAAGTCCGCGCTATGTTTCCATGGCTAAAGCCAAAGAGCTGGCAGACCACGTGCGCGGTAAGACGCAAATTGTTGCACTTACTGTAAACATGGATGATGCAGGCCTGAAGGAAATTGTCGACACTATCTCACCAGATGTTTTGCAGCTGCACGGGAGTGAAACCCCTGAGCGCTGCTCTGAAATTCGCGAGAGTTTTGGCGTTCCTGTAATGAAAGCCTGCGGGATTTCCTCTGCAGAAGACGTGGAGGCACTTACGCCCTATATTCCGCACGTAGACAGATTTCTTCTAGATGCAAAACCACCAAAAAATTCCGATATTCCGGGAGGAAATGGTGTCAGCTTTGACTGGAAACTGCTACAAGGCCTAGAACTTGGAAAGCCTATCATGCTTTCTGGCGGCTTAAGCCCTGATAACGTCCGCGAAGCTTTGGCAATCTCCGGAGTGAGTGATGTCGATGTTTCATCCGGCGTCGAACGCGAGAAGGGCGTTAAAGACATCGAGTTGATTGAGGCTTTTGTGCGTGAAGCGCGCAGCGTTGCCGAGTGAATTTGGGAAGAATTAATGAACCAGCAAGCCAACACATTGCGTTCCGGTCCGGATGATCGCGGCCACTTTGGTGATTTTGGAGGTCGTTTCGTAGCTGAAACGCTCATGCCTTTGATCCTGGATCTGGAAAAGGCTTACAGTGACGCAAAGGCTGACCCAGCATATGCGGCAGAGCTGGAAAACCTGAACACCCACTATACTGGTCGCCCATCTGCGCTTTATTTCGCTGAACGCCTGACAGAAGAGCTGGGCGGCGCGAAGATTTACTTTAAGCGCGATGAGCTGAACCACACAGGATCCCACAAGATCAACAACTGTATTGGTCAGATCCTGCTGGCTAAACGTATGGGCAAAACCCGCATCATCGCAGAAACCGGCGCTGGTCAACACGGTGTTGCGACCGCAACAGTTTGTGCGCGCTTTGGTTTGCCATGCGTTGTTTACATGGGTGCTACCGACGTTGAGCGTCAGAAACCAAACGTGTTCCGCATGAAGCTTCTGGGGGCTGAAATTGTTCCCGTTACTGCGGGTGCTGGTACACTTAAGGACGCGATGAATGAAGCGCTACGTGACTGGGTAACCAACGTGGATGACACGTATTACCTGATCGGCACAGCTGCTGGCCCGCATCCTTATCCAGAGATGGTTCGTGATTTCCAGTCTGTGATTGGGGAAGAGACCAAAGAACAGCTGATGAAAGCAGAAGGCAAATTGCCAGATGCTCTCGTTGCTGCAGTTGGTGGTGGCTCTAATGCGATTGGTCTATTCCACCCGTTCCTTGACGATCCATCCGTTGAGATTTACGGCGTTGAAGCTGGTGGTAAAGGCCTTCAGGGTGAAGAACACTGTGCCTCGCTGAACGCAGGTAAGCCGGGTGTACTGCATGGTAACCGCACCTATTTGCTGCAGGATGATGACGGACAGATCCTTGAAGGACATTCCGTTTCTGCAGGTCTGGATTATCCTGGTATCGGCCCAGAGCACTCCTGGCTGAAAGATACAGGCCGTGTGAACTACGTGCCTGCGACCGATGAGGAAGCTCTGGATGCATTCCAGATGCTGACCCGCGTTGAAGGTATCATTCCAGCTCTGGAGCCAAGCCATGCGCTTGCTCAGGTGATCAAGATGGCGCCGAAGATGGACAAAGACAAAGTGATCGTCATGAACCTTTGTGGTCGTGGTGACAAGGATGTCTTCACTGTTGGCAAGATCCTTGGATTTGACCTGTAAGTCATTTGATTTTCAAATGAAAAAGGCGGGCCTTGTGCTCGCCTTTTTTGTTGCCTGAGATTGAATCGGACGTGAAACGATTAGCCCGTGGCAGCAATACCATCCAGAACGCCGGAAACGCCAGCTTCCCAGCCCAAAATGGCGCGCTTACGAGTGATACCCCAATGGTAACCACACATATTGCCCTTTGCCCCGAGGACGCGGTGACATGGAACGACGAAGGACAGCGGGTTCTTTCCAACGGCTGTTCCAACAGCACGAGAGGCTTTGGGATTGCCGAGGTTATTCGCGATCTCCGAATATGTGGTAGCCTTGCCTAAAGGAATTTTCAGAAGTGTTTGCCAAACACGGATTTCAAAGTCCGTTCCGATGAAGACAACACGAAGCGGCTGATCTTCCTTCCACTTATTTGGTTCGAAGATGCGGGAGACGTAAGGAGCGGTGAGTTGCTGGTTCTCTTCAAACTCAGCAGCTGGCCAGCGTTCGCTCATGTCAGTAAGTGCTTTTGCCCCTTCGCCGGCATCGGCAAAAGCAAGACCTGCCAGACCACGCTCTGTTACCATCAGCAGGACGATCCCAAACGGGCAGGGATGAAAGCCCCAACTGATTTTTACGCCTGCACCACGCCGTTTGTAGTCGCCAGGCGTCATCGCCTCATGGGTTACAAACAAGTCGTGCAAACGGGCAGGGCCTGAGAGGCCAACTTCGAGCGAGGCTTCCAGAATGCTAGCGGAATCTTGTAAAAGAGCGCGTGCGTGATCGATGGTGATGGCTTGCAGGAACTGTTTAGGAGTAATGCCTGCCCATCTTGAAAACACCCGTTGAAGCTGAATTGGCTGAAGGCCAACGCTGTAGGCAAGCTCTTCAAGGGAGGGTTGTTCCCTCCAATTCTCGGAGATGCCTTGAAGGGTTTTCTGGACGACACGATAGTCCTCAAGAGCAGAACTGTCTTCTACAAACGTGCCATTTGCGAGATTGGCTGCATTAAACATCTTGATTCACGGCTCTTAGATTTCGTTTCTCATTGAGTGGAATCTAAATGATCCTCAGCCTGAGAGCCACCCGAAACGCGAGTACATGGGAACAGAGTATTTCAGGCTCAGGCATGATCAAACCCACGATTGCGTGCGGAGTGGATTGCCTGAGAAAACGCAGAGGCGAAACTTGTCCGGTCATCCGGGTTCAAAAACGCACCAACAATGAGGAAAAGTTGATCAGAACGCACCAAAATGCGCGTAACTCCAACATCATCATCCCGTTCGATATGGAGTTTCATGTGAAACGGATTGAGCACATACTCCTGCACGTCGCCTTTGTACGTGACGTGTTTCAATCTAACCTCAAGCGGGGAAACGCTGATTTCCTCATAGGTTTCGGCCGTCGCAAAGTTGTGCCTGAACGCGAGCCAGAGAAAGAGAACAGGTAATGATAGCAGGATAGGCGCGGGCCATAATCCCATCAAAACAAGCACGAGCGAATAAAAGCCAGCAATCAAGCCAGCGCACCAAAGAACGATGTTCACGCCCCGGCGGGACAGTGAGCGGTGCGGGGTTAGAACAGCCTGAAAGAAAGGGGGATAAGGCTCCCGCTTTTGAAGATCATGGGGCATTGGTGCTATTTCGCACTCTGTTTCATTGCTACTCTTTATCGCTTAAGAGTATAGAGCTTTCAAAGCCTACGCAAAGTCACTTATTTCCTTCGAGAGTCCTATGGTTGACGCTACCAAAACAAAGAAGGTTGCATCTTCTTCCAGTACACGCAAAAAGCCGGTTTCCAGATCAAGGTATTCTAAAGCCGAGATCTACGAAATCTTTGCGGCATTTGAAAAAGACAATCCAGAACCGGAAGGGGAACTTAATCATTCCAACGAGTTCACACTGCTGGTTGCTGTTGTGCTTTCCGCTCAAGCAACAGATGCCGGGGTGAACAAAGCAACGAAACATCTCTTCCAGATTGCAGATACGCCAGAGAAGATGGTTGCTCTTGGAGAAGATAAGATCCGGGAAGAGATCCGCACAATCGGGCTCTACAAGAACAAAGCAAAAAACACGTTTTTGCTTTCACAAATGCTGATTGAGCATCATGGAGGGCAGGTTCCGCAAACCCGCGAGGAGCTGGAAGCTTTGCCGGGCGTTGGACGGAAAACCGCAAATGTTGTGCTAAATATTGCTTTTGGACAGCCAACGATTGCCGTTGATACGCATCTTTTCCGAATTGCGAACAGACTAGGTCTTGCTCCTGGCAAAACACCGCTGGATGTAGAGCTAAAGCTGGAAAAGATAATTCCGCAAGACTTCATGCAGCATGCGCACCACTGGCTTATCCTGCACGGCCGTTACATCTGTAAGGCGCGCAAGCCAGCATGCGATCGCTGCATTATCTATGATCTTTGCAAAAGCAAAGAGAAAATCTTGAAGGATGCTGCCTGAATAAAGCAGATGTTCTTAGTGCATCTGCTTTTTACGGAGACGAACAACCACTTCAACGCGGGAGATCTCCATTCCTTCAGGTGGGACTGGCAAGTTGTCCAATGTCAGGCCACTGTCTGGAATATCGATTACACGGTTCTCATCTTCCAAGAAGAAATGGTGATGCTCGGAGGTGTTGGTGTCGAAGTAAGTCTTTGTTCCTTCAACCGCAACTTCACGCAGCAAACCAACTTCAGTGAACTGATGAAGTGTGTTGTAAACTGTCGCCAGAGAGACGGGCACATTCGCAAGGATAGCTTCTTCGTGAAGGACTTCCGCCGAGATGTGGCGATTACCCTGAGAATAAAGAAGCTCAGCCAGTGCCACGCGCTGACGTGTAGGGCGCAGACCTGCGTCTCTTAGCATCCCTGTTACATCTTGATGTTCGTTAGCAATCTGCGAGCTCATTTTTTCCTACTTTAGTTCTTTAGGGTGCTGATGTTTTAACACCTACGCACCAATTCTACCAGCATTAGATTAAAAGCAACCTATTGACCTGCACCCAAGCACTCTCAATATAAGGGAGCATAACCCTTGATACATCAAGCTAAAACCAAGCAGGATTAACCGGACTGCTTATAACAATAATAAGAATAGTATAAGTTTAACACAACTGCGTACATTGAGCACACGCAAACTCACATACATCGCTCTTTCGATATTCGGGCTCGTGTGCTAGGAAGGCCCGAACAGTTAATACTTAGAACCATCGTTACGTTTAGGTAAGGTGAACCCTACGTTTTTCTGGCCTCAAACAAACGACAAATTATGCGGGAATAGAATGCACGAGAAGCGTTCAAGCTACGATAAAGAAGCTCTGCTGGCCTGTGGTCGCGGTGAGCTGTTTGGCCAAGGCAATGCACAGCTGCCACTTCCTCCTATGCTGATGTTTGATCGCGTCACCGAAATTTCTGAGGAAGGCGGCGAGTACGGCAAAGGCGTAATTCGTTCTGAATTCGACATTAATCCAGATCTCTGGTTCTTCGAATGTCACTTCCAGGGCGATCCTGTTATGCCTGGCTGTCTTGGTTTGGACGCTCTGTGGCAGATGACTGGCTTCTATCTTGGCTGGCTCGGCGAGCCTGGTCGTGGTCGTGCACTTTCTACCGGTGAAGTTAAATTCACAGGTCAGGTTACTCCTGACGTAAAAATGCTGGAATTCGGTGTTGATATGAAGCGCGTTATGCGCTCCCGCCTGAAACTGGCAATTGCTGATGGCTGGGTAAAAGCTGACGGCGAGACTATTTTTGTTGCGAAAGACCTGCGCGTTGGTCTGTTTCAAGACGAAGCAAAATAAGTAATCAAATTATGCGAGGGTTTGTCATGTGGAATGACGAACCCTTTTTTGGAATTGGGTCCGATTGGACCGCTTAACCCACGGGAGACCTTAGATGAGGCGTGTGGTTGTTACTGGTATGGGTATTGTTTCTCCTCTTGGCAACAATGCTGAAGAAGTGAAAGCAAGCCTTTACGAAGGTAAGTCCGGTATTGTTGCAGCTGAAGACTACGAGAAGCTCGGCTTCCGTTGTCAGGTTCATGGCGCACCTACCTTGGATCCATTGGAAAAACTTGGCCGTCGTACCTCTCGCTTTATGGGTGAAGGCGCTGCATGGAACTACATTGCCATGGAGCAGGCCATTGAAGATGCTGGTCTTTCCGAAGATCTGGTTACCAATGACCGCACTGGCCTGATCATGGGTTCTGGTGGACCATCCACTAAAGCGATCGTTGAAGCTGCGGATATCACCCGTGAAAAAGGCCCACGCCGTATCGGGCCGACCGCTGTTCCAAAAGCTATGAGCTCTACGAACTCTGCTACGCTTGCAACGCCATTTAAAATTCACGGCGTCAACTACTCCATTTCCGCAGCTTGTGCGACAACCAATATCTGTATTGGTAATGCCTATGAGCTGATCCAATGGGGTAAACAGGACGTGGTATTTGCGGGCGGTGGCGAAGAACTGAACTGGACACTCTCCAACCTGTTTGATGCTATGGGCGCAATGTCATCCAAGTACAACGACACTCCGTCTACGGCTTCTCGTCCATATGACAAGAACCGTGATGGCTTTGTTATTGCTGGTGGCGGCGGTGTGCTGGTTCTTGAAGAACTTGAGCATGCAAAAGCACGCGGTGCAAAAATCTACGCGGAAATCGTGGGTTACGGTCAGACTTCTGATGGTCACGACATGGTTGCACCAAGTGGTGAAGGCGCTGCTCGCTGCATGAAGATTGCGCTTAAAGACGTTGATTGTGACATTGACTACATCAATCCACATGCAACCTCTACACCTGTTGGTGACATCAAAGAGATTGAAGCGATCCGCGCTGTGTTCGGCGACAAGGTTCCGCCAATTTCTGCGACTAAAGCGCTTTCTGGTCACTCTTTGGGTGCTGCCGGCGTTCATGAAGCGATCTACTCTTTGCTTATGATGGAAGGCAACTTCATTGCGGCTTCTGCTCATATTGAAGAATTGGATCCGGATTTTGAGGATATGCCAATCGTAAGAGAACGCGTAGATAATGCAGAATTGAATTGCGTTCTTTCAAACGGCTTTGGATTTGGCGGCACCAACGCGACCGTCGTGTTTAAGCGATACAAAGACTGAGTTTGAGGTTCTGAGCTTGCTCAGCTCCTTTAACTTTTGATTAAAGGAGTTTTCTATGAGCAAGCTTATGCAAGGCAAGCGTGGTCTGATTATGGGCGTTGCCAATGACCACAGCATTGCCTGGAGCATAGCCAAAACTCTTGCAGAACAGGGTGCAGAAATGGCGTTTACCTATCAAGGTGACGCCTTCGCCCGACGCGTAAAACCACTGGCAGACAGTGTTGGATGCGATATGCTTCTTCCATGTGATGTGGAAGACATTGATAGCGTGGACAAGGTTTTCGCTCAGCTCCAAGAAAAATGGGGGAGCATTGATTTCCTCGTGCACGCGATCGCGTTTTCAGACAAGTCTGAACTGCGTGGCCGTTATGCAGACACTTCCCGTGATAATTTTGCCCGCACCATGCAGATCTCCTGTTTCTCCTTCACAGAGATTGCAAAGCGAGCGGCTGACTTGATGCCGAACGGCGGTTCCATTCTGACTCTGACGTATGGGGGCGCGACCAGCGTGATGCCAAACTATAACGTCATGGGCGTTGCCAAGGCTGCACTGGAAGCATCTGTGCGCTATCTGGCTATGGACTTTGGAGAGCAGGGCATTCGCGTGAATGCTATATCTGCAGGACCGGTTCGCACGCTGGCTGGCGCAGGTATCTCTGACGCTCGTTTGATGTTCAACTTCCAGCAGGCAAACTCTCCGCTGAAGCAGACTGTTACAACCGAACAGCTTGGTGGTTCTGGTCTTTATCTTCTCTCAGAGTTATCTGGCGGAGTGACTGGTGAGGTTCACTTTGTGGATTCTGGTTACAACATCGTTTCCATGCCACGCATGAAAGAGTTGAAGACCGCCGACAAGCTGATGCGAGAAAAGGAAACTGTCTAGATTCCTTTTGATTGTTCAGGTGAATTGTTCAGGTGAATAGCAAAAAGCCTCCAAGTTTCCTCAGAGGCTTTTCGTTAAACTGTTGTTGGAACTGAGATCAATTATTGATTGTCTCGTTTTTATAAACACCAAACAATCTGCTCTGATCAATCCAACCTTCAAAATCTTTGCCGGAAACGCGGCAGTAACCATCCGTGCATTCGACAACACCAGCAAGAACCAAAGGCTCAAGAAACGCGATGATTTCTTCATTCGGGCCAGGCCGCTTACGAAGAGGGGTGGTTTCAACGGTATTTTCCAGCCAAGGCGTCACCAGTGCAGAGCGGTAGCCAGTCAGCAAGGTTTTGAAAACCCAACCGTCTTTGCCTTCCCAATCGCGAATGCGGCGCCAGTCGTCATATTCCTGAATGACTTCAACCGGCAGCCTGCTGCGAACGAAAGTCCAACCAATGTCGTGGTTTCTGCTTGGACCTTTGCGAACGTTCACTCTATCAGATTTAAGACTGACAAAACGCGGAACTGGAAGACCAGATACACCAGAACCTGCAGACTGGGCCTGAGCGGTGATTACGAATGGGGAAACAAAAAGGAATAATAGAAAAGTAGCTGCAAGGGCACTAAGAGTACGAAAGCTTTTATTTCTCATAGTGATACCAAAACTTCCCGTAGGCTAATCCGTAATTTTCACTAAAATCGAGACACAAGTATCATACCTTAGATCTCGCGATTTCCGATAGTGGCTGCTATTAGATGTAGACGTGTTTGACAAGTCTTGTTTTCACCGGAACATTTGGTAATGAAACTTTGACAGCCTGTAAGACCTTTGAGTCATTGACTCATATGGTGATTAGGGCAGGGTTAAAAAACTTCGAATTTTTGACAGAAGGCGGGGACGATGCCAAAAAAGAAGCCTATTGTGGTTGTGACGCGGAAACTGCCGGATGTTGTTGAAACACGCATGCGCGAGCTTTTCGACACACGGCTGAATGAGCAAGATAAGCCGTTCACACAGGCAGAGCTTGTGGAAGCCGTCAAAATTGCTGATGTTCTTGTCCCCACTGTTACAGACCGCATTGACGCTTCGGTTTTAGCTCAGGCTGGCCCTAATCTGAAAATGATTGCCAACTTTGGTAACGGCGTCGACAATATCGACGTTATCTCTGCCAACAATCGCGGTATTGCAGTTACCAATACTGCTGGTGTGATGACCGAAGACACCGCAGACATGACCATGGCGCTTATTCTTGCCGTTCCGCGTCGTCTTTCTGAAGGCATGAAGAAGATTGAGAACAAGGAATGGGACGGCTGGTCTCCAACCTGGATGCTTGGTCGCCGTATCTGGGGCAAACGTCTCGGTATCATCGGCATGGGCAGGATCGGTCAGGCGGTCGCCAGACGCGCAAAAGCGTTTGGTATGTCTATCCATTACCACAATCGAATTCGCGAGCCTCTGGAGCTTGAAGAGCAGCTGGAGGCTACTTTCTGGGAGAGCCTGGATCAGATGCTTGCGCGCATGGATGTCGTCTCCATCCATTGTCCGCATACACCGGGTACCTACCACTTGCTTTCCGCACGCCGTTTGAAGTTGATGAAGCCTGATGCGTACATCGTGAACACCGCTCGCGGTGAGATCGTGGATGAAAACGCGCTGATCCGTCAGATTGAGTCAGGTGAACTTGCAGGGGCGGCGCTGGACGTGTTTGAGCACGAGCCTGCGATCAACCCGAAGCTGGTGGCATCCGACAAGGTGGTTGTGTTGCCTCACATGGGCTCGGCAACAATCGAAGGGCGTATTGATATGGGTGAGAAGGTCATCATCAATATCAAAGCCTTTATGGACGGACATCGTCCACCGGATCGCGTTTTGCCATCTATGCTCTGATAACAGTTTGAAGCGCTTCAGAAATCTGGAGCGCTTTTTATTTGGAACCTACTTCAGATACTTGTTCCAGGCAGGGTCAGATTTCATTCCAGCAAGGAACTTGGCGTGTGCCTCAATTTCTTCCTCTGACAGGGAAGGGGAGAGAGGGTTTGGGCGTTGTTTGGCTGCGACGCGCTTTTTGGGCTCATCATTGAGTTTATCCAGATCGATCGCTTCATCGTCTGGCATCAGACCAAGATTTTTCTGCTTACCGCCGTTCATCTCCAGATAAACTTCAGCCAGCAGTTCCGCATCGAGCAACGCGCCGTGGTATACGCGCTTTGTGTTATCCACGCCGTAGCGCGAACACAAAGCATCCAGAGACACCGATCCGGTCGGGAACTTTCTGCGGGCGAGCTTTAGAGTATCCAGCACCTGCGTATTTGGGATTTTCGGTTTATTACAACGTCCAAGCTCCATATTGATGAAGCCCATATCGAATGGAGCGTTGTGAATAACCAGGCGTGAATCTCCAACAAAATCAAGAAATTCGTCAGCTACATCGACAAACAGCGGTTTATCGGAGAGGAACTCAGCAGAGAGGCCGTGAATGCGGAACGCTTCTTCTGGCATATCTCGTTGCGGGTTGACGTAAAGATGGCAGGTGCGGCCCGTTGGAATGAAATTTATGAGTTCCACTCCGCCGATTTCAACCAGCCTATCCCCATCAAGCGGATTCAGGCCTGTGGTTTCAGTATCGAAGGAGATTTCGCGCATAATTACACCGTTCTAGAAGCGATAGAAGACACAGCGCGCATAATGGCACCCACTGCACGACGGGCCGGCTCTACGCCTCGGCCAGTGTCGACAATAAAATGCGCTTTTTTGCGTTTTTCTGCGTCGTTTAACTGTTTTGCGTAGATAGCCTCAAATTTCTCTTCTGTCATGCCTGGTCTTTCAAGAACACGCTGACGCTGCACATCATATGGTGCAGAAACCACGACGACTGCATCAACGGCCTTGTGTTTGCCGACCTCGAAGAGGAGAGGGACGTCGAGAACAACGACCTTACGACGATCTAGTTTTGCTTGATGTAGAAACTCAGTTTCAACTTCCTGAACGAGCGGGTGGATGAGGCTTTCCAGAAGCATCATCTTTGCTTTGTCGTGGAGGACGATTTTACCGAGGGCTTCGCGGTCAATCCGACCATCTTTAGCAGTGCCGGGAAAGGCGCTGCCAACAGGTTCAACAGCTTTGCCAGTGTAAAGTGCATGGACCGCAGCATCTGCATCATAAACAGCGGCTCCAGCCTCTGCAAAGAGCTTTGAGGTGGTTGATTTCCCCATTCCAATCGAGCCAGTCAGACCGAGAATAACCATTCAGGTAAGTCCCATTTCTCTCAGGATCATCTCACGAAGCTCGTCGGTGACTTCCGGACGAACTCCAAACCATTTTTCAAAACCCGGTACAGCTTGGTGAAGTAGCATTCCCAGACCATCAATCGTCGAATTGCCACGCTGAGCAGCATCACGAAGCAGTTTGGTTTGTAACGGAGAGTAAACTATATCCGTCACAACTGCTGATTTCGACAGGTTATCAAGATCAATGTTTAATTCTGGTTGTCCAGACATACCAAGAGAGGTCGTGTTGACCAGAAAATCCGCTTCTCCA
This sequence comes from Pseudovibrio sp. POLY-S9, assembly GCF_001431305.1. Classification (NCBI taxonomy): domain Bacteria; kingdom Pseudomonadati; phylum Pseudomonadota; class Alphaproteobacteria; order Hyphomicrobiales; family Stappiaceae; genus Pseudovibrio; species Pseudovibrio sp. POLY-S9. The sequence continues at coordinate 335,088 of NZ_LCWX01000145.1, forward strand.
AGCTTTTCCCCCAGACTATCCCATTCAATTGCGATGGTATTTGGGCCAAAATGATCTGCAAGTTTCTGCGCTTTTTCTAGTGTTCTGTTGGCGATATACACTTCTGTGTATCCTCTGGACAGCAACGCCCAAATAATCGCCCGGGAGGCGCCGCCAGCCCCCAGAACAACGGCTTTATTCCCGTTGTTATCCCAGTTTGACAGCATCTGGTCGAGATTTCCCAGAAAGCCAAGGCCGTCGGTGTTTGAGCCATTCAAGACACCTTCATCATCCAACCAAAGCGTATTCACAGCTCCAATCAATTTGGCTGCATCATCCAACTTCTCAGCAGATTTATACGCGTGCTCTTTGTTGGGTATTGTCACGTTACAACCAACAAATCCATGCAAGGCCAGTGTGCTGTAAAAGCTTTCGGCAGTCTCAGGAGGCACATCCTGTGCAATGTAGCTGCCTTCTATGCCGTGCTGTTTGAGCCAATAGCCATGTATCAGAGGGGATTTTGAATGGCCAATCGGATGTCCTGTGACAGCTGCGTTCCTCATTTTTTCAAAACCTCAATCTCGCGCAAGAAAGAGAGGAGGCTCAGGAGAGGCAGGCCCAACACTGTAAAGTAATCACCCTCAATCTTATCAAAGAGCTGCACGCCTTCAGCTTCCAGTTGATATGCACCGACGCTGGAGAGAATTTCGGATCCGGTTCGCTCAATGTACCAATCCAGAAAATCCTCTGATAGTTCACGTACATTCAGAATTGCCGTCGAAATACCTTCCCAGACAACTTCACCGTCTTTAACAACACATGCCGCAGAATGAAGCGCGTGGCTTTTGCCGGAAAAGCTCATGAGTTGCTTGCGGGCTGCGTTCAGATCTTCTGGCTTAACGAGACGCTTTCCTTCGAATGCCAGGATCTGATCAGCGCCAACGACGTAAGCACCATGATTTCGGGCGGAAACTTCTTTCGCTTTCGCAACGGATAATTTAGCTGCAATCACTTCTGGGTCCACACCAGTGGAAAGCAATGGCTCTTCTATCTGTCGTTCATCAACGTTTGCTGGAATACGATCAAAAATTAAGCCTGCGTTTTCTAAGAGAGTCGCGCGAATTTTACTTCCGCTCGCTAAAATCAGTCGAGTCATACTCTGCTTTCTCAATCTGAGGATTTCTTGTGCTGTTTATTGGGATAAAGCGCGATGCTTCTCAATATTCTTCTGTCTCTTTTTGCTCATTTTTATGTTTTCGGAGCAAATCCATGATCTCAGCTGCCGTTTCTTCGATTGAACGGCGCGTTACATCGATGAGCGGCCAGCCATTTTCAGCACACAACCGTTTCGACATCGCAATCTCCTGAGCAATTGATTTGCGATCAACGTAGGTGTCGTTGTCTGTTTTGGCATCCAGCGACAATATGCGGTTCTGGCGGATATCCCGAATACGTTCGGCCGTGGCCATCAGACCAACCACGAGAGGTCTTTTGGCTTTCAGGAGCTGACGGGGAGGGCGCATATTGGGAATGAGTGGGATGTTAGCCGCCTTAATACCTCTATTTGCCAGATAGATAGAGGTTGGTGTCTTAGAGGTTCGGCTAATGCCGACGAGAATAACGTCTGCTTCGTCCAAAGCCCCTGCGATTTGGCCGTCATCATGCAACATGGTGTAGTTCATCGCTTCCATGCGCTGGAAGTATTCCTCATCCATCACGTGCTGTCCGCCCACACGCCACGTTTCTGTGACGTTCAGATAGCTATGGAAGACCTGATAGACGGGCTTGAGAACATTAACGCATGGCAGCCCTAAATCCTGACATTTACGCTCCAGACGGCGGGCATAGGATTGTTCCACAAGGGTGTAGAGAACAATTCCTGGTGCAGATTCAATCTCTTCCAGGACTCTACTCAACTGCTTGTCATGCCGGATCAGCGGGTAAACATGCTCGATGGGCTGAATATTCTCATATTGCGCGGTCGCAGCACGCACAATTGTCATCAAAGTTTCGCCCGTTGAGTCCGAAACCATGTGTAAATGGAAGTAGTTAGAGTGGTTACCCAAGGTATCATCCTCAACATTCCTAAGAGACTTGGAAAAACTAGCCAAATCTCACTGTGCTTTCAAATTAATGCCCGCTGACCCTAATCCGTCAACAATTCCATATTTTGAGAATACTGATTTCGAAACGACTTGGATAAACGGGATTGCACATTGCCCACGCAAAAGATTCACAGCACAGCATACGGGATAAACTGTGATCTGTGGTTATTTTCCAGATTGTAACCTATTGAATCTTTAGAAAAAACAATTTGTTTTCGACTCCTGTTGAGAGTCTTGCTTGTTTTTGATCTGTGACTTTTCCTATTAGGGTTTTCTCAGTTAGGAATTGTGGAATTAAATTGATCCCTGCTATTCACTCACTAATAGAAATAGAAACTTCCAAATAAGAAGATTCTTTTTAAGCAGGCTTGGGAAAAAGAGGCGATTTATGGAATCTCATGAAAGAGCGGTAATGCGCGTTTTGGCAGGCGAGAAACTAGAGCGCCCACCAATCTGGATGATGCGCCAGGCAGGACGGTATTTGCCTGAGTACAGAGCTGTACGAGCTCAAGCACCGAATTTTCTCGACTTCTGCTACAATACCGATCTTGCAACAGAAGTTACTCTCCAACCCATTCGCCGGTATGGCTTTGATGCTGCCATCCTATTTTCTGACATCTTCGTTGTTCCAGATGCGCTTGGCTACCCTGTAAATTTTGAGGAGGGTCGAGGACCAGTTCTCGAACCACTTTCGACAGAACTCGTTGATAAGCTTGATCAAGCTAGGACGATGGAGCATTTGGCTCCTGTTATTGCCACAGTCGAGCGTTTGAGAGCGGAGTTGCCGACTGAAACCACCCTTCTGGGCTTCTGCGGAGCCCCGTGGACGGTTGCTTGCTATTCTGTGGCTGGTCATACCACCCAGGACCAGTTTGCCGCTCGTATCGGCTCCTATCAGGATCCTGAGCTTCTGACTGCTTTCATTGACCAGTTGGTTGAAGCTTCCATCACGTACCTTGTGGCTCAGTTTGATGGTGGCGCAGATGCGCTGCAGATCTTTGACACATGGGCAGGTGTTCTGGATGACATCGGTTTTGAGCAGTGGTCCGTTGGCCCAACACGTAAGATCGTTGATGGCGTCAAAGCACAGCGACCTAATGCAAAGATCATTGGCTTCCCGAAAGCATCAGCTGCTCGCTTGAAGCGCTATGTTGAAGCCACTGGTGTCGATGCAGTCGGGTTGGATTGGACCGTTCCGGCAGAAGTTGCGCAGGAAATTCAGAAAATTGTTCCTGTACAGGGCAATATGGATCCAATGCGCCTTGTTGCTGGTGGACGTGCGCTGGAAACTGGAATAGATCACGCTCTCGAAGTTTTGGGTAATGGTCCGCACATCTTTAACCTTGGTCATGGCGTTGTTCCGCAAACTCCGCCAGAACATGTTGCTGAGATGGTGAAGCGGGTTAAAGGCCTGTAAGCAGACACTGCGAATTAGATAAGGCGCGGATCATGGATGATGCATATTCCTGGGCGAAGTCCCTCCACATAATCTCTGTGATTGCCTGGATGGCGGGATTGTTCTACTTGCCGCGCCTTTTCGTTTATCACACGAACGCTGAAATCGGTTCTGATAAGAGCGAGACCTTCAAGATCATGGAGCGCCGATTGCTTAAGGCGATTATGGCTCCATCCATGATGGCCACCTGGATTTTTGGCTTGTGGTTGGTTTATCTGCTTGATGCTTATTTTGATCTTTGGTTTATGCTGAAGTTTTCACTGGTTATACTGATGACGATATATCACGTGATGCTTTCACGTCATGTCACCAAGTTTGCGCAGGATCAAAATAAGAATAGTGAGCGCTACTTTAGAATTATTAATGAACTACCGACACTATTAATGGTTGCAATTGTGTTCCTGGTGATCTTTAAACCCTAGGTGATCCGAACATTCGAATTTTAATATTGGAAAATTAGGAGAATTAGTGGGCAATAAGCACTTGCCGAATTCAATTCGATTAGTTATTGTCCCCGCAACTTCACGATGTAGCTTATGTGATCGCTGATCTCCTAGCGATTTTCGAAGGTCGATAAATATCGTATCTAGATGAGCTGCTATTCCCCCCTAACGTTTTGTGTTCGAAAGTTCTTGATCCTTCTAAAGCTAAATCAAGTCCAGAACCCATAGTAAAGACGATCCCTATTGATGCGGGAAATGAAACTCAGAGACCTGAAAACTAAGAGCGCAACTGAACTCCTTGCTTTTGCTGAGGAACATGACGTTGAAAATGCAAGCACCATGCGCAAACAGGAACTTATGTTTGCGATTTTGAAGAGACTTGCAGAGCAAGATATTGAGATCATCGGCGAAGGTGTCGTAGAGGTCCTCCAAGATGGATTTGGATTCCTCCGCTCTCCTGATGCGAACTACTTGCCAGGCCCAGACGATATTTACGTTTCACCTTCACAGATCCGTCGCTTTTCTCTGCGCACCGGTGATACTGTTGAAGGCCAGATCCGTAGTCCTAAAGAAGGTGAGCGCTATTTCGCCCTTCTAAAAGTCAACAAAATCAACTTTGAAGACCCTGAAAAAGCGAGACATAAGGTTCACTTTGATAACCTGACACCGCTTTATCCAGATGAGCGCTTCAATCTTGAAATCGAGAATTCAACCTCCAAGGATATTTCTTCTCGCATTATTGATCTTGTAGCTCCGCTCGGCAAAGGCCAGCGTGCTTTGATCACTGCGCCTCCTCGGACAGGTAAAACAGTATTCCTTCAGAATATTGCGAAATCTATTACCACCAATCATCCTGAATGTTACCTCATCGTTCTGTTGATCGATGAACGTCCGGAAGAAGTAACGGACATGCAACGTACAGTTGATGGTGAAGTTGTATCTTCAACCTTTGATGAGCCAGCTACTCGTCACGTTCAGGTTGCTGAGATGGTTATTGAGAAGGCAAAGCGTTTGACCGAACATGGTCGTGACGTTGTTATCCTTCTGGATTCCATTACTCGCCTTGGCCGTGCTTACAACACCGTTGTTCCTTCCTCCGGTAAGGTTCTGACCGGTGGTGTTGATGCGAACGCCCTGCAGCGCCCTAAGCGCTTCTTCGGTGCTGCGCGTAACATTGAAGAGGGTGGTTCTTTGACCATCATCGCAACGGCGCTGATTGATACTGGCAGCCGTATGGATGAAGTTATCTTCGAAGAATTCAAGGGTACTGGTAACTCCGAAATCATCCTTGATCGTAAGATCTCTGATAAGCGCGTCTTCCCAGCAGTTGATATTCAACGCTCTGGTACTCGTAAGGAAGAACTTCTTGTTCCTGCTGATAAGCTCAAGAAGACTTTCGTTCTGCGCCGTATTCTCAGCCAGATGGGTACTGTTGATGCTGTTGAGTTCCTGCTCGACAAGCTGCGTCAGACCAAGTCCAATGATGACTTCTTCGACTCTATGAATACCTAGGTTTACTGCCTACCGAATTTTTCGGCCCCGCTCGCCAATTCGGTGAGCGGGGCTTTTTTATTTTTTAAGCCAATTTTTGACGCTTTTGATAGTTGGATTCGATTACGAAATGAGGGGAGGGGAATATGGAAGAGGTGCTGCTGGATAAATGCCCGCGTGTTGAAACCGAAAGGCTTGTTCTTCGTCGGTGGGAAGAGCGTGATCTGGATGGTGTCATTCGCATGAATGGTGACCCGAGAGTGATGGAGTTTTTCCGATCTCTGAATACGCCAGATGAAGCGCGGCAGTTTCTTGATATTATGATGAGGCAGGAAGAAAAGCATGGTTTCTGTTTTCCTGTGGTGGAAGACAAAGAGACTGGTGCCTTTCTCGGTTTTTGTGGGCTCAACGTTCCTGCGTACAGTGGGCCTTTGCCATGTGAGCCCTGTATTGAGATTGGTTGGCGGCTTACCCCTGAGACATGGGGAAAGGGCATTGCTGTTGAAGCGGCCAGGTTCTGGCTTGGATTCGGATTCAAAACGCTTCAGCTTGATGAAATTGTTGCCATCACAGTTGTCCAAAATCACAAGTCCCGGAGGGTGATGGAGAAGCTTGGCATGACACATGATCCTGCTGAGGACTTTGATTTTCCGAATGTTTTGGTTGACCATCCTTTGTGCCGGCATGTTTTGTACAGGCTCTCTGCAGCTCAGTTCGTTGAGCAAGCTAATGGTTGATATCGCGATTGATCGGTGTTCGCGTATTGAGACTGAGCGATTGGTGCTGCGGAAGTGGGAGCTTGCTGATCTGGATGGTCTTGCGGAAATGAATGCTGATCCGCGGGTGATGGAGTTCTATCCATCGGTCCTGTCTCGTGCTGAGAGTGAGAAGATGTTGGTGCGTTACATGGAGGCGCAGCAGCGGGAAGGTTTTTGCTATTCGGTTATCGCTAAAAAACGGAGTGGGCGGTTTCTTGGATATTGTGGGCTGAAGGTTCCGGGATATCAGGATCATCTTTCATTTGGTCCCTGCGTTGAGATAGGCTGGCGGCTCTTACACAGTGAGTGGGGAAAGGGCTTTGCTACTGAATCCGCACAAATGTGGCTTGGATTCGGACTCGAAACTCTTAAGCTCAATGAGATTGTCAGCTTTACACCCGTGCAAAACTCTCGCTCCGAGAAGGTAATGCAGCGTCTTGGTATGGTTCGTGTTGAAGAGTTTGCGCATCCCATGCTTGAGGATGGGCACAGGCTTAAACGCCAAGTGCTCTATAAAATGACGCGACAACGGTAATTGGGGCAGGGCTATGATTGAAGACGTCATCGACAAATGTCCGCGTATTGAGACTGAGCGGCTCGTGTTGCGGAGATGGGAAGAGCGGGATTTGGAGGGGCTTGTTCAGATGAATGCAGACCCACAGGTGATGGAATTCTTTCCGGCGGTGATGTCCCGGCAGGACAGTGAGCGGATGTTTGAGCGGCTCATGGCGAAGCAGGTAAAGTATGGGTTTGGTACTCCAGTTGTTGAGGAACGGGCGTCAGGGAGGTTCTTAGGGTTTTGTGGGCTCGGTGTACCGACCTACCCAGAACCGCTGCCCTTCGACCCGTGTGTGGAGATCGGATGGCGTTTTATACCCGGTGCATGGGGGAGGGGGATTGCTCAGGAAGCCTCGCGGATCTGGCTTAGATTCGGATTCGAAACTCTTCGTTTGGACGAGATTGTAAGTTTCACTTCTGCTATCAATCAGCGTTCTGAGAAAGTTATGCAGAGGCTGGGAATGGTGAGGGATGCTTCGGCAGACTTTGATCACCCTTTGATTGAAGAGGGGCATCCATTGAGGCGGCATGTTTTGTACCGCCTTTCTAAAGAGAAATATTTGGAACGGAAAAATGGTTGAGACATTAATTGATAAGTGCCCACGTATTGAGACCGAGCGTCTCGTGTTGCGGAAGTGGGAAGAGCGGGATCTGGACGGTATGGATGAGATGAACTCAGATCCGCGCGTCATGGAGTTTTTCCCAGATGTGATGTCTCGCGATGAGAGTGCCCATATGCTTGAGCGTATGATGGCTAAGCAGGCTGATCTGGGTTTTGCGTGTCCGGTTGTTGAGGATCGGGCTTCTGGAAGGTTTCTTGGTTTTTGTGGTTTGAACATTCCGACCTATCCAAAACCACTTCCGTTTGATCCGTGTGTGGAGATTGGCTGGCGGCTTATCCCAGATGCATGGGGGAAGGGGATAGCGCAGGAAGCAGCTCGTATCTGGCTTGGATTCGGTTTCGAAACTCTTGAGGTTGATGAGATCGTCAGCTTCACGACGGAGACAAACTTGCGTTCACAAAAGCTGATGCAACGGCTGGGTATGACGAGGAACCCAGCTGATGATTTTAATCATCAAATGTTGGAGGATGACCACCCGTTGGTGCGTCATGTGCTTTACCGATTGACGAAGGATCGTTTTGAAAGCGTATCTAAGAGCTGAACGTAATTGAATGCTCGTGTATGGGTGATCTGTGAATTCTGTGATGTTTCACGTGAATCACCCATGTTTTCAAAAGTATATTTATGAGCGCTGACTCACGTGAAACTGTGAGTCAGCGTTTAATTTATTTGCGGATCAGATCTGCTCTTTCACCTGTTCAAGTGTTGTCGCTGGCAGAGAGCATCCTTTTTCGGAGCAGATGAAGACAGTGGTTTCGTCCGTGTTCCAGGATGAGTTTTCCAACTCCATCGGCTTAGCTTCACCAGCAGGAATAACATCAACATAGAGGGTAGGATCAGCTTGAGAATGTAGAGCCTGCATTATTGGATTCGCGTCCGAACCAGTTCCCAGAACCACAAGCGCTTTCTTGAATCGGGTACGTGCATCAAGTGCTGTAAGCAGTGATGCTGTGCCGAAGATGTTGTTTGGAACATCCGCTGCAAATGCATTCAAGGTTCCATCGGCGACATCACGAGAAGATGCGTCACCTGTCAGGATCCAATGTTCTGAGAAGGCAAAAGCTGCCACGGCGTTGTAGTTTGGTGTTGCTTCATCATAGGCGTGGTAGGGGCGGAGGATGAGATCGTCGGCGTCCTTATCTGTCATGTAGAACGCACCGTTGGAATGGGTAAAGCGCTCTTTCAGAATATTCAGGAACTCTTCTGCCTGTTGCAGGTAGCTCTGCTTTTCGGATGGATTCGGTTCCGATCTGTACAAGGCAAGAGCTGCTCTAGCGGCCCATGCATAGTCAGCGGCAAAACCAACTTCCAGTCGTTGGCCCTGACGCCAGGAGTGGCTGAGCTTTCCATCAATAAACATATGCTCTGTGATGAAGGCGAAAGCGGCCTTAGCGGAAATGCGCATAGTTTCATGTGAGGTAAGAGCACTTGCTTTCACCAGCGCACAGATGAGCATGCTGTTCCAGTCGGCCAGCACTTTGTCGTCTTTGTGAGGCGGAATGCGTTTGCTTCTGTGATCCAGCAGGATTGCTTTGCAGGTTGCCAGAGCTTCTTCTTCAGCAGCTTCCAGAAGAGCAGGGGAGTGACGTCGGTTGAGGATGATGTTGCCTTCCCAGTTTCCATCCGGGGTGACGTCGTAGACATTAGAGAACAGCTCGAAGTGTTTTGCTGGGATGAGGCTCTTCAACTCATCATAGGTCCAGACATAAAACTTGCCTTCGACACCTTCACTGTCTGCATCCATGGAAGATGCAAAGCCACCTTCAGGAAGTTTCATGTCGCGCTCAACCCAATCGACGACTTCCTGGATTCGGATGTGAAACAGTTCATCACCCGTTTCCTGATAAGCCCAGCACAGGTGTTCGATAAACTGCGCGTTGTCGTAGAGCATCTTTTCGAAATGAGGGACTAGCCAAATAGAGTCGACTGCGTAACGAGCCAGGCCACCTCCCACATGATCGTAGATACCACCTTGTGAAATTGCTCGTGTGGTTTTCAAAAACTGCTCACGCATGAAGGTGTTTTTTTGCGCCTTGGCAGTTCTGAAAATGAGCTCCTGAACGGAGGCCTGAGGGAATTTTGGTGCACCCTTCATGCCGCCTTCCTCTTCATCTTGCATGTTGAAGAGTTGCTTGCCGGCAGCAGTGATCAGGAAGCCAGAAAGAGGGGAGGCCTCTGATGGCGGCTTGTTGAGAGCCTGGCTGATGGCTTGTCGGTTCTCTTCGATAGTGTCGCGGTCAGCAATGAAACTTTGTGAAATTGCGGTCAGAATATCCTTGAAGGCAGGAGAGCCGTGTCGTGCTTCATTCGGGAAATAAGTACCACCCCAGAATGGATCACCCTCTGGCGTGAGGAACATGGTCAGCGGCCAGCCACCCTGTTGACCAAGCATATGGAGTGCCTGCATATAGATCTGGTCAATGTCAGGACGCTCTTCGCGGTCTACCTTGATGTTGACGAAATGCTCATTCATGAGAGCGGCTGTTGCTTCATCCTCAAAACTTTCATGGGCCATGACGTGGCACCAATGGCAGGCGGAGTAGCCAACAGACAGCAGAATTGGCTTGTTTGTTTTTTGCGCTTCTTCCAGTGCTTCCTTGCTCCATTCCCACCAGTGGACAGGGTTATTTTGGTGTTGAAGAAGGTAAGGGCTTGAAGCGTTCGTTAAGCGATTTCTGCTCATAAAGAGATGATCCTGAGTTCAAGGTATTGCTTGGCGTAAAGGCTAGGTTTAACGCAGTTCATACGAGATCATACAGTTAAAGAACCGGACGTGGAATGAATACACAACAGGAAACCATCTACGCAGTTTCTAGCGGCGCACTTCCTTCAGGCGTTGCTGTTATCCGTTTATCAGGTCCACAGTCCGGGCCAATCCTGAGAAAGCTGATTAAGGGTAAATTCCCCGTTTCACGTGAATCATGCCTTAAGAAATTATGGGACCCTGTAGATGGTTCTGTTTTGGATCATGCGCTGATTTTGTGGTTCGAAGGCCCGGGAAGCTTTACTGGCGAGGACACTGTTGAGCTGCATTGTCATGGTGGCCGTGCTGTTGTTGCAGCGGTGCTGCGTGCGCTTTCCACCTTTGAAAAGACACGACCGGCTGAGCAGGGTGAGTTCACACGTCGGGCATTTCACAACAACAAACTCGACCTGACTGAGGTTGAGGGTCTTGCTGATCTCATTGATGCAGAGACCGATGCGCAGCGTCGGCAGGCTCAGCGTCAGATGGATGGGGCGCTTGGTGACCTCTATTCGCAGTGGCGCGAAACACTGATCCGCAGCCGTGCGATGATTGAGGCTGAGCTCGACTTCTCCGATGAAGATGACATTCCAGATTCTGTGGCTGACGAAATCTGGGTGGAGTTGGCGAAGCTTCGTAACCAGATTGTCGCCCACCTTTCTGATGCGCGGAGAGGGGAGCGTTTGCGCTCTGGTCTGCAGGTTGTTCTGCTTGGTCCTCCGAATGCGGGTAAGTCCAGCTTGATGAATAAACTGGCTCAGCGTGATGTGGCGATTGTGACGCCTGAAGCTGGAACGACCCGCGATGTGCTTGAGGTGCATCTGGACCTTGGTGGTTATCCGGTCACGCTGATTGACACAGCGGGCATTCGTGAGAGTGCTGGCATGATCGAGAAAGAGGGCATTCGCCGTGCTCTCGTTCATGCTGAAAAAGCTGATCTCATTCTCTGGACACATGCGCCGAATGTGACTGCTGAGGAGTTGCCGGAGAGCTTGCTGAAGAATGGTGCAGAGATCTGGCGTCTCAATACTAAGAGTGATTTGGGTTCTGATGCTGATCATGACTCCTTCGAAACGACAGAAGAGATCAATGTCTCCGTTCGTGAAGAGGGCGGTATGAACGCGCTGCTATCAAGCCTCGAGTCGTTTGCGGAACGAAATATCGGATTGATCGAAAACCCGCTTATCACTCGTGAACGCCATCGTTCTCATCTGACCCAATGTGTGGAAGATCTGAACCACGGTATTCAAGCGGAGGGCTTTCCGATTGAATTGAGAGGTGAAGATTTGAGACGAGCAGCTGATCAGCTGGGGCGTATCACAGGTCGAATCGACGTTGAAGATTTGCTTGATGTCATCTTCCGCGACTTCTGCGTTGGTAAATAAAAGATGTAGAAGTGCCATGTTTCACGTGAAACATTTATTGGGAATCGTGAGTCAGTGGGGAAAAACTGGTGAGTCACGTGGATAACTAAAGCTGCGGCATTGGCGACTCACTGCGCTGTTTTCTTTGACCCAGCGCGTGACCTGTTGTATCAAGTCTTCAAGAAAATAGGTAGTTGCCCTTCTAGTTCCCCCAAGTTTTATCTGCGGCCTTCATATGGTCCAGAGGCTCGCAGAGAGTGTGGCTTGTCCTTTCTCTGTTTTTAGATGGGCGAAATGCAGGACCGAAATGTCTGATAATTTTGATCTTGAGTTTGACGTTGTCGTGATTGGCGGCGGCCATGCAGGCTGTGAAGCCGCGGCTGCAGCTGCGCGCATGGGCGCCCATACAGCGCTTATAACTCATCGCTTTGACACCATTGGTGTGATGTCGTGTAACCCAGCTATTGGCGGTTTGGGGAAGGGGCATCTGGTTCGAGAAATCGATGCGCTGGATGGATTGATGGGCCGGGTGGCTGATGCTTCCGGTATTCAATTCCGTATGCTCAATCGTCGCAAAGGGCCAGCTGTGCAAGGGCCGCGCTCTCAGGCTGACCGCAAGCTCTATCGCGAAGCGATGCAGGCTGAGATTAAAGCGATTGATAATCTCGATGTGGTGGAAGGCGAAGCTGACACGCTGATCCGTGAGGGTGATATCCTCAAAGGCGTCGTGCTTGGTGATGGTCGTCGGGTTTCGGCCAAGGCGGTTGTGATCACGACCGGCACGTTCCTGCGTGGTCTGATCCATATCGGCGATAAGCAAATTCCTGCGGGTCGTGATGGTGAAGCGCCAGCGCTTGGTTTGTCTGTATCTCTGGAAGAGATTGGTCTGCGTCTTGGTCGTTTGAAGACAGGTACTCCGGCACGTCTGGATGGGCGAACGATCAATTGGGATATCCTTCAGCAGCAGCCAGGTGATGAAGAGCCTATTCCATTTTCAACACTGACCGACAAAATCCAGATCCGTCAGGTGCCGTGTTACATCACACGCACGACCCCAGAGACGCATCAGATTATTCGCGACAACATCAAGCGGTCAGCGATGTATTCGGGCGAGATCCAGGGCAGGGGTCCTCGGTACTGTCCGTCTATTGAAGACAAGATTGTTCGCTTTGGTGATCGTGATGGTCATCAGATCTTCCTTGAGCCAGAAGGATTGGATGATCCAACGGTCTATCCCAATGGTATTTCAACCTCGCTTCCTGAGGATGTTCAGATCCAGTTTCTGCGCACGATTCCGGGTTTGGAGAAGGTTGAGTACTTCAAACCGGCTTATGCGATTGAGTACGATCACATCGATCCGACTGAACTGACAAACACGCTTGAGGTGAAGAAGCAGAAGGGCCTTTACCTCGCGGGTCAGATTAACGGTACGACCGGTTATGAAGAGGCTGGAGCCCAAGGTCTGTTGGCGGGCTTGAATGCTGCCAGAACGTCTCAAGACGGCGCTGCAGTGACTGTCGGACGTGCTGACGGGTACATTGGTGTGATGGTGGATGATCTCATCACACGCGGAGTTTCTGAGCCGTATCGCATGTTCACATCCCGCGCTGAGTATCGTCTCACACTACGTGCAGACAATGCGGACCAGCGCCTCACACCACTTGGTCTTGAGTGGGGATGTATTGGTGATACGCGTCGAGTCGCTTTCGAAACGAAGATGGAAAAACTGCGGAAAACCAAGGATTTGATGCAGTCCGTCAAAATTACACCCAACGAGGGGCGTAAGCATGGTTTGCCGATCAATCAGGATGGTGTGAAGCGCTCTGTCTTTGATTTGTTGGCCTATCCAAATATCACTCTTGAAGACCTCATTGAGATCTTTGATGAGATGAAAGATGTCGATATCAAATGTGCCGAACAGGTTTCTATAGATGCGATGTATGCCGTCTATCTGGAACGTCAGGCCGCTGATATCGCCGCTTTGAAACGGGATGAGGACTTGGTTATTCCTGAGCGGATTGACTATACCTCACTGACCGGACTTTCCAACGAGGTGCGTCAGAAGCTTGAAGCTTTGCGTCCTTCAACCATCGGGCAAGCATCGCGCATGGATGGGATTACCCCAGCGGCGCTGACTTTGCTGCTTGCGTATATTCGCCGCTCAGGCAAAAACATTGCTGGTGCTGTTTAGTATGTCATTCGAAAAAAGGGCTGATTACAGCCAGATTACACCTGTCATGCGTATGTATGAGGATGTTTCACGTGAAACGTTTGAGCGTCTAAGTATCTACGTGGACCTCGTTCTCAAGTGGCAACCTGCACAGAATCTGATTGCACCATCTACGATGAATGATATCTGGATGCGGCATGTGGCCGATTCTATTCAGATTCAGCGTAGTTTGCCTGATGCACGTTCCTGGATTGATTTCGGAAGCGGTGCAGGTTTCCCTGGATTGGTGACTGCAATGTTGCTGAGGCAGGAAGGGGGAGAAGGCATTGTGCATATGGTTGAGAGCAACCAGCGCAAAGCAGCTTTCCTTCGAACTGTGGCACGCGAGACTGGCTGTAACGTCAAAGTTCATGCGGGTAGAATCGAAGCCGTTACGAAAGACTGGCAGGCTCCGATTGAGGGTGTTTCGGCGCGTGCACTAGCTTCTTTACAGGTTCTCTGCGGGTTTTCTTCGCAATTTGTACAGCGTGGCGCGACTGCTGTTTTCCACAAAGGTCAAGATTTTCGCCGCGAAATTGAAGAAGCATCTGCCGATTGGTCAATTGATCTGGTAGAAAAAGTAAGTCTAGTAGATCCGCTAAGTCGCGTTTTGGTTCTATCTAAAATTGACCCGAAAACCGCTAACTAGGGTGCTGTCGGATGAGCTTACTGCCGCAATCTCCACGTGTATTGACTATCGCCAACCAGAAGGGTGGCGTAGGCAAGACGACAACAGCCATTAATCTTGGCACAGCGCTTGCCGCAATTGGCGAACGCGTCCTGATTATTGACCTGGATCCGCAAGGCAATGCGTCGACGGGGTTAGGGATTGAGCGCGTTGATCGTGAATATTCTACCTATGATGTTTTGAGCGGAGATTCGACGCTAGAGCAAACTGTTCTGGAAACCGCTGTTCCGCGTTTATGGATTGCTCCATCAACGATGGATTTGCTGGGTGTTGAGTTGGAGATTTCTTCTGCACCTGACCGGACATTCCGATTACGGAATGCAATTTCAGGTATGGCGCAGGCAGCTGAGATGGGTAGGGCACAAGGGTATTCATATATTCTAGTGGACTGTCCGCCGTCGTTAAACCTCTTGACTATCAATGCCTTATCGGCATCTCACAGCATTCTTGTACCGTTGCAGTGCGAGTTTTTTGCTCTGGAAGGTCTAAGCCAGCTGCTTAGCACCGTTGAGCAGGTGAAGCAGTCTCTCAATTCAGAGCTGAGCATCCATGGCATTGTGTTGACCATGTATGACAGCCGTAACAATCTCTCCAGTCAGGTTGTACAGGATGTGCGTGAGACGATGGGTGATGCAGTCTATGAGACTGTGATTCCACGGAACGTACGTGTTTCCGAGGCTCCATCTTATGGCAAGCCTGCTTTGCTTTATGATTTGAAGTGTTCCGGTTCGCAGGCTTATTTACGACTCGCTTCCGAAATTATTCAGCGAGAGCGTGACATGCGGATGGCGGCTGCCTGATCTGGCTGCCGCTTCTACTTTAAAGAGATTTGTTATTTGACCCGCAGAGCGTGCGGGAAGGGGCTGCTGACTCCCGAGCTCCTAGAATGTAGATAGGTGGAATTGAAATGGCGAAAACTGAGGAAGCAGGGCGTACCAATAAGCGACTAGGGCGCGGCCTTGCAACGCTGTTGGGTGACGTAAACTCAGAGCCAGCTGTCTCCACTCCTGAACGTAACCGTGATGTGCGGAAGGTGCCGATTGAGTACCTTCAGCCGAACCCACGTAACCCACGCAAATCATTTGTAGAAGATGATCTGAATAACCTGACCGAATCCGTTCGTCAGAAGGGGATTGTGCAGCCAATTCTGGTGCGTCCTCGTCCGAATAAGCCAGGTCATTTCGAGATCATTGCTGGTGAGCGTCGTTGGCGTGCAGCTCAAAAAGCTGGTTTGCATGATGCACCTGTTGTCATCCGTGAGGTGACTGACCAGGAAGCGCTGGAACTTGCGATCATCGAGAATGTTCAGCGTGCAGACCTGAATCCTATCGAAGAAGCGTTGGGTTATGATCAGCTGATCGAAGAGTTTTCTTACAGCCAGGTTGAGCTCTCCAAGGTTATCGGTAAGAGCCGGAGCCATGTGGCCAACACACTGCGTTTGCTGAAACTGCCGAACTCAGTGAAGGACTATCTTGCAGAAGGGCTTCTCACTGCTGGTCATGCACGTGCATTGATCACTGCAGAAGATCCTGCGGCTTTGGCTGAGCTGATCGTGGAGAAGGGGCTTACCGTTCGTGATGCAGAGCGCCTGGCTCAGAACCCTGACTTGTTCCAGAAGAAAGAAGCTGCTCCGAAGCCTGAAAAGGATGCGGATACACGCGCTTTAGAGAAGCGTCTGGCCGATGGTCTGGGTCTTAAGGTGGCTATTGCTCACAAGACTGATAAAGGCACTGGTGAGCTTAAGATCAAGTACAAGAATGTAGAGCAACTGGACGAAGTCTGTCGCTTGTTGGGCATTCAGAACTGATTGTTTCTGCTATCGGAATTTTAGAAAAGGCCGCGTCTCTTAACTGAGGCGCGGCCTTTTTAGATTCGGAGAAGAAATGATTTTTTTGACCAGCAGACTTAGCCTACGACTGGAAGCAGTTTTTCAATGCGTGCACTGACTTCTGCTCTCTTCTTCTCAGCCATATTGCGACGGCCGAACATCAAGCCCAGGCAAATGAAGTACCAACGGAAAACCCAATAAGCTAAGAGGATCAGCACGGGCAGGCCTATGATCAGATTTATGACTGATCCCAGTACCGAGTAGTTCTGCACGAGGTAGCCGATTAAGACACCAAAGCTGAGCAATGGCGGGAAAATCCAGGCCCACAATGATGCTGCTCCAAAAAGCGACAATTGGGGGCGAAGGAGCGCGAAGTTGATTGCCCAAAGTTCATGTTGAGCGAACTTCAGCCTGATCCAATGGATGAGTGAGTGAGACATAGGAGTGCCTGTGATTTCGCTTTGTGCGAATATTGTTGTTGTTTGTGAGGAAGGTGGCGACCCACCTTCCGCGTGTTTATCGTCGTCTGTTTGAGGCTTTAGCTACCTGAGCAATTGCCAAAAGGGTATGAGACACAATTGCAGTTGAGAGATTGGCGTTGAAGCGGGCCTCTTTGACAGCATCGTTGAGACGGGTCAGAGCGCGTTCCAGAAAGTCTTCATTCCAGATCTCAACCTGACTGACAATCTTCGAGCGACGCTTCCAGAAGATCGGAGGGCGGACGCCGCCAATAACATCTTCTACAGCAATGCGTTGATTGGCTTTTAAGCGGCACAGGTGAAGCATCTGGAAGTGTCTGAGGGCTTGAGAGGCTATCACGCCAACGTCCGTCCCTGAGGCTGAGAGGCGCTCCAGGCCGTGGTCCAATGTGATCGTGTCACCCAAAGCTGCAGCATCGATTAGTTCATCCATGGCGAATGCTGAAGCATCACCAATGATCTCTTCGACATGATGGACCTCAATGCGATTGTCATTCATCGCGTAGAGGCACAGCTTCTTGAGTTCTCCGCGGCTAGCAATGCGGTCAGCGCCGAGCAAAGTGTGAAGCGCCATGCGGGCTTCTTTGCTGATTTGCAGGTTTGCTGACTGGGTTTCTTCATCAATCAGACGATCTACATCGCGTGCTGTGTCTGCAAAGCAGGGGATGGCAACCGCGGTTTTGCTGGCTTCGATCTTTTTGCGCAGGCCTGCTGTCTTCTTCAGGTCTCCGGCTTCAATCACGATGAAGGCAGAAAAGTCGTTGTTTTTGAGGAGCGGTTCGACGGCTGGCAGCACGCTCTTGGTGCCGTTTTCGCGGACCCAGATTGTGCGACGGCCACCAAAGAGGGGAATAGTCAGGGCCTCATCGATCAATCTGCTCGGGTCTGCAGCGATGTCAGCAGCGTCCAGTTTGACTTGGGAGAATGGGTCATCATTCTCGGAGGCTGCTTTGGAGATCAGTGCTTGCGCTCGCTCATTCACCAACCCGGTGTCTGGCCCATAAACAAGAATGAGGTTTACGGAGTCTGGCGGGTTGGCGATGTACCGGTCAATTTCAGCAGCTTTGAGGGCTACCATAGTGGTCCTATTCTACAGGCTCTACAGGATGTGTTGCAAAGAAGCTTGCTATGCGGGTGTTGATGTCAGCAGCGACAACCTTGGTAGCACGGTCTTCTGCATCTCGTTCTGCTCTCAGGTTTGCAAAGCGCTGACTGGAAAAGTCAAAGGATGCAGAGGCAAAGGAGCGGCCAGTGTAGAGCGTACGATCTGTCTGGATATCTGCCAGAACGAAGCTGGTGTTGACGGTGATGTTGTAAGCGGTTGGCACGTCGGCCAGCTGCTCAACGCCCACTTCAGCACGGCGCTTGTCTGTCAGGATTTCCAAACGATACTTTGGCGGCAGAGCATCACCACCACGTGTGAATGCGAAAATCAGCTGATTGCGCAGGACCTGATTGATGCGCTTGATAGACCCTGAATCCCCATAGCTTGGGAACTTCATGGAAATTGCCGCCATTTGAGCCTGGACGGTCTGAGTCTGCTCCGAGCCATCGCCTAACAGCGTTGGGCTAACGCCATAGAGCGGACGGAACTGGCAGCCAGAAAGAAGAAGGGCACCCGCAACAATTGTTGCCCCGCCGAGTAGAACCCGGCGGGAAGGGCGACCTGATTTAGCAGGGCGATCAAACAACGACATTTACAATCCTCTGAGGTACCACGATGATTTTACGTGGGGCCTTGCCATCCAGAGCTTTCTGAACAGCCTCATGTGCCAGAGTAGCTTCTTCTACCTGCTCTTTGGAAGAGTCTCTTGCTACAGAAAGCTCACCTTTTTTCTTCCCATTGATTTGAATCGGAAGCGTAATGGTGTTTTCTACCAGCAGATCCTCTTGGACAACTGGCCAGTTTGATGTGGATACCAGTCCTTCATTGCCGAGCATGGACCAGCATTCCTCAGAAAGATGAGGCGTGATTGGTTCCATGAGCTGCAGGAGGAAGCCAGTTGCTTCGCGCAGAGCATACGCCATGTCCGGTTTGGACAGGTCTGATTGAAGCGCCTTGCTGATCGCGTTGGTGAACTCATAAAGACGGGCAACAGCACGGTTGAAGCCAAGGCCATCAAAGTCTTTTGTGATGGCAGCCAGAGTTTTATGAGAAGCACGGCGCAGGGCTGTTGCTTCATCACTGAACTCAGCAGGCTTTGCGATGTTGGCTTCGGTCTTTTCTGAGACTTCACCAATGATACGCCATACGCGCTGTACGTGACGCCATGCACCGATGACACCGTCTTCTGTCCAGATGATGTCACGCTCTGGCGGGCTGTCAGACAGAACGAAGAGACGCGCTGTATCAGCGCCGTAGGTGTCGATGATGTCGGTTGGGTCAACAACGTTCTTCTTCGACTTGGACATCTTCTCGATGGAACCAATGGTGACTGGAGCGCCGGTTTCTGCGTGAACCGCTTTTCTGTCGCCTTCGGTGCTGATGATGTTGATCTCAGCTGGTGTTACCCATTTCCCATCAGGGTCTTTGTAGGTCTCATGGTTCACCATACCCTGTGTGAAGAGGCCTTTGAATGGCTCTTTCACATCCAGATGTTTGGTGATCTGCATGGCGCGTGCAAAGAAGCGGGAGTAGAGCAGGTGCAGGATCGCGTGCTCGATGCCACCGATGTACTGATCAACCGGCAGCCACTCAGAAGCAACCTTTGGATCGGTCGGATTGCTGTTCTTCGGATCAGTGAAGCGTGCGAAGTACCAGGAGGAATCCACGAAGGTGTCCATGGTATCGGTTTCACGCTGAGCATCCTTGCCACAGCATGGGCATTTCACGTTGCGCCATGTTGGATGACGATCCAGCGGGTTGCCCGGACGGTCGAAAGTGACATCTTCCGGCAGAACGATTGGCAGGCTTTCTTTTGGCGCTGGCTGAACACCACAATCATCACAGTGGATGACAGGGATCGGACAACCCCAGTAGCGCTGACGGGAGATACCCCAGTCGCGCAGACGATAGTTGGTCTCGCGGTGCGCCTGTTGCTTACCTTTGGCTTTTTGCGCTTCCAGCTTGTCAGAAACAGCATTCTTCGCATCCTCGATGGACATGCCGTCCATGAACTCGGAATTAAAGATGGAGCCTTCGCCGGTGTAAGCTTCGGTGCCAACGTCGAATGTGGCCGGATCTTCACCTTCTGGCAGCACAACTGCTTTGACTGGCAGCTTGTACTTGTGAGCGAAGTCCAGATCGCGCTGGTCGTGTGCAGGACATGCGAAGATCGCGCCTGTGCCGTAGTCCATCAGGATAAAGTTTGCCACGTAGACTGGCAGTTCCCAGGATGGGTTCAGCGGGTGTTTGACGCGCAGGCCAGTGTCGAAGCCAAGCTTTTCTGCGGTTTCAATTGCTTCAGCTGTCGTGCCGATACGGCGACATTCAGCAATGAACTCCTGCAGTTCTGCGTTGTCTTCAGCCAGTTTCTGCGTGATCGGATGATCTGGTGACAGGCCCATGAAGGACGCGCCGTACAGCGTGTCTGGACGGGTCGTGAAGATTTCCAGAGTCTCATCACCGGTTGGAGCGGTTTCGGTGAACTCGAAATTGACCTTCAGACCAACCGATTTGCCGATCCAGTTCTTCTGCATGAGACGAACTTTTTCAGGCCATTCGGTCAGAGTGTCGATTGCTTCCAACAGCTCTTCGGAATGATCAGAGATCTTGAAGAACCACTGGGTCAGGTCTTTCTGCTCAACTTCTGCGCCAGAGCGCCAGCCTTTGCCGTCGATCACCTGTTCGTTTGCCAGAACGGTCATATCGACCGGATCCCAGTTTACCTTCGCGTTTTTGCGGTAAACCAAGCCAGCTTCCAAGAAGTCCAGGAACAGCGCCTGCTGCTGTGCGTAATAACTTTCATCGCAAGTTGCGAATTCACGGCTCCAGTCAAACGACAGGCCGATTGTTTTCAGCTGGCCGCGCATTGCTGCAATGTTGTCGTAGGTCCAACCCTTTGGGTGAACCTTCTTTTCAGCTGCCGCGTTTTCCGCAGGCATGCCGAATGCATCCCAACCCATCGGGTGCAAAACGTTGTAGCCGCGTGCGCGCTTAAAGCGTGCAACCACGTCACCCATGGAGTAGTTGCGCACGTGCCCCATGTGTAGACGACCGGATGGGTAAGGGAACATCTCTAGTACGTAGTATTTTTCGCGCGGATCATCGTTGTCCGTCTCGAAGACGTTCTTTTCGTCCCATACTTTTTGCCAGCGCGCTTCCGTTGCGCGTGCATTATACCTATCCGTAGCCATTTATTCCGCCGTGTGTTTGATTTTTGCCCTGATCAAGCAAATTAGGTTTGCTCGGACTGTCACCAGAAATTGCCAGCTTGGTCAAGCGGTAGACAGAGGAAAAACCAAGAAGATTTGTCAGAAATTTCTCAATGAAGTGCAACTACTCTTGCATTTAGACCTTAGGGAGCGCATTTCATGTCTCCAATATGGATTTTTCGCTGGAGTTAGGAATGAGTGACGCTGCTGCACTTCGCCTTAAAGAGGTTAAGGAAAACATCGGAAAAGCTGAGACGGATGTTGAACGTCCGAACGGCTCTGTAACGTTGATTGCAGTCTCAAAAACATTCGAAGCTTCAGATATTAAGCCGGTTTTAGAAGCTGGACAGCGTGTGTTTGGTGAAAACCGGGTTCAGGAAGCGATGGGCAAATGGCCTGGGCTTCGTGAGGAGTTTGAAGGTGTTGAGTTGCATCTGATCGGCCCGCTTCAGTCTAACAAAGCGAAAGAAGCTATTCAGACCTTTGACGTGATCCACACTGTGGACCGGGATAAGATTGCTAAAGCGCTGAAAGTTGAGATGGATAAGCAAGGCAAAGCGCCAAAGCTGTTCATTCAGGTTAATACCGGGGAAGAAGACCAGAAGGCTGGTATTCCTCCAAAGGAAGCGGATGCGTTTATCGCGAAGTGTCGTGATGAGTATGGGCTGGAGATTGAAGGCCTGATGTGCATTCCGCCAGTTGACGAAGCGCCGGGCATGCATTTCGCGTTGCTTGAGAAAATCGCAAAGCGGAACGGTCTGGAAAAGCTCTCCATGGGAATGTCTTCTGATTACCCAATTGCCGTTCAACATGGCGCAACACATGTGCGTGTCGGTTCTGCGGTATTTGGTGCGCGCGACTATTCGCAGTAAGCACGGGTGTTCGATTGGGCGCTACTTATTGAACTGTGCGGCGCCCCAGTCAACGGGCTTGTCCAGAATCGGGAATAGATCCCAGCCTATAATCTTCTCAGCCCGGATCCACTCAGCTAGTTCGTCACTGATAAATATTGTCTGACATAGTGGATCAACATATGTTGTTCGTTTTGAATCCGGATGAAACGGTGCACTTTTGAAATACTCTGGTTTACCGACGGTACCACGCCAAAGATGGCGGTTTTTTAGCCCGCCTTCCTTAAAATGTATCAGGTATGCGTCATTGCTATGGGGTTGTTTCCCTGAAGAGGTGACCCTTCGAAGACAGAAGTCGTTGGATGCTGCACGTTCGTAACCGCCACCGTAACGTTGTTCGCCGAAATTACGGGCACCAGCGTAGAGGGTGTTGTCATGGTCAATAATGTCGGGTTTTTGATGCAGGTAGAGCAAATGTCCCGCGCCATAGATTTTCCCAGTACCTTTGTGCTTGATAGTCACCGGATAAAAACCATGTCGCTTCGGTTCCAGCTCCTCAAGCTTATCTTTCAGCCGAGCACTTACTACAATCGTATTCCAGGTACCGCAAATTACATCCGGCAATCCACGCTTATCAGCTTCTTTAAGATACAAAGTATGAGGTATTTCGGCAATCCGGGCAGCATTCATGGGACTTTGTTCACCCGGCTTGTCAAACCGGTTGCGTCCCCGCATTAACATCGTAGTTAACTCAACATCAGGAGTTAAAGGCGGCTCAAATCCATCAGAAACGGCATAAAGTTCAGGGCCGTGTGCAAAACCAAAATCAACAATAAAAGGCATTTCTGATATCCAATATAAATAGCGGTCATCAGGTTGCAGCTGGCAATATTAGATCAGGCAGGTTTATGCGAAACTACATAAACTCATGGGATGTTTGAGTTTTGAACGGGCGAGGAACTTCTCGCCCGTTTTTTGTTTGTATTAAAGTAGTTGATCGCTCAGCCATTGGATTGTGGTGGAGACCACGAGGTCGTTGTTTTGTGGGCTGATGATGTCGCCTGCGATGACGTGGTTGTTGTCGTCACCTGAGCTTTCGATAAGCAGACGCTGTTTTGGTGCGCCCCATTTGTCATAGGCGATATTAGTGAGTGCTGCGTCGATGGTTTCATCTTTTTCGCTGTAGATGAACAGGGCAGGTACGCTTGCTTTTGCGGGGTCTTGTTCCTGCAATACTGAGATTGTGGTTGCCATTGGGAGGAGGGCTACACTTGGGTAGCTGATGGTCCAGCCCATTTGCTCTTCTTTAGATGGCGCCTTGGAAGATGAGCGGGTTTTGCCAATGATCAGAGGGACATAGTGTCTTGCGAACGGCATATCGAGCAAGAACCCGCCTGCTGCTTTGACACCAAAGTTTGGTGAGACAAACACCATTGCGGCTACATCATCTTTCAGCGGGTGGTCCTGCATGGCGAGCCAAGCTGCAAGTGAGCCACCGGTTGAGGTGGACATTATGATTGTCTTTTCACCAATGCGCCGGCCAATTTCGACCGCTTCAGCGAGGTCGTTGACCCAGTCGTTCAATGAGGCTTCTGCCATCGCTTCACCCGAGCGGCCATGGCCAGTCAGGCGGGTGAAGAAAAGATTGGCGCCCATCTCATTTGCAACGCGGTCCGGTACAGGGCGGATCTCGTGTTTACTGGCGGAAAAGCCGTGGACGTAAATTATTGAAAGAGGTGTTTTGCTGTTCTTCTTACCATTGAACCAGATGATCTCTTTGGCCGTGTCAGAACGAATATCCTGAAACTTGGCCTCACTCTCTGAAAGATACACTTCGAGATCATCACCCATAATTTCGGGTTTGAAGGTGATCTCTGTATCGCGTGGTTCTCTTGGGCCTGTCATGAAGGCAATTGTGCCTCCTACGAGTAAAATCAGTACTACAAAAATAAAATATCGAAAGAGCATATGGGGTGCCTTTGTTCCTTAGCGGCACCAGCATATTCCAGCTTGGGTTGAAATATCAAATCAGAGCATCAGGAAGTTTCATTGAGAGTAGACAGTAGGTACGCCTCTGGACCCAAGCCACTCGATGATGGCGTTGGAGACGAGGAGGTTGTTTTCCGGATTGATGATGTCGCCTGCGATGACGTGATGGTTGCCTGCGGACTCGGTTATTAGGAGGCGGTGCTTTGGTGCGCCCCAGTTTTCGAAGAACTTCGCTGTGGTGTGCTCATCTGAGGTTTCGTCGCGGATATCGTAGATGAACATGGTTGGGATGGTTGCGTTTGCTGCATCCAGACTGCCCACGAGTTTGACCGTTTCAGCAAGAGGAAGCAGGGCGGTTGCCGGATAGGCGTTGGTCCACGCGTAGATCTCCTCAAAATTGGCATTCGGATCAGCGACCCGATAACGGCCCACGATGATTGGGGTGTAGTACTCTGCAAGCGGATATGTGAGCAGGGAGGTTCCTGCTGCGGCCAGTTCAAAAACGGGAGAGATGAGGACGATTGCTTCCACGTTCTCCTTTAGAGAATGATCAGTAAGATCCATCCATGCTGTTAGAGAACCTCCGAATGAGGTGCTGATGACGATGACTTTGTTGCCAATGGCTTTCCCGATTGTGAGCGCTTCTGCCAAAGCATTGAAGTAGTCATCGACATTCGGTTCTCCCATAGCAGCAGGTGTACGGGCGTGACCGGGAAGCCGTGTGTAATAGAGGTTGGCCTGAATGGAGCTGGCGACGAGATCGGGAACGGGTCTGATTTCATCTTTACTGGCAGAAAAGCCGTGCATGTAGACGACGGCAAATTCGGTTTTGGCCTTGGTGTCTGGGTTTTGCCAGATGATTTGCTTTTCGAGACCGGGCTTAATGTCTGTAAAGCGGCTTTCTACCCGTGCGATGTATTCTTCAGGGTCTTCGCCAATGTCGCTTGGGTTGAATGTGATAGAGGGAGACACATAGGTGTTGGCCCAGTAGAGCAGGAAGCCGATGATCAGGACGATAAGAGACAGCAAAAACAGATAGTTCTTTCGGAAGAGCATCGTTAAATCGCCTCTTTTTTTGCTGATAGTGAGTCAGCTTGGCAGGAAACCTAGTGCATCTTTGAGTTTTCCTTTTTATCCAAGCTTATACAATCTCCAACAAATGGCGGTTTTGCTTGACTCGGCACCTGTATTCTCGTAGATACCCGACCTAACTCCTTCTATGTGAAGACCGGAGCCACTGACTGGGACCCGAAAAGGTATAAAGAGATCCCAGAAGTCAACACCCGACAGCGCGTTGCGCCCTCGGGTGATTTTTTGCTATGTGCAATCGATTTGCCGTGGCAATTTTGGCTTGGTGACACCAAATTCACTAGGAACGAGTGTACGGCACCAGTTGGTTTTCTTCAGGTGTTTGTGCAGAAACGAGATTTTAAAGGAACGACATGTTCGATAATCTGTCAGATCGCCTAGGCGGCATTCTAGATAAGCTCACAAAACGCGGTGCGCTTTCTGAATCCGATGTTAATGAAGCGCTGCGCGAAGTTCGTCGCGCGCTCATTGAGGCTGATGTGGCGCTGCCGATCGTGCGTTCTTTTGTCGACAAGGTGAAACACCGCGCTGTTGGTGCTGAGGTTGTTAAGTCCATTAAGCCGGGTCAGATGGTCGTTAAGATCGTGCATGACCAACTTATTGAGATGCTGGGTGAGGAATCTCATCCGATCGACCTAAATGCGCCGGCTCCGGTTTGCATTATGATGGTTGGTCTGCAGGGTGCGGGTAAAACCACTGCAACCGGCAAGATTGCACGTCGCCTGACACAGCGCGATAAGCGCAAAGTTTTGATGGCTTCTCTTGATACGCGCCGTCCGGCAGCGCAGGAGCAGCTGAAAGTTCTAGGTGAACAGAACGAGATTGATACGCTTCCTATCATTGAAGGGCAGCAGCCGGTTGATATTGCAAAGCGTGCGCTGAATGCAGCGAAGCTTGGCGGTTATGACGTGGTCATGCTCGATACAGCGGGCCGTGGTCACATTGACGAGCCTCTCATGATTGAGATGGAGCAGATTAAAGCTGCGTCCAACCCGCATGAAGTTCTGCTCGTTGCCGATGCTCTGACTGGTCAGGACGCTGTTAATCTGGCGAAGAGCTTTGATGAGCGTTGCGCGATCACAGGTATCATGCTCACCCGTATGGATGGTGATGGCCGCGGTGGTGCGGCGCTTTCCATGCGTGCTGTTACCGGCAAGCCGATCAAGCTGATTGGTACCGGTGAAAAATCTGATGAACTCGAAGATTTCCATCCAAAGCGTATTGCTGATCGCATTCTTGGAATGGGCGACATTGTCTCGCTCGTTGAAAAGGCTGCTGAAGCGATTGATGCGGAAAAAGCCGCAGAGATGGCTCGGAAGATGCAGAAGGGTCACTTTGACCTGAACGATCTTTCTGAACAGCTGAAGCAGATGGAAAAGATGGGCGGAATGTCCGGCATGATGGGCATGCTTCCAGGTGTTGGCAAAATGAAGAAGCAGCTTGCTTCTGCCAACCTTGATGAGAACATGTTCAAGCGCCAGATGGCGATCATCTCCTCTATGACCAAGACAGAGCGTACCAAGCCTGAACTGCTTAAAGCAAGCCGCAAAAAGCGTATTGCGGCAGGTTCTGGTGTGCAGGTTGCTGAAGTTAATAAGCTTTTGAAAATGCACCGCCAGATGGCCGATATGATGAAGGCCATGGGTAAGGGCAAAGGCAAGGGTATGCTTGGCAAGATGATGGGCGCTATGGGTGGCGGTATGCCAGGCATGGGCGGCGGAATGCCGAGTATTGACCCTAAAGCGCTTGAGCAGATGGCTAAATCCGGTCAGCTGCCGGGCGGTATGGAAATGCCTAAAGGATTACCGGGTGGTGCGCTTCCCGGGGGATTGCCAGGAGTTGGCGGCCCTAAATTGCCCGGTCTTGGTGGAGCATCTGGTTTACCGGGGCTTGGCAAGGGGAAAAAGTAATTGAGCGAGATCGACAAGACTGAAGATGCCAAGGCGATCCTTGGTGGGCTTCGTTCCAGCATCGACAACATAGACGCTGCTCTGGTGCATATGTTGGCTGAACGATTTCGCTGCACACAGGCTGTTGGGGAGCTGAAAGCTACCCATGGTCTTCCACCGGCTGACCCGGCCCGTGAAAAACTTCAGATTGAGCGTCTGCGCCGTCTTGCGGCCGAGGCCAATCTTGATCCTGACTTTGCTGAAAAGTTCCTGAACTTCATCGTGAAGGAAGTCATTCGGCATCATGAAGCTATTGCTGCTGAACACAGCACAGATTGAATACCTAGGAGTAAATAAACAATGGCTACTAAAATTCGCCTCGCACGCGGTGGCACTAAAAAGCGTCCTTTCTACCGTATCGTAATTGCAGACGTTCGCTCCCCACGCGACGGTCGTTTCATCGAAATCGTTGGTCGTTACAACCCAATGCTGCCTAAAGATGCTGACAACCGCGTTGAGCTGAACGAAGAGCGCATCAAGCATTGGCTCGGTCACGGCGCACAGCCATCTGACCGTGTACACCGCTTCCTGGACGCTGCTGGCCTGCTGAAGCGTGAGCCACGCAACAACCCAATCAAAGCGAAACTCGGCAAGAAAGCTCAAGAGCGTCTTGACGAGAAGCTGGCAGCAGAAGCTGAAGCAAAAGCGGCTGCTGAAGAAGCAGCGGCAGAAGCAACAGCAGCTTCCGAATAATATAAGCATACCCGATCTGAGAAGGAGACGCCGGCAATGGCAAACAAGCCTGAAGACCGCATTCTAATGGCTCAGATCGGGGCTGCTCACGGCATACGTGGAGAAGTGCGGGTCAAACCATTTGGTGATGACCCGCTTTCTTTTGGCGATTACGGTAAGCTCGAAAGTGCTGACGGTAGCCGCAAATTTAAAGTTAAGAAGGCTCGCATTCAAAAAACTGTGGTAGTTACCAAGTTTGAAGGCGTGAATAGCCGCAATGAAGCAGAAGTCCTCAATGGGATGAAGCTTTATATCGCTCGCGAAAAACTGCCTGAAACAGAAGACGAAGACGAGTTCTATCACACTGATCTCATTGGCCTGAAAGCCATTGATGAGAAGGGTGAGGCAATTGGAACTGTGTTGGCTCTTTTGAATTTTGGCGCAGGTGATTTGATTGAAGTTGCCCCGAAAAGCGGCAATTCTCTTATGTTCCCATTCACAAAAGCTGTTGTTCCTACCATTGACCTCAAAGAGGGATATGTGGAGGTTCATGCTCCTGAAGGCTTTTATGATGAAGGTGAAAAAGAACCTGAAGATGGCTCCAAGCCGGAAGCAGACTGATTTTTCACACGACCAGATGCAGACATTGCTGAGATCATCAGCGTGATTTTTGCAGTTTGTGCATCAAAATACATTCCAGAGACTGACCTTACTTAAGCAACGGGTATCCTATGGCCTTTCGTGCATCCATCTTGACGCTGTACCCTGAGATGTTTCCAGGAAATCTGGCAATGAGCATGTCTGGACGCGCGTTGGAGCGCGGGGATTGGTCTCTTACAGCGAACAACATTCGCGATTACGCGACTGATAAGCATCGCTCTGTTGATGATACACCTGCTGGCGGTGGCGCTGGTATGGTTCTGCGTCCTGATATTCTTGGCAAAGCAATTGATGATGTGACTGAGGATGAAGATACACGTCCACGGTTGCTCATGAGCCCACGCGGTAAGCCATTTACGCAGGCAAAGGCTCGTGAACTGGCTGATGGACCAGGTGTGATCATTGTTTGTGGTCGTTTTGAAGGTGTTGATGAGCGCGTCATAGAAGGGCGCCAGCTCGAGGAAGTGTCTATTGGCGACTACATTCTCTCAGGAGGAGAAGTTGCTGCTCATGTGGTTTTGGATAGCATTGTTCGGCTTCTTCCCGGTGTTATGGGAAATAAAGAGAGCGGTGAATCTGAAAGCTTTGAGAATGGCTTACTTGAGCACCCGCATTATACGCGGCCTGTAGAGTTTGAAGGGCAGGAAGTCCCATCTATTCTTAAAAGTGGTAATCATAAACTGATTGATCAGTGGCGCCTTGAGATGTCTGAAAAGATTACTCAAGAAAGACGACCAGATCTTTGGAAGGATTACCTAGAAAATAGCCGTGGATAGCGGGTTTTCTACACTTTTTTCATGACAAACCTACAAAAATCGGCTAAACCCGCGCCGACTGGAGTGGATTCTGTCTGGCGTTTGCCGCTAGGGTCCTAGTTCCACTTCACTTCCCGGCATAATGCCAAGGTTTGGTGAACACGTCCCGGTGGCTCGACCACTGAGGGACGCTCTGACCAATATTTAAAATGGAAGAAACTGCCATGAATATCATTGAGCAGCTCGACGCCGAAGAAATGGCTCGCATCGAAGAGAAGCGTACGCTTCCTGAGTTCTCTCCAGGTGATACCGTACGTGTTCTCGTACGCGTTACCGAAGGTACTCGTACTCGTGTGCAGGCCTACGAAGGCGTATGCATCGCACGCTCCGGCGGCGGCATCAACGAAAGCTTCACCGTTCGTAAGATTTCTTACGGCGAAGGTGTAGAGCGTGTATTCCCAGTATTCAGCCCAATGCTCGAAGGTCTGGAAATCATTCGCCGCGGTAAAGTCCGTCGTGCGAAACTCTACTACCTGCGTGAGCGTCGCGGTAAGTCCGCACGTATCGTTGAAGCTACCAACGTACGCGCAAAGCGCCTTAACGAAGAAGCTCGTGCGGCTGCTAATGCTGCGAAAGCTGCAAAAGCTGCTGAAAAGGCTGCTGAAGCTAAAGGTTCTGCAGAGTAAGATTTACTCTTCGGCCTCTATGGTTTCTAAAACCCCGCTGAGAAATCAGCGGGGTTTTTTGTGTTCATGGTCGGGTTTTCTGCAGGTTCTGCGGTTTGGTTGGATTTGGGCATAGCAGCTCTCTCGGTGTCATGCCGGGTGGAGCGTAGCGGAGACCCGGGACCCATGAGTGCCTGACGGCAAACGCTAGACTCGTGATATGCAGCAATTATCGTATGGGTCCCGGCTCGAGGACCGGGAAGATAGTGGCGGGCGGGCTTCTTGCTCCTCAGCCAGTCGGCTTCCTCCGGTGTCTTCCTGGCCTTTGAGCTGGGATCCATAACCTCTTGCTCTACTATTTTGCTGGGGCATTCGACCAATCTTTGACATTGAGGGTATGGATCCCGGATCTTCGTGTACATACCGGAGACATAGGTGACAGGTGTTCGGAGAGATGGTTGACACATTAACATGGCATTCAGGGAGGGACCGGGATGCCTTGGAAAGAGTGTT
>NZ_LCWX01000146.1:0-1894 GCF_001431305.1 Pseudovibrio sp. POLY-S9
TCTCCCGTGATGACAAGTTGAAAGTCACGACGGCTAAACCCGTGACGAAGCTGTTCAGGAACAATAATAAGCAAATCTACTCAGTTTCACTGCAAAATTCTCAGGGCGAGTTGGAAAAACTAGGCACGACTGCCGAGCACCCATTCTACGTCAATGGCAAGGGCTGGGTGGAAGCCTCTGGCCTCGCTCCAGGGGATCTGGTCGAAAGTCATGAAACCGGGGAAGAGGCAACCAGTTTCCTCGAAGTAAAGTCTGTCGTTCTCGAGAGCCAGCGACAAGACACTTACAACTTCGAAGTTGCCGATACGCATACCTACTTTGTTGGCAAACTCAAAGCCTGGGTTCACAACACCTGCGACCCGGTTGAGCTGCTGGCTAATGGTGGCAAGTATCTCGACAAAGACACTATTATCGGTGCCTACGGCAGCAAGTTTACACAGCAGACAGATGGCTCCTTTAGTAAGATTGGCTCTGCTAGCAGTTCGGAGATTTCAACTGTAGGTCTGCAGGTGCGTACTCGTGTTGAAGTAGACAAGGCTGTTAAGGGATCAACGGAGTATGAACTATTGAACAACCCGCCAGCAGACAGCTGGATCGAGTTGGACAATGGCACCAACTTCAAGACAAATGGTTTTGGCTATGTTGAAGAGATCACCTACAAGCCTTTGGATGCACCTGGTGTTCGCGATGGCCGGCAGACCAAAGTTGGTAAAGAAGGTATTGCCGGTGATGTTGGTGGACACATTCAGGCGTGTCGTCATGGCGGGACTTGTGACAGATTCAACCTGTTCCCACAAAACAGTAACTTCAACAATAGTGCTTACAAAACATGGGAAAATGAGATCACCCGTGCATTGCAAAACGGTGAAGACGTAGGCAATGTGACTGTGCGATTTACTCGCGCCAATCCTGGCGGAGCAAGGCCTGAAAGCCTCGAAATTGAGTATCAAATCAATGGCCGAACCTTTACAAAGGATTTCGATAATCAGGCCGGAGGGTAGTGAATGAAAAACGAAATCGAAACACAGCGCCAGCTAATCGACCAACTTTATTGGATCGTAAAGGGAAGCTGTCCAGATGGTGTTTCATCTGCTAAATGTCGCTTCGAGTATGATCACGGATACAAAGATGGTAGCAGCAGCGTGGGCTCCGCTTTCAGTTATATAAAAGGTAACGAAGAGCATTTCCCAGCACTGAACAGGGATATTAGACGGCCTGTTAAGGACTTGGTGCCGCAGCTCCACTCCCTGATGAAAGTCCATACTGGCGGGGACTGGAATGCATTCACGCTGATAATAAATGAAGACGGTAGCGTCACGACAAAATTTGAGTATCCGGACGAAGGGTAATGGCAATAGTTCTCTTCCCCGTTGTTGTTTAAGTTGGCGGTGAGTATTCCGAAATCAGCCATGTAGCTCAGTACTATTGTCGGTGAGCTACATGGCTGCTGTTTGAAAAACCGCGGAACTGGCAATGTACCTTCCTAATTTCTCGCCGTAACGAACGTCACTAGTTTCTAGGAAGGGATTAGTGCGGAGATGACGTAATATCCTCTCGTGTGTCTTTGAAACGGTGGTTTGACAGACGGACTAGATCGCTGCACACACGCCCTGATTTCATTGAATAATTTTGTCTGCCTACTCTGTTTAGAAATCATCGTATGTATTCCGCTGAAGAAAACGGGTTTCTGGAGGGTTTGTGATACTGATCGGTAAAGGACGCGCGCTATAAAAAGTAAAAGGCGGGGTTAAGCTGTTGATTGAGAGCGCTGTTTTCGCCATTCGCAACTAATGTGAGTTCGGACTTATGATTGCAGGCTGGTCGCAAGCAATCTGGGTTCATTCGGTAGAGTCGGGGAGAGACGCGCCCTGCGGTAGATGAGGGGAGTAGCTGT
>NZ_LCWX01000147.1:0-751 GCF_001431305.1 Pseudovibrio sp. POLY-S9
ATCAAAACAGAAAGTGGCGGATGCCGAGCTTTGGTTGTGCCTTGCATTGATCGCCAGTTTGGCAACTCCAGATGCGCTTCAATTACTGACCCAATCGGCACAATAACCGCCAAAGGTGGCGGTAAATCAGCCTTGGTAGCGGCATTCCTGCACAAGTATTACGGACAAAAGAAAGAAAACGAGATCAGGGGCCATCTACCTAGCGAGCCCATACATACCCTCACTTCTGAGCGGCGTTATAGCCTCGTTACCAGCCACCTCACCAGCTTTCGCGGCACCTGCAAACACGGCCACGACGTTAATCAGCCAATGCCTGCAGTAACAGCAAGTGGAAACCATATCGCAGAGGTTCGCGCATTTCTCACCGCCTACTACGGCGAGAGCATTGGCTACTCAGCAAACGCACCACTTGGAGCAGCAACAACTAAGGACCGCTTTGGCCTTATCACTGTGAATATTGGCGGCGAGCCCTACACCATCACCGATATCGGCATGCGTATGCTAGAGCCTTCAGAGCTGTATCTGGCGCAAGGTTTCCCCTCCGATTACACCATCAATTTTAACCACAATGGCAGACCGTTCTCAAAGAAAGAGCAGATCAAGAAATGCGGCAACAGCGTTTGCCCGCCCCTAGCGAAGCTGATTGTTGAAGCCAACGTTCCCGAACTCATGGCAATGGAGGAAGCAGCATGACCTTCCTTCCCCTCATCTTCACTGTAAACACCCTCCGCATGTGGCAGCTCTACTGGTT
>NZ_LCWX01000148.1:0-781 GCF_001431305.1 Pseudovibrio sp. POLY-S9
CGGAAACTCAGTTCCATAGCAGAAACTCTATAAGGGGGTATCATGGCTTTATCTGCACTCGTTCCCATCCTGGTCAGCATTGGTGCTCCGCTCTTAGGTGAGCTTGTTTCTCAGGTTGCTGGCGATCCTGCTGGCAAGATCGCGACCAGTGTTGTGAATAAGATTGCTGAGGGCATCGGCGTTGAGCCAACACCTGAGGCGATCGTTGCCGAGTTTGAGCGCGATCCGGAGGGTATTGCTCCGATGATCCGTGTTGTTGAAGACGAGGACAAAACGCACCTGGTCGAAATGCTCAGCAGCATCAACGCCACTATGCGAGCAGAGGCTAAGGCGAAAGGGTTGCTCACGCGGATCTGGCGGCCTGTGTTTGGGCTGTTGTTTGCTGTTGTGTATTTTCTGCTGGGGCTATCGTTGATTTACTTGATCATCACTGCTCCAGATCCGATCGCCTTATTGGGTATCCTCTCCGGGTTCCTTGTGACCTTCCTAATGTGCGGTACGTCTGTGCTTGGTGTTTATGTCTGGAAGCGCTCGGATGAGAAGATCCGGAAAGTCACCTGAGGAGGCGGCTATGGCCCAAGAGGTTCGTAACAAATGGATCCGCTCTGAGATCTCCGTTGGAAACATCGTCACGATCATTGGTTTGATTGTGAGTTTGGCAATTGGCTGGCAGGAGCTCCGCTCTAGCCAGGAAGACCATGCGCGGAGGATCGGGGCGCTGGAGGCAAAAAGCCTCAAAGCGGACAATGATAAAATTGAGACTGTTCGTTTTGTGGCGGAG
>NZ_LCWX01000148.1:877-8343 GCF_001431305.1 Pseudovibrio sp. POLY-S9
ATCCGGTCAGACATAAAATATCTCAGGAATGCCATCGAGCGAATCGAACGAACGAAACCAAAGTGAACGGGTGGAGAACAGAAAAAGTCGCACGTGCGATTTGCGACGGTCGCAAAAGGTCGTACGTTCTTTATCCGTTCATTTAAGAACGACGCTCAACTATTTGATTTTATTGGGAGGGAAGTGGTGCCGGCAGCAGGGATCGAACCCGCGACCCCCTGATTACAAGTCAGGTGCTCTACCATCTGAGCTATACCGGCGTCGTCTTCGTTGGAGGGGTATTTACGGGCGCTGGCGGGGTTTGTAAATACCGAAAATGCAAAAATTTGGAAGAATTCACAGGGGAACGAATTTTTTGGGTGAATTCGGGGTTGATCTGGTTGTCTTGGGGCTTCTTTTCCACATGCGGAGGATGCAGCTTATTGATATTGATAGAAAATTTCTTGGTTTGCGCGTCTGCGTTGTTTTGTGCGTTTGTTTGAACGGTATTGGGAATTTCTGCGTTCCTATGGGGTGGTGGCCGGAAAACGCTGGCTGATTAAAGGAGCGTTGGCTTTGTCGGTTTGGGTGTGAGTTATGCTTCTTTATTCCCCCTTGGCGGCAGCTGGATGGTGGAAGGGGAGTGGAGCCGATGAATTTCCGCTTCGGTGAATTTCAAAAGTGAGAAGCATACATATTCATTGAATATCAGTTTTGCCTCTGTTGGTGTCTTGGCAGCTGTTGCTTTTGGTGGTGTTTGCGGGCCTGTGATGAGGTTGCTCTTGTGAGTGGACGTTTTGGGTTGCAGGGCTTTTGAGCAGCGTTCTTTGTTCGGTAGTCGGGGCGTCTGCCAGAATGTGGAAGCTTTGGTTGTTGGGTGAGGAGACTTTTCGCGGTGCGAAAGGTCTCCTGTTGGGGAGCCGAAGGGTGTTCTAGTGAAACTCAGGGCGCCGCAGGTGCAAAACGATAGGCACTGACTATGGCTGCTCTCTGGATTGCCCGTGCTTATGCTGGCCGGAATAGTCTTGCTGTTTGTTGTGGTGACAAGTTGAGTGTTGTGATGAGAATGATCAGTGATGCCCTCTCAATGGATCCTGTCTTATGTTGAGCTAGGGCATCAGGAAACGTCTGCAATATAAAATACTGTCTTTTGTGAGTTGATCCGGTTGCTGCTGAGCTAGCAGGATAAGTGAGCTGCGCCTGCAGCATGAAAGGGGAGCAACGGTTCCTGCCTACGCATTGCAACTCCTATCTGCGGATTGAGAATACTGGGTTGGCTATTGTTGAGGGGTGAGCAAGGCTTTGCGCAGGACGCAAGGTTTTGGGACTTAACTTTGGCTTAAGTTTGAGATGAGCTGTGCACATATGTTTGTAGGGTTCTTGTTCAACAAGAGAGTTGAATGCGGATTTTGGTAGTGGGAGATGAAAGAGGTATCGCTCAGCAAATTGAAAAGGCTTTGGTGGCTGCCGCGTTTTCAGTAGATCATTGTGGTTGTGTTGAAGATGCACAAATGCTCATGAGCTCTGAGATGTTTGACGCGTTAATTGATGATCGAATGTTGCCGGATGGAGATGCGATTGAGATTGTCTCATTCCTTCGGGAGGAAGGAAACGATCTGCCAATTCTTATGCTAACAGCCCGTGATGCAATTGAAGATCGTATTGATGGGTTGGAGGCTGGAGCGGATGATTATCTGATCAAGCGCTTTGCGATGTCTGGGCTTGTTGCAAGAATGCGAGCTTTGTTGCGTCGGCCAAGCTCCGTGTTTGGCAAAACTTAAACTGTCGGCAGTCTTTCCTATAACTTTAAATCTCGAACAACCACGGTCAACGCGGTGGCCTTGCCCTTGCCAAGGCATGAATTGCTGGTTCTTGAGGGCTGATCAGCAACCGTGGGCACGTTGTGACCAAAGACGATCTCTTGAACAAAGTCTATGGGCTGGAGATTCCAGAGTCGAACACTATACCGGTTCATGTTCACAATCTTCGGCGCAAGTTCAAACGTGAGCGCAGGGTTGGAGATTCATACCTATCGTGGGCTGGGCTACATGTTGGACAGCTTATGAGTGAGCTTCAGTCTCTTGAGAACAAGCTTGTCGTTCGAATCTCAGTCATTCTTATCGGTTCGTTTTCTGTGATCCTCGGATGGCTCTGGGTTCATTTGTTTATTTTGCATGAGCCCTTACAAACCAGCAGCCATCAACAAGCCTTTATGGAGCTGTTTTCGAATGTTGGCTGGGTCGTTCCGGTCATGATGCTTGCAACAATTTTTGTGACTGCACATACGTTAAGGCGCAGTTTGAAACCTCTTCGGCATCTTTCGCGTCTTACGGCTCAGATTAAACCGAAATCTCTTCACCAGCGACTTCCTGTGAGAGATTTGCCTTCCGAAGTAGCCCCGATGGTGAAGGCGATAAACGCCATGCTTTCTGGCATAGAAGACGTTTTTACAACGCAGCGCCACTTCACCGAAAATGTTGCGCATGAGCTGAGGACGCCGTTGCAGGTGTTGGGTGCTGGTTTGGAGGACTTGCAACAAACGCCTAAAGTGATTGCTCTAAGGGGTGATCTCGACAGAATGGCTCGTTCCGTGGACCAAATTCTGGCAATTTCCCGATTGGAAACGCGATCTGAAGAGCAGGAAAAGGTTACTGATCTAAATGCTGTAGCTGTCACGGTACTTTCCTACATTGCACCCTTGGCGACGAAAAAGAATGTCAGGCTCTCCTTGGAAAAGGAGGCGGGTCCTCTTTTTGTGCAGGGTGATAAAGGGCTGATTGGAGATCTGCTGCGTAATCTCGTTGAAAACGCTCTTGCAGTGTGTCCGCCTAACGCTGGTATTTGCGTTCGAATTAGCCCCACAGGAACACTTGATGTGATTGATGAGGGGCCAGGTATTCCATCTTGTTATAGAGACAAAATTTTTCAGCGCTTCTGGCGGCTGCCAGATAGCAAAGTGCAGGGAACTGGTCTGGGGCTGGCAATTGTCAAAGATATAGCAATGCGCTGCCGGGCAGAAATATCCATCCATGATAATCCGGGTGGCGGGAGTGCTTTCCGTGTTGTTTTTGCTTCTGCCACGGCCTTAACCTCCTGAGGTGAAGGTCTTTTACTCTGTCATTTCGCTGCTTAAAGAGTGGAAGTCCGAGCGATGCTCCTGAAGGGAGGGTTTCAGTGGCTGCGTACGCCTGCGAAACCGGAGCGCTCCTAAAACTGCGTTAAAACAAGGGTTTTATCGGTTGCCGGGACTCGTGAGCAAATTCAGGAGTTAGATGGCGGTGAAAACCGTTGCCCCATATAAAATCAAAATACATGAGACAACTTTCATGAAAAAAAGAAGTACGCTCGTTTTAATGCCGGCGCTCGTTTCCTTTTTGCTCTCAGTTACGGGTTCGAACGCAGGTGTAATCCATACAATCAAAATGGATCTGGATTTCTTCAGTCCTGCCTATTTGGAAGCGCAAGTCGGCGATACCGTGCGGTTTGTGAATGTCAGAGGAACTCACAACACCGTCTCAATTTCCG
Organism: Pseudovibrio sp. POLY-S9; assembly: GCF_001431305.1. Lineage (NCBI taxonomy): Bacteria > Pseudomonadati > Pseudomonadota > Alphaproteobacteria > Hyphomicrobiales > Stappiaceae > Pseudovibrio > Pseudovibrio sp. POLY-S9. The sequence goes on from NZ_LCWX01000148.1 coordinate 4,382, forward strand.
GGATGATTCCTGCTGGTGTATCGCCTTGGCGAAGCAGGCTTAAGGCGACCTATGACCTCACACTGACGAAGGAAGGTGTTTATGGATATAAATGTCTTCCACATTTCGGCAAGGGAATGGTGGGACTGTTTGCTGTCGGCAAGCAATATAACAATTTACCGCAAGCAAAAAGCACCAAGTTGCCAGCCAAAGCAGCGGCGGTTTTTCAAAAGCTATTTCGCAGAGTTCCACAAAACTGAACGCTTAAATTTGCCTTAAAGTAAGGTGGATAGTCAGTGCTCAAGCAAGTGAGTCCAGTGAAAATACTGATCATACTTTACTTTTCTTGCGAAGCCACCGCTGGGTGAGGTGCCAACTCATCATTCAGTGGTTTCTGCCAATTTTAGCACTCCCCCGAGGTCCGTATGAATCGAGTATCTGCGCTTTGCATCCCTATTTTGAGCCTGACATTGCTTTTGACAGGTACTGTGTATTCTTCAAGCTATCTGGCGCACGCAGAAAAGGCTCCTGATTGGAGAGTAACGGGAACTCCAGAAGAGCAACTGGAAGCATTGGTGAAAATTACGCCGGGCACATCACACTGGATGTCAGAAATTGCCTACCGCTTCCAAACTATGTACTGGACAGGCAAGCAAGATAAATGGGAATTTGCAGAGTATCAAATCGAGGCCATGGAAAAAATGATGGATCGAGTTGCTACGGCACGCACCAAACGAGCCGCTTCCATCAATATATTTCGTGAGAACGTTTTTGGAGATTTGGACGAGGCGGTTAAAACTCAGAACTTTGAAGTTTTTGAAGAGGCTGTTGCGGTTATGAGCTCAGAGTGTATGGCATGCCATACTCGAGAAGGCTTTTCCTACATCACCGTTCCAGCCGTTCCAAATAAACCAGACAGCATCGTTCTCGACTGAGGCCTACGCTCGAGCAGGGTTGATGAAAGATTTGCCTTAGATCATCAGAACGTTAGCCCCTGAAGAAGGGGCTAACGTTTTAGTTTATGGGAGTAGGAATGCCTGAGGTTGTCGTTTAGGACGACCTCATTTTATGGGGTCGTCGTCGTGGAAGGCGTTACTTTGGAGAAGTTGAAGGATTTGGTCTCTCCTGGCATGTCGAAGCGGGCTATATATGTGTATGAGCATGGTTTCTTACATTTGCTGTCAGTGTGTTCGAATTTACCTACCAACCTTTGTCTTGCATTCGCTTAACCAATAACTCAGTTGCAGCTACTCCAAAGTGTTCGCGGTCTCGAAAGTAAGGCTGCTCATTTTCGTAGTGGGAACAATTAGCGTCTTCGCCTTCGCACCACAGCTCTATCGGGAAAAGCACTTTGGCAGAAATTTCACCAAGTGATTGATTGAATGCTCTGGTTGAGTTCAGGAGTGAAGCTTTGTCAATTTTCATGTTTTTCAGACAGGCCAATGCGGATTCTTTGGTTGTGATGGGTGATACCTTCAAATCACAATCACCAATTATCTTCGGATGTGGTCCAATTACAAAAACTTTGTCTGCAATCTTTGAGAAATGATCGGCCGTTTTCTCGATGAAAGGCTTCCAAGTGTCGGGCCCGTATACATCAGGTTGTGCAGACGCATTGAGAACTTTCTTGCCATACAAATCCCACCCTTGTGAAAAAACGATTTTTTCATAACGCTGATCTGACTTGTACAGATCAGCGCGTAGTTGATCGCATGAGATGTCAGAAAACTTGTCGGCATAATCCACTTCTTTCAACAACACACACCCGCCTCGTGAAATAACATCGATCTGATCCAGGCTGTATCCCCAATGCTGAACAAGGGGCTGTACGTATTGCTGCAATAAACTGTCACCTACAAACAGAATTTTTGGATTTTCTGCTCCCCCGGTGTGGACGCCTCTGTTGAAGTTCTCATGAAAACTTGAGCGCAAGGATTGAGAGAGCGAATATGCATATGGGTTGAGCATTGAAAGGCGCTGTGGGATTCCTCCAAGTTTGGCAGTTACTGCTCCACCTCCTGCAATCGAAATTGTAAGTGCGAAGAGACATGTGGCTTGCCACTTTCCGCTCGAGGTTTTTGCTCGCTGCCTCATTGGCGTTTCCACGAAAACATATGTTCCATAGGCCAATAGAGATCCAAATGAAACAACAAGCGCAAGGAGAAGTAAGCGATTGATATTATGATCAAAAAATAAAGTAAATGAGATCAAAGGTTGGTGATATAGATACAGCGGGTACGAAATAAGGCCGATGCCGACGAGTAACTTTCTGGATAAGATCCAGCCAATAGGGGTACCTTGGGAAAACAGGATAAGAATAATGCTGGGAATGGCCACAAGTAAAGCATTCGAGCCAGGAAACTCAGTCTGTGAATTGAATGAGAATGCCAGAAAGATCAAAGCTGCAAATGAAACTGAGCTGAGTGTTGAGCGCCATATGTAAGGTAGGGTTAATATTGCTTCTGCACGTTTGCTTATCATAATCAGCGCAACAGAGCTTCCTACTAAGAGTTCAACTGCGCGATATTGTGGCAGAAAGTATGCTCCCTGAAGGTTTTGAGTGGCTCCAAACTCGGACACTCCTAAGAACAACACAAGCAAAACGAGGGAGAGAAAAACCGCAAGAGATCGAAATAAGATCGCCGTCAGCAACAGGACCAGGGGCCAAACCACATAATATTGTTCTTCAACACCAAGTGACCACATATGCAGCAATGGTTTGAATGTTTCGTCTTGAACAAAATAGTTTGCTCCCATTGCATCAAGAAAATTTTTCACTCCAAGTGCTGAGAAAAAGATATCTCTACCTAGGCTGTCAAATTCGGCAGGCCCGTAAAGCAAGAAACCGAAAGAGTATGTGACTGCCAGAGTTACAATTAGCGCCGGGAGTAAGCGAGCAAATCTGCGGTTGTAGAAATTGATAAAACTGAATTTCCCGGTGCGGTTAATCTCATTTTGTATTAGTGACGTTATGAGGAAACCGCTAATCACAAAGAAAACATCTACGCCGATATATCCACCAGGAACCCAAGCACTATTCGCGTGAAACAGTATTACCAAAATGACTGAGATTGCGCGCAGCCCATCGATTTCTTTAGTGTACTTCATCAGTGTTGTTTTTCATCCATTCTATAAGTATCCATGATGCCGTCACATAACTCTGAAGAGGATCTTGAAGCGCCTCTTGCCAGAGTTCAGATAACGGCTTGGTTCGCGCGGCTAATTGACAAAAGTGCTGACGTGAAGAAGGTCGGCTTCTTTAAGACAGCTGATATTGGAATGATTTACTGCATGAACCAATGGAGTGTGTAACCGTTCGGAAAAAGAGTCATGGGTGGTGATTACAGTGTCAAAATGGTGCGAAAGTTGCCAGATTGGTATTGTCGTTGGAGAGCTTGACGGCAGCTCATGAAATGGCCGGTAAGGCTGTTGGTCTGGTCAGGCTTGCTGGTAATCATGAGGATTACTCTCTTTGCAAGGCTAATAAGGAGGCACCGTTAGTGAGCCTGTATTGTAGTTTTATCGAGCTATCGCTGCAGTGATGATATAGTGCTCATCTCCAGTTACAGCCTAGAGTGCGCTATTCCACTGTTGCCCGGAGAGACATTCTCAACGATTGGTTATTTGAGGAACTAAGCTTTTTTAATAATGAGGCTGGCGCTATTTGAATTATTGCTATAGTCACTTCGGCGTTTTTGATTGCACGGGTGTGCCACCATAAATAAAGCGAATATTGGAGGGTTTCTCAGTATTTTAATAAGCGTGCACTTAAATTATAAGTGGCTTTATCTTTTGCTAGTGGGCACGACTAAAAATGCACCGCCGAATGTATACTAAGTCCCAGTGAGTACATTGTAGAGACCCGGAGGCTGTCGGTTAGGACAGCCCCATTTTCATGCGAGCGACGTAGAGGGACAGGATCGCGGCGTTGGAGACGTTGAGGGATTTGATCTCTCCTGGCATGTCGAGGCGGGCGGGGGGGG
>NZ_LCWX01000148.1:8494-10806 GCF_001431305.1 Pseudovibrio sp. POLY-S9
TCCGTGAATGTTGTATTTTCGACGGAGTTCGGGCCTTCGCTGTCCAGTGCGATTGCCTGATAGCCTTTATCTCTCATTTCATCGACAAAACGAGACATGTTCGGGACGCGGACGTGTTTGATCATATCCAGTGCGCCACTTGCTGTTTTGGCAAGGACCGGACCTTCTTCAGGTGCGTGGCGGCGGGTGGTGACAACCGCGTCAGCACTCAAAGCGACAGCGGAGCGGAGAATTGCGCCGACATTGTGCGGATCGGTGACCTGATCGAGTGCCAGAACGAGCTGACCGTCCTGGAGTTCTTCCGGTCCATATTCAGGAAGGGCATCCACCAGCAGTGCAGCGCCCTGATGGACGGCATCTTTGCCAACCAGCTTGTCGATGTCGCGGGGGCTGGCTTCTTCAACCGGAACGTCAATCTTCAGATTGCGCTCTTCCAGCCGCCGTAATGCATTTTGCGTTATGAGGAGCTTGTGGCGAGTGCGTCCTGGATTTCTAAAGGCGGCTTCAATGGTGTGAAGTCCATATATATAGAAAGGGCCGTCTTCAGCAGCTGATTTCTTCAGCCAGGGCTTGCCCTTTGAAAATCCACCAGACGGTTTTCCTTCGGGCCGGCTTTTTTTATGGGGGCGATCATTGCCTCGCTCTGGACTTTGCTCAGGGCTCCAGCGGTTGCCGCCTGCGCTCTTTTGTTTTTTAAAGTTGCTCATAGCCTCTCGATACTCCGGTGATGTTTTCGCTTCAAGGGAATAAAGAGGGGAGACTAAACATTCCTTTTTTGCTGCTTATATAAAAAGAGCAGGTCCAGTGAATTTGAGAGGGTGTTCATGTGTGTAATCTTTTCACTTTGCCAAAAAAAGAATTTGCACCAAAATTGCCGGGTTTGGTGAGAAGAGCTGTGATTTAGCAAGGTCATACGTAGATTCCGTCGGATAGTTCTCCGACAAAAAAGGGGGAAAACTAACTGCCTTGTTGATTTTGCACAGGCACATGCAAAAGAGGCGTTGACAGATGGCGTTCTCAGCGGCATAAACCGCGCCACAGGACGCGGCGCAACTGCTTAGCGGTTAAGCGGCGTGTTTGGCAAAACGAGTTTCAAAAAGTTCTTTTTTAGAGAATTTTGGTCGATCTCGGAGGAGTGCCCGAGTGGCTAAAGGGGGCGGACTGTAAATCCGCTGGCTATGCCTACGTTGGTTCGAATCCAACCTCCTCCACCATCGACTTGAAATTGGTAATGCGGGTGTAGCTCAATGGTAGAGCAGCAGCCTTCCAAGCTGAATACGAGGGTTCGATTCCCTTCACCCGCTCCAATCTCTTCTCGCTCTTTGCTGAAGGTATCCTAACAGAATCCTTGGGGTCTTTTATTGGCTTCAAGCCTTGATCGACGGAACTACGATTAAATAGAGAGCTACGCCCATGGCGAAGGAAAAATTTGAACGTAATAAGCCGCACGTCAACATCGGCACAATCGGCCACGTTGATCACGGCAAAACTACGCTGACTGCTGCGATTACTAAATCTTTTGGTGATTTTAAAGCATACGACGAAATTGATGGTGCTCCTGAAGAGCGCGCACGTGGTATCACTATCTCCACAGCGCACGTTGAGTATGAGACCGAAGCTCGTCACTACGCACACGTTGACTGCCCAGGCCACGCTGATTATGTGAAAAACATGATCACTGGTGCTGCGCAGATGGACGGCGCGATCCTTGTTGTTAACGCTGCAGACGGCCCAATGCCTCAGACCCGTGAGCACATCCTGCTTGCTCGTCAGGTTGGTGTGCCTGCTCTGGTTGTCTTCATGAACAAAGTTGACCAGGTTGACGACGAAGAACTGCTTGAACTCGTAGAAATGGAAGTTCGTGAACTTCTTTCTTCCTACGAATTCCCAGGCGATGATATTCCAATCATTGCTGGTTCTGCACTTGCTGCTCTTGAAGACCGCGATGACGCGATCGGCAAAGACAAAATTGTAGAGCTGATGGCTGCAGTTGACGACTATATCCCAACTCCTGACCGTCCACGCGATCTGCCATTCCTGATGCCGATCGAAGACGTGTTCTCTATCTCTGGCCGTGGTACTGTTGTAACCGGTCGTGTAGAGCGTGGCATCGTTCACGTTGGTGACGAAGTTGAGATCGTTGGCGTTAAAGATACATCTAAGACCACTGTTACTGGTGTTGAAATGTTCCGCAAGCTGCTCGATCAGGGCGAGGCTGGCGACAACATCGGTGCATTGATCCGTGGTGTTGGTCGTGAAGATGTTGAGCGTGGCCAGGTTCTTTGTAAACCAGGTTCCGTTACTCCTCACAC
>NZ_LCWX01000149.1:0-3448 GCF_001431305.1 Pseudovibrio sp. POLY-S9
AGCGACCCAGACTGCGAAGAGAAGCGTGACCCGGAGATGGATTAGATCCGATCGGAAAGGAAAAAAGAGCTTGACCTCAGCGCCCGATTAGAGAAGCATGTTCGTCAAAGTGAACTCAACCCGCCACACCATTCTTGGCACCTTCCGGTTTGGGTGTGTCTACAAGGTCGATGATAAGGACGCCAAAACCCGAAAGGTCACCAAACCGCTGATGGAAGGCGATGATGCGCCTTTGAAACGGCTCACTGCCAAGCAAGTGCAGGCGCAGAGTATCAAGTATCTCGATCTGACTGGACCTGCGAATGAAGACGCAGGGGAGCCAGTAGATGCAGATGAGGACTGACCTTTAACTTTACTTGGATGCCCACATGGACCGCAGTTCAATTCCGAAATTGAAGACGGCACCGGCCATACTGCCAATTAGTGTTGCTGATATAAAACTACATTTGTGCGTTGATGTTGATGAAGATGACGCTCTCATTGAAACTTATTTGAGAGCAGCTGTCTCCCGTCTTGAAGGATACCATGGGGAACTTGAACGGTGCCTCATCAACCAGACCTGGGAACAGAGCTATTGCTGTTGGCCTGGTAACAGAACCTTCAAACTCTGGTTTCCTGATGTCTCCAGTGCTGAAGTCTCATATGTGGATGTAAGCGGTGTATCAAAGCAGCTTGCTCCCACGCTGCTTGAGTTAGAAAGCAGCGTGGAAGGAACTGATCTGCATGTCGCAAAAAGCTTTTCTTTTCCGCAACTGAATGCCGATAAGAGGCGTCCCATTAAAGTTGAGTATGTCACTGGATTTGGTGAACAGCCTGACGATGTTCCCGCTGCGATAAATGCAGCACTCATGATGATGGTTGGTCATATGTACGCTACTCGTGAAGACGTGGTGATCGGATCAGTTGCGACTTCAGTACCTCACTCCTCTAAATTCATGCTTGAACCTTACCGGCGCTTTATCGGGTAGGTGGGGATTTAAAAAGGCTATCATCATGCGGGCTGGCCGTCTCAAAGACAGGATCACCTTCAGGCGCAAAGCAACTGTTGCCAATGGCTCTGGTGGCCTGATTACATCCTGGCATCTTCTCTTCAAGACTGTGGGTGAGCTGCAAATGTCCAAAGGCAAAGAGGTGATTGCTGGCGGGCGTATTGAAGCCTCTGCCATGGGCGTCCTTTCCATTCGTTATTCGGCTGTTTCCGCTGATCTGAGCGAAGCAGATATTGCGGTGATTGATGGCAAGACATTCAACATCCGCTCAATTCATGATCCTGAAAGGCGCAAGCGGCGGCTGGAACTGCTGCTTGAACGTGGGGTAGCAGTCTGATGGGTGATGGTGTGAAGGTATCTTCAAACCTTGATGTGGTGATGGCGCAGTTTCGAAAAATTGCTCCTGGCGTTGATCAGGAAATTGAAAAGGTTCAAAAAAAATCCTCAACAGAGCTTGCCAGCATTGCCAGTGCAGCAGCCCCCCAACGCAGCGGACAATTGTCCCGCTCCCTTAAATCCAGAAAAGCAACATCGGAAGACAAACTGGACTGGGGGGAAAAGCAGGTCGCTGGAAGCCAGTCCGGCTGGGTGGTCGTTATTTGGTTTACTTGGCACTGGCTGGAGTTTGGAACAGTGCATCATCCAGCTCAACCGTTCTTCTTTCCAGCATTCAGGCTTATGAAAAAACGCCATAACGGGCGCATGAACCGAGCGCTGAACAAGGCAATCAAGGACGCTCTCAAATGAATGATTATGCGGTTGCTCTACAGACCAAGCTTTATGAAACGCTTGTAAATGCTGGAACGGCAGCAAAGTCCATCTTTGATCACCACACCTCTGAAGTTGGTAAAGAGGGATACCCATTCATCCAGATCGGGGAATGGCAGGCGATACCCAATGATGTCACAGGTGCATATGGCTCCCATGAATTTGTTGATCTTCATATCTGGTCTCGTGCTTCCGATCAGATTGAGGCCAAGCAAATAATCGCACAGCTTTATGGGAACCTGCACGATGCTGACTTCGTGGTTGAAGGGCTGAGTTCCTGCTTCTCGTTTGTTGAAAGTACGCGTGTCATGACTGACCCGGATGGGGTCACACGTCATGGTGTCATAACGGTGAAATTCCATTGCAGAAAGGCATAGATATGGCAGACGGAAAAGGTCGGTTAATTCTTTTAAAACTCGGAAATGGCGCAGATCCAGAAGTGTTTGAAAACATTGCTGGGATTAAAACCAGAAACCTGTCCATCAATAACTCCCTGGTGGATGCAACGGTACCAGACAGCGATGACCCTGGCTCGATTGTCTATTCCTCATCTGTGCACGGTATTCAGTCTGTCTCGTTTTCCGGGTCAGGTTTGAGTGATGATAGTGCGACCAGCAAACAGCTCAATACAGCTTGTCTGGAGCAAAACCGGATCAACGCCAAGACCATCGTTCCCGGTCTTGGTGAGTATGCAGGTGTGATCCTTATTGAGAGCATTGAGTTCTCAGGTGAGGTTGAAGGGGAAGCAGAGTTCAGCATTTCCGTCAAGTTCACGGGCAAAGTTACCTTCACTGCGGAGTAGGTCATGCGAAATGCGAACACAGTTCGGGGTGAGGTCGCACTCCAGATCAATGGCCATGATCTTATTCTTTGCGCCGAAATGGAGCGTTTGGAGCAATTGGAGCAGGCGTGTGATGGCCGGCCATTAGGGCAGCTTGTTGGTGACATGGACATGATGTCAGTTTCAACGTTGAAAGCTTGTCTTGGAGCTCTCACGATTGAGGGGGATGCGAAGCAGGCCTGGGAGAGTCAGACCGGGGCGAATTATCTACCTCTGTTGAAGGAAGCTATTACAGCAGCACTGTTCCCGGAACTGTCTGAGGGAAAGGGCGAGGCCGAAGTGGAGAGCCCTTAAAGTTCTTTCCATTTCGGCAATGGCTTCAATGGTTACCAGCACTGGGGTGGAGGCCATCTGATTTTTGGAAAGCAAGTCTGGTGGAGTTCAATGAAGCTGTTGAGGGCTGGATTGCTGTGAATGGCAGCAATGGAGATGGAAGCAGTCTTACCACTTCAGATCGTGACGAGCTGAGACAATTGATGGATCTTCATAATGTCTAATTCCAATGGAAGCCAAAAAGTAATCACGCTTTTTGATGCCCGAACAACGGACATGGAAAAGAAGATTGCCCGCTTGGAGAGGAAAACCAAGGGCAGCTTTGCACGGAACGAAAAAGCTGTTCGTGGTTTCAATCAGGAAATGAGGAAATCCAGCGCTGCTGCTGGAAAGCTTCTCAAATCAGTCGGCTCTTTACCATTTGCCGGGGCAGCAGCTGGGGCTCTGTCTCTGGCCGGTGCTTTGACCCTTGCCAAGCAAGGCCTTGAAGACTTCGACAAGGTGGCGAAGACTGCAAGGCAAAACGGCTTGAGTGGTGAGTTCTACCAAACGCTGGCGTTTATGGCTGGGGGAGCCC
>NZ_LCWX01000149.1:3575-10083 GCF_001431305.1 Pseudovibrio sp. POLY-S9
AGTTCACAATTGGAGTTGGGGAAGCCAAGTTTGAGACTGGTGAGTTGTATTCTGCCTTGGAGAAGGCAGATAGGGGTTTGCTAAGAGCACTCGTGAATGCGTCCAGTGGTGAAGAACGTTTGAGGCGTTACGCCGATGCAGTGTCTAAGGCCAAGACTGCTGAGGAAAAAGCTTTGTTGGTTAAGGCAGGGTTTGGCCAACGAGGAACTGACCTTGTTCGTGTTCTTGAACTTGGGTCTGATGCTATGGACAAGGCTGGAAGGAAAGCCAGCGCTCTTGGGAATATTATTGAAAATGATGTTCTCGATCAGGCAGAGGAAATGCAAAACCGTTTGGGAAATGCCTCTGATGCTTTGGATAAACAGCTCAAAGCGTCCTTGATTGACATCGGGCCGTATCTCATAAATTTCAGTGAGAACATGGCTGGGGCAGTCAAGAAAGCCAGAGAACTCAAGGAAGCGGTAAAGGGGGGATTTGGCAATTTCTCAAAGGGGATGAGTGGACTTATCGGGTCTCCTTTTGATCCTGATATTGATTTGCTAACGGGTAAAGATGGGTCTGCGTTTAAACCAGACAGCTTTTCAACCGGCTATCTTGAGAAGGCTATAGCGAAAATTGAGGCTGATCGTGGGATCTTAAATAAGCGTCTGATGGCTACACAAGAGCGATTGAATTCGGGATCGTTGTCGCAAACCTTTCTGAATACTGAGAGCATGAAAGAAGCTGCGCTACTAGAGCAAATCAGTGCCTTGGAAACGAAGCTCCAGCTTGTTCAGGAGATCTTGGATAAACGAAGTAAGAACAACAGTAAGCTGGCCTCAACGTCTGAGACATTGCCTGCTTCAACAGTATCAGCTGCAAGGGTAGCTGTGCCAACATCCAAGCCGGTTTTGGGAGTTGATGATCTTGTCGGTACCTATCGCAGTAAGGCTGCGAAAGACGCGATCAGACAGGCAAAAGCGGTTGATCGGGTTATTGCAGCTCTTAAGCATGAACGTGATTTGATTGGCAAAACAGAAATGCAGCAGCGGCTCCTGAACCAGATACGTGCTGCAGGGGCTGGGGCAACCAAAAAACAAAAGCAGGAAATCGAAACCCTCGTGCGAGGTATCGATAGTCAAAGGACTGCACAGGAGCGCCTCAATCAAGTCTCCCAGTTTGGTGGGCAATTGATCTCAGATCAGTTCTCCCAGATTACAGCGGCGATTGATACGGGCAGCACGGCGCTTGACCAGTTTATCAAGTCGATGGCGGATGCTGCTATTCAGGCAGCAGTGTTTGGTACTGGTCCACTTGGTTCTATGTTCGGTGGTGGGGCAAGTGGTTCCGGTCCAAATAGCGGCGGCCTGGTGTCCACTCTTGCAACCATAGCATCTTCATTCCTTGGGTTTGATCAAGGTGGCTGGACGGGGCCGGGGGGCAAGTACACTCCTAAAGGTATTGTGCACGGTGATGAGTATGTGTTCTCTAAAGAGGCGACTAGGAAGCTTGGCGTTGCTAATCTTGATGCGCTGCATAAAAGCGCCAAAGGCTTTGCAAGAGGTGGCTTCGTCGGCGGTCCTGTTCCCATGATCCCGAAACCTGCTGCTATCTCAACAGCTGCAAACCGCAACACTCCTTCTGAGATCCGATTGGTGGTTGAGGGAAGCTCTGAGTTTGATGTCAGAGTGGCTGGGGTTGCTGGTCCTGTTGCTGTGCAAATCGTCGATCAAGCTAAACCTGGCATCATCAAAGCAGCCACTGCTCAGTCCCGTGGGAACGTGGTCAATGACCTGAATGCTTACGAGCAAAACAAGGGGGGAGGCTGGCTTGGCTAACTTTGTTCATTGGCCATTCAAGCTGTTTGCGATGCGGGGCAAGCCAGCCTTTCACCAGCGGCCTTTCACAAGACAGGGTGGTGCTACGCTGGGTGGCCGCGATCTTGTAACGCAAACCGACTTAGGTTTCTGGCGGGCTGTGTTTCCAAACATCATGGTGATGTCAAATGATATGCACCACGAGGAAGCTTGGAATGCAATCCAAGTTGCATTGCAGGGGCGAACTGGCTTGGTGATCGTTCCGGCTTACTGTACGGGATCACGGCTGCAGCAGCTCGCAAAGACACAAAGTGCGCTGGCAACTCACTCTGATGGGTCCACGTTTTCCGATGGCACGAAGTATTCCAGTGAGCCACCTTTGGTTCAAATGGAAGAAGACGCACAGATCGGTGCAACTGTTGTGAAGCTTCGCGCTTTGCGTGAAGGGTTGAGCCTGACGGGCATCAAGTACAGTTACTTTCATGCGCTTTACCAAACGGGTCCGGTAATCGCAAAAGAGGGGAACGTGGTTCAAGTCCCAATCTTTCCTGCGACGCGAGCTAAAATTCCGGCAGGTTCTATTCTCACAGTGAAAGAGCCAACGTGCTTGATGCATCTTGCCTCTGACAATGAGATGGACATTGTTCACGGTGTGTCACCGATCACAAACAAGACGCTGAACTTTGTCGAGGCAATCGACTACTGGGATAAGGTCGCAGCCGAATGAATGCCCGCAAAGTGATGATCCTGATGAAGATGGACTTTCCTCAAGGAACCTCTCGCTTCTGGTTTGGATCTTGCCCTTACATTGATGCAAATGGTGATCACTGGCGAGCTGCCGGGGAACTCCCGGAAACAGCCTTAAGCACGCTGCAGTATTCCTTTTCTGGTGAGGCAGTGGTTATGGAGGTTGGCCTGTCTGGTGTTCCTCAGGACATTGCCGACCTGGCTTATGAAGAAACTCAGGAAGATGATGTCATCGGGTCTGAAGTGCAGATTTTGTTGCAATCTTGTGATCAGTACTTTCAACCTGTTGGAGATCCAGTCGTTAAGTTCACAGGCGAAATCATCGATCTGAATTTTCATAAGGCAGCAGTAGGTGATCAGGCTCAACCTCACATATTGCATCAGGTGATCGTGGTTGTTGCAAATGTGTTCCATGCCCGCAAATCACGACGCAATGCTGTGCTGTCGGATTCAGACCAAAAAGCACTGTCTCTCAAACTCAACCCTGACCTTCCCGCAGATCTGTCATGTGAACGGGTGAGCCTCATGAACGAGCAAACCATCACATGGCCACGTGCCTGAATAGCCTGCAAGAATGGCTGTCAGATCGACGCGACATGCGCTTCGATCCGGGTAAGGCTGACTGCTGTTTGGTTCTTGCTGATTGGGCGTGCTTCAACGGCTATCCCGATGGTGCTCAGTTTCTGCGCGGCACCTACTCAACCACTGAAGAGTTGAACGAACTTCTCACAACATCTGGCGGGGCTTTAGGTTTGGTTGAAGGTTGTGTTGCAATCGCGGGCCTGCTGGAAACTCGCTCCAGAAAGATCGGTGATATCGGGGTTGTTGGCAGTCTGCGCAACCCACTGCGGCAGTGGGGCGCGATCTGGGACGGGCATACCTGGCAAGTTCATTGGCGGGATGGTTTTGAAGCCATTCACGCACCACCTCTGAAAATATGGAGTGTTTGATGCCTACTGCTGTTGCGTTGGGTGTTGCGTTCGTATTGTCGAACGGTGCAGCCATACTCGGTGCGTCCGTTGCAACGCAAGCCATTCTTGCGGGTGCTGCGGTGTCCTCTGTTGGTGTTGGGATTATCGGTGCCGGCTTGTCTGCTGGTGTTGGTTATGCTGCCAAGGAATTGCTGGGCACACAGCGTCGGCAGGATAATGCCGCTCCTTTGCCAAGTATTGCAGATGGCAAAGTCAATCAGCGGCAAAGTGTGCCGTCTCGCGGGTTTGCTTATGGGCTGGTTCGCAAAGCTGGAGACATGATGTTTCTGGAGGAGCGTGACGGAACGGCCTACATGATCATCGCGCACGCTTCTCATGAGATAGATGGGTTTGTTGAGCATTACCTGAGTGATGCGGCGGTTGAGATTGATGCAGGTGGCAATGTCATCAAGTCACTGAGCAATGATGAGGATGCATCCAAATATTACCGCCTCAGTGGTAAGGCAAAGGTCATTATCAAAGAGCGGTTAGGTTCTCCTGTCGGCGTGCCGTATTCCGAGCTGGTCACGAAGTTTAGCGATATCTGGAGTGATAACCATCGCGGCGACAACATCGCCAGCACGCTTGTGATTTGTAAGAGTGTCAGCGCTCAGCATCATAGAACGGTGTATCCGCATGGATATCCGACAGTGACATCTTTGGTTCGGGCGAAGCGCGTTTTAGATCCTCGAACTGATGAGGTTGCCTTTAGCAGGAACCTTGCGCTTCACCGTCTTGATCTCTTGCTCTCTCCGTATGGCGGTGCTTTGAAGGCTGACCGGATTAATCTTGAGAGTTGGGCTAATGCTGCTGCTGTCGCTGATGAGCAGGTCACCAACTTCCAAGGGGATCAAGAGCCTCGATATCATGGTGGCTTCAGTGGCCGGGAGAACAATGACCCCACTGAGGTTGCAAGGCTGATTGATGAAGCAGGTGAACTGCTGCTTTATGTTGACCCGCAAGGCAAGGTGGCGGTGCATGCCGGGGAGTGGGTAGAGCCTGACATTCACTTGAAAACAGCAGACATCAAGGAAGTGACCTTCCTGTCAAACCGGAATCCAAACTCGAATGTGAAATCTGTTCGGGGCCTTTGGACCAATCCAGAGCTGAACTATACCGAGGATGATGCAGTCATCTGGGGTGATCCGTATGTGGATGAGAACGACCCCAGGTCGCGAACCGTTGATAACGAATGCATCCAAAGCCACAACCATATGCGGCGCAAACAGAAGCTCAAATACATTCGTGCAACAGCTCCGTGTGTGCGGATTGTGTGCGACTACTTTGCATCTGAGAACCTGCCGTTTCGACGCTTTATCAAGATCACAGAACCGCCTCATCTGGTGGATGCCTATCTGGAGCTTATTGGAACTCCGATCTTGGATCTCAACTATTTTACCCACCAGTTCGAGGCAATCGTTGTTCCTAAGAGTCTTTACGATTTTGAGCCTGAGGAGGAGGGCGAAAAGGGTGATCCTCCCCAGCGCATTGGTTCCTCGGCACTGCCGATTGTCACCAGCTTCACGATTGCATTTGAGCAGCAGGGGCAAAGCTTGGTTGCTGAGGCGAGCTTCTCGCGTAACTCCGAGGCTCTCACCTACGAGCTTGAGTACATGAAAACCAGCGGCGGCGCAGCCAAGTACGCGCAGGCAAACGATGGTGAAGAAACCATCGAGACAGAAAGTTTGACAGCTGGTGTGGAGTATCGGTTCCGCATGCGAACCCGTTCGGTCTTTGGGCAAAATAGCAGCTGGTCCAATCCGGTTGTGCTTACAGCTTCTACTTAATCTCTTCTCAAAATCTGGAGTTGGCTATGAACTTCCTCACCAAGGAAATCGTTTGGCGTGATTTTGTGACGTTCGGTCTTGGTAGCACCACTGAGCACGAACCAGTCAAAGCTGAGATTAGAGCGTATCTGGGGCAGCTTGAGATAGGTTCTACGCTTGGAGCAGTGATCGTTAAGACCAAGGCCGAGCTGGATAATATAACCAATAAACCAGACTACACACCTGCCATAGTCGGAGCTGACTCCAACCACGCCTTAAGCGGTTACTATCAGTGGCTGGGTGGTACATGGAACTATGTGCGCGACCTTGCTGATAGCATCACGAGACTGGTCGATATTGACGGAACACGTAATGCGATCAGAGCGAAGCTTCGATTGGGCGTCAGCCTCTCGGCGGTTGAGTTTGCGGTCTTCGTCCCCATTGCAAACAATACGGGCGCAGTGACCATCAAGGTTGATGATGTACTGCTGCCAATTCGAAATGGCCTTGGCAATGAGCTTGGTCCTGATGACTTGCAGAAGGGCTATCCGGCGATGCTCGCAGTGATTGAGGGGCAGGAGGGTTATGTGCTTCTCAATCCGGCAAATGCTGAGGCAGTGGTTCTTGCGGCCAAAGCTGCAGCAATAGCAGCTCGTAATCAGGCACAAACAGCTCAAGGCAAAGCAGAGGACGCTTTGAACCAACTGGAAGCAGCCGTTGAGCAAGCTTCTGATCTGGCGTTCAAACGCTTCAATAAACTCTATCTGGGTGCTTTTGAGGATGATCCGGACACCGATAATGAGGGCAATGAGCTAGCAGATGGAGCGCTGTATTTCAAATCGCCAGATAAGAAGTTGAAAGTCTATTCTGATGTGGGTGGATGGGTGCTGGCAACACCAGACACAAGCGATTTTCTCAATAAGGCAAACAACCTGAGTGACCTTACAGACAAATCTGCTGCGCGTTCAAATCTG
This sequence comes from Pseudovibrio sp. POLY-S9, assembly GCF_001431305.1. Classification (NCBI taxonomy): domain Bacteria; kingdom Pseudomonadati; phylum Pseudomonadota; class Alphaproteobacteria; order Hyphomicrobiales; family Stappiaceae; genus Pseudovibrio; species Pseudovibrio sp. POLY-S9. The sequence goes on from NZ_LCWX01000149.1 coordinate 9,830, forward strand.
AGGCTAGGAGCGTTGGCGGTTTTAGACAAAATCACCAACACCCAAATAGCCCTTAAGACAATTTACGGAAGCAGACTTGCCGATAACGCTGTCACGGATCAGAAGCTCAATTCTGCAAAACTGAATACGCTTGCAGCTGTTCCGAGGATTATTGCCGCTGCGAAGGTGGATACAAACGGTGATGTGCTTTGGGCAAGCAATCTGACCTGCAGCCGTACTAGTGTAGGTGGTTACGAATACGAGTTCGTACAAGC
>NZ_LCWX01000149.1:10180-12465 GCF_001431305.1 Pseudovibrio sp. POLY-S9
GCTCCCATCCGGCAAAGCAGGTAAATACACCGTCTTAACGACGGCAGATGAAAGCGGGCACATACCTCGAACCACTGCGAAAACAAAAGATGGCTTTAAGACTGGATTTGTGACACGGCGAACGACCACACCTTATCCATTTGTCGGCTCAAGCACAGGTCACGATGTGGTTGTGATTGGTGTTTGGTAGGGCATTGCAAGCGAACTCAACTGAAAGCCGGCTCCCCTAGGGAGCCTTTTTTGTGAGGTGATCATGGGACGGGTACCAGACTTGGAATCTCAAGAAATGCTGTTGGAACTTGGATTCAATCCAGGCAAGCCCGATGGTGATTGGGGCAGACTTTCAGAACATGCCTATCAGAGTTGGCTAGGCTTCAAGATTAAAGCGGTCAAAAGTGGCGAGCCGCCATGGCTTATTGAGGCGCGACGATTGTTGGGAACCAAGGAAATATCAGGACCGAAGCACAATCCAAGGATTATGGGTTGGGCGAGTAAGTTGGGTATCTCCTACCAGACTGATGAAACCCCTTGGTGTGGTCTGTTTGTCGCCCATTGCATGAGCCTTGTTTCTGATCGCCTGCCTATCAATCCTCTAGGGTCTCGCCAATGGGCGAAATACGGCAGACGGTTAGATAAAGGGGTGCCTGGCTCTATTCTTGTCTTCTGGCGCGGTAGCCCTCGCGGTTGGAAAGGGCACGTTGGTTTCTACGTTTCTGAGAGTGCCGGCCACTATCATGTGCTTGGTGGCAATCAGTCCAATGCAGTCACAACTGCAAAGCTTTCAAAGCGTCGGCTCTTAGATATCCGGTGGCCGGAAAGCTATCCAGTGAAAGGAGAGCGAGTGTTGGCACAGCGCGAAGGTGCTGTCTCGATCAACGAAGCTTGAGGTTGCTTCAGTTAGAACTTCTTTTCTGGCTAGCTAGTGGATAAACTCACAAGCTTGGTTGCACAGGAACTCGTGAAATTTCTTCGTGAGTTTGGTCGCGTTGGAACACTCTCTTGATTGAGTATCGGAAGTGCAAAGCCTGACGAGACAACTAAAACTACACGATCAAATTGCGAAAGAAAGAGGTGCTTGTGATGGCGATGCAAGAGCAAGCGCTTTCGGGTTGGCGTCTTGGAAAAGAGATCCCAGTAGGGCTTATGTTTACTGTGATACTGCAGTTTATTGGTTTTGTCTGGTGGGCGGCAAGCGTCAACGAACGAGTGACTGCATTGGAGCGCTACGCTTCGCAAAGTAGCGCTATGGTTGAGCGTGTTACACGGGTTGAGACATTGGTTGAGAGCGTTGAAAAGCGGTTGGAAAATATCGAAAGGAAACTAGATCGCATTGCCGATAAGGGGTGAAAGTACATTTACTTACAACCTAACATAAGAAAGATGCGAGATTCTTATCTATTTCAAAATACAGCGGAAAATTCATATTTATTAAAATTGAAATCATAAGTTTCGGGCAAGTTTTGCAACTTTAGGGTGTAATTGTTAATGCTCTTAGGGAAGTTGTTTTAATGTCTAACTCAGCACCATTTTCCTACCCAATTCAAATCTCAACTACTGAAAACGATGTGATTTCCATTAGAGTTTTCTTCCAGGATTTTGATCTGGTAGATACTCATACACTTGCTTTGAATGTCGCTGAAATGATCGGAACTGGAACAGTCATCAGTGATGACACATTCCACTATGACCCAGGCACTAAATTCGATCATCTAGCTGTTGGAGAAACAGCTATAGATACGTTTTCTTATACGATTACTGATGCTGCTGGTGAAAGTGCGACTTCTACTGTCACAATTACGGTGACAGGGCAGAATGAAGGGCCGGTTGCGGTTGAGATCGCGAGGCAGACAGACGAAAACACTGCGATTAATATCGCACCCGAGTTCGTTGATCTCGATACATCTGACACCCATAGCATTGCCGTTGATACGAGCGACACTACCGGTTCTGTTACAGTAAATGCCGATGGTACATTCACCTATAGTCCAGATGGTAAGTACGACGCATTGAACCGCGGAGAAACCGCAACCGATACTTTCACTTACACCGTAACAGATGCCTCAGGTGAAAGTTCCACTGAGACGGTTACTGTTACAATCCTGGGTGAGGGTAATGTCACAGCTAAATCCGGCAAACTTGTTGCCTCTGATGGTGCTGAGTATGACAGCTTCGGCCATGGAGTGCAGGTGAATGACCACGGAGTTGTGGTTGTTGGTGCTTCTGGGGATGATGATAAGGGCAGTGAATCCGGTTCGGTCTATGTCTATACGCCAGATGGTGGCAGT
>NZ_LCWX01000150.1:0-329 GCF_001431305.1 Pseudovibrio sp. POLY-S9
GCGTGATACCCTATAGTCCTGGGCCCTTCCCCTCAAACCATGCGGTCACGTTTGAAGTTCGGTTCACCGGACCACTGAAAGGTGCGTTACGTCTTCCAGCAGCCCCGCCCAGCCTACGACAAACTGACGGTCGCTCCGCCAGCAGCCCGTTACGTAGGCATAGGTTCAGAATATGGGAGGATTCCAGAAGGGGAATAAGTTTTTTGAGACAGTCTTTGCCCCACCCATCAATGTCATCCCGGCCTTTGATGTACATACCGGAGACATAGGTGACAGGTGTTCGGAGAGATGGTTGACACATTAACATGGCATTCAGGGAGGGACCGGGA
>NZ_LCWX01000151.1:0-1001 GCF_001431305.1 Pseudovibrio sp. POLY-S9
AAGAAACACATGCGCTGGGGCCTCGTCCTTGTGGGCGTTCTTGTGCTTGGCCTTGGCGGCTGGTCCTCCGTTGCCAAGATCAACAGCGCAGTGATCACCTCCGGCTCCATCGCTGTTGATGGACAGGCCAAGAAGGTGCAGCATCAGGAAGGCGGCATTGTCGGCGAAATCCTCGTCAAAGATGGCGATGAAGTCAAAGCCGGTGATGTGCTGTTCCGTTTGGATGAAACGGTAGTGAAAGCCAATCTGGCCATCACCCGCAAGCGTCTTCATCAGATGCAGGTGCAGGAAGCCCGCCTTTCTGCCGAGTGGCGCAATGACGCTCAGGTCACCTTCCCGGAAGTTCTGGTTGAGCTGGCAAAGACCGACAAGATTGCTGCCACTGCTCTGGATGGTGAGCAAGCTCTCTTTGCTGCCCGTCAGCAAGGCATCAAAGGCCGCAAGAAGCAGCTTGGCGAGCAGATTGCTCAGCTGGAGCAGCAGATTGAAGGCCTGCAGGTGCAGCGCGATGCTAAGGCTGAAAGCATTGATCTTGTCACCCAGCAACTCGCCGACTTTGCTTCTCTTTTGGAAAAGCGCCTGATCAACGCCTCTCAGGTCACCGCCATCAAGCGGGAACGGGCCGAGCTGGTTGGGGATCGCGGCGGGCTGATCTCTCAGGTCGCCCAGACCAAGGAAGCCATCAGCGAAAAGCGCGTGCAGATCTTGCAGCTGGACGAAGAGTTTTTAGAAAAAGTTCTGTCTGACCTGCAAAACATCCGCTCACAGATTGCCGAGTTGGAAGAGCAGGAAGTGGCTGCACAGGACCGGCTGAAGCGCATTGACATCCGCGCCCCGCAATCCGGTTATGTGCACCAGCTCAACGTTCACACTGTTGGCGGCGTGATCGCACCGGGTGACACGCTCATGCTGGTGGTGCCGGAAGACAGTGATCTGGTGATTGAAAGCCGTGTTCAACCGGTCGATGTGGATCAGCTGCAAGTGGGACAGGACGCTTATGT
>NZ_LCWX01000151.1:1200-3644 GCF_001431305.1 Pseudovibrio sp. POLY-S9
TCCTGGAAAGCGAAATGCCGAAGCTGAACGGCCAGACCCTCGTGCCGGGCATGCCCGTCGAAGGCTTCATCCAAACCGGCGAACGCACCGTCCTCTCCTACTTCATAAAACCCATGCAAGACCAAATCGCACATGCGCTGAAAGAGAAGTAAGGAACCCCTTACTTCCTTGGAACGAAAGCAAACACTGCGACGGAAAGGGATCTAAGGCCCCTTTCCGTACGCTGCTATTCAATAGAGCTCTGTTAGCCAGAACAAATCACGGACATCTCATGATAGACCATGCAGAAGTCTATGCACAGAAATGGCAGCTTAAAGAAATTTCCTATGAGGGTGAAACCACTTGTAGCAATTTTTACTCCTGCCGCTCCGAAGAGTTTGGCCCAGCTCTACTTAAGATTCTTAATTCAAATGGCTTAATCACCGAGAGAGGTGGCTTCGCACTGTTAGCGAGATATAATTCCAATTCTGCCGTAAGAATATATGAACACGATGAAACCGCAGCATTGATGCAATGGCTCGATGGCCCGCGCTTGCTGGATATTATAGATCAGGGACATGAAGAAGATGCACTTAATATCCAGTTAGAAATCACCGGTCAGCTTTTAAAATCGCAAGTCAGTTTGACAGGTCTTAAGACACTCGAACACCTCATGGCAGACAGCCTTAATATGAAACCAAAGGCCGTGCCAGTTTGGGCACAGGACGTCGTTCCAATCGCCCAAGCGATAGCACACGACGTTATGGCAAATCGTACTGACTGGCAGGCTCTTCATGGTGACCTTCACCCCCGAAACATCATCAAACACAGAGCAACGTGGCGCGCCATCGATGCTCGGGGCCTATTAGGGCCTCCAGCACTTGAGTATGCCAATCTTTTTATTAATCCGTGGGACAGAAAAGAGCTGATTTTCAAACACGGACGAATGGAAGAGCTTGCCAGGCGAGTCAGCATACACTTGGGTTGCGACGTGAGGGAAGTTGTCTCATGTGCGATCACCAATGCACTTTTCTATGCACAATCGAGCTTCCTCATTGGACAAGGGCGACACCCAATCAAGTGCATTCGCCAACTGCTGACAATTCTATGAGCGACATGCTCGTCGGAGCGTAAAGTATCGCCACTACCGCTGCTGTCTGTAAAGTAGACGAGCTAGCACAACACAGCTGCTTTCGCCCTCAAAGAGCCCTCAGTTTACCACCAAACATCGCAATCTTTACCTCCCTGTTTTGGGAGTGATATCTGTTTGGCCAATAAAAAAGCGGCTCTGGGAGCCGCTTTTTCTGTTCTTGTGAAGGCCCTCACAAAACTGCGAGGGCCTTCTTTTTGCTCAAACGAGCATTTCGCTTGGGCTGCTGAGGTCCAGGCCGATGACAAGTGGGTCATGGTCGGATGCGCCGTACTGGTCGTCAGTGTAGAAACCAGCATCGGTGAAGCGGCTGTTGTAGCTGAGCAGGTCTGGCTCATCAGCATTGATGTGCCACTCAGCAAGGCCGGTTACCTGATCAGCAAGGCTGTCGGATGCCAGAGCGTGGTCCAGAGAACCGCGCTGACCATCAAACACGAAGCTGTAAGCTTCATCGCCCAGGTACTGAGACAGAAGATCGGTCATATCGCCGCCCTCTACCAGTTCCTGTACGGAGTCGCCTTTACCGTAGGTGTTCAAATCACCGATCACGAGGATGTCCGGATCAAGACCGGCACCTGCATATTCTGTTCTCAGCCACTCATGCAGCTCTTTTGCTGCATCTTCACGTGTCTGAGCCCAGAAGGCCTGCCCATCGCCCTGATCGTAGTTTGGATCAGCGATCAAGGCATCCAGATCTGCCTGTACCTGGCCGACATCAGCTGCCGGAATGGTACCTGCATCCAGTTTGCCCTGAATGTCTTCCACCAGGTCGCTCAGGCCACTTGGACCCTTGGACTTGTAGTGGTTGACTGCGAGGGTAAAGCGCTCGCCGTTTGCATCCTCAAAAGTGGTTGCAACGGTTGGGCGGTTACGCTGGAAGTCACCTACATATGAACGATCAGCAAAGTCCTGCAGACGATCCGCAATCGCGTATGTCGCATCCGCACTTGTTTCCTGATAGGTGTAGGTTTCTGTCTCGATGACAGTCAGCTTGCCAGGACGATAGATCATACCGGTGGTGATGGCATCAGACCCAATCGGAGCCCCGTCAGTCGGGTTCACGAAGGTGTAAAGCTCATCAGTCCGGCCCTGAGCGGTCAGTTCCGCATTCAGTGCATCAACAAGAGCGCTGATTGCAGAGGCATCATCAAAGCCGTTGTTCTCCAGTTCCTGAAGACCAAAGACATCCGCATCGATATCAAGCATTGCCTTGACGATCTTGTCGGTTTGACGCGCAAGATCTGCCTCGGAGCTCGCACCGCGCTGACCAAGAGTGGTGAAGTAATTCAGCACGTTGAAGCTGGACACTTTCAGA
>NZ_LCWX01000151.1:3738-16356 GCF_001431305.1 Pseudovibrio sp. POLY-S9
TCACCACCAACATCAGCAGGCTGGTCAGGACGCGCACCGGAGTTGGTGCTTTCATCGATGGAAATCTGGCCGTCAACGATCAGAGTATGACCATCAAAGCCTTCGGTGAGAATGCCTTCGATCGGCGCATCGATCTCTGTGCCAAGACGCAGAGTTGCCCCTTCAGAGAAGTCATCACCGCTGTCCAGATACCCATTGCCATTGTCGCCGTTTTCTTCGGTAACTGGCACGTAGGTGAACTCGTCAGGGTTCTGCTCAGAAGAACCATCATCGATGAGGATGCGGTTGTTCTGGTTCATTTCCTGATGTTCGATGATCTGGTCAAGCTCATCCTGCGGATCGTACAGATGGGTTGCCTGATACTGGGCGCCAGCGGAAACTGTAATCTGACCGTAGCGGTCGAAATTGAAGTTTTCGATGACTGTCAGAGCATCGTCTGTACCGGAGCCAACACTGACGCGCATGCCTTCCAGAGCTTCCAGGTTCTGCTGGCTTGTTGGAGACAGAAGTACCTGCATGTATTCTGGCAGATCATTGCCGGAAGACAGGATGCTCAGATCCCCAATGTTTGTCAGCTGTGTCTGGCCACCAAACTCTGCAACAGTACCACCGAAGGACACTTCATCACCAACTGCAACGGTTGGAGCCGCGCCGGTGTAAACGAAGATACCTTCAGAGGTTGCGGAGTTGCCGTCGCTGTCAGTTGTTTCTTCCTGCAGGTAGAAACCACTGCTGGTCACACTTGTTACAAGTGCGCTGACGTAAACGAACTCACCAACCATGCCGGATTCTGCACCGTCACCCTGAATGGTGGAGATGAGTGTCGGCGCGGTATCGTCGTTCACAACAGTGCTGGTTGCAGTCTTGGTTACGATCTTGCCACCCGTTGGGTTGCTCAAGGTCACAGACAGGACTTCGCTCAGCTCGGTTGTTTCATCGCCAGTGATGTTGACTGTGATGGTCTTGGTGGTTTCGCCAGCTGCAAAATCGATGCTGCTAGATGGCAGGGTGCCACCGAAGTCAGCTGCATCAACGTCGCCGCCAACAGCAAAGTCAACAGTGCCAGCCTCAGACAGATCACCGTCACGGGTCACTGTGAACTCGAAGGAGGTTACGCCGCTGTCGCCTTCAGCTTTGGAGTCAGCTTCTGCTGCAATAGCGTAGGTTGTGGACGTACCACCACCGCCTGTAGTGTCGCCTTCCAGCTGCAGGTTTTGCAGAACGAATGCTTCATTGCTGCCGTTTGCAGAGCCTTCAACGATGATGGTTAGCTCAGAACCCGAACCTTCCAGATCAGCAACAAGTGTTTGCAGCTGGTTGGTAAGAACAAGGCCAGAGTTGGTTTCAACCATCGGATCGTTCAGATCAACAACCTTACCGCTGGCAAGGGTGTAAGACTGAGCGCCATCATTGTCAGAGGTGAAGGGGAACAAAGTTTGCTCTTCGCCACCATCAATGGAGTAGCGGATGGAGATGGTGTCATCAGACTCGAAGTCACCCATTGCACCAGCATCCAGAGACAGGCTGATATTGCTGTAATCTGAGATGTCGAAGCGCCAGGTCGCGACCAGCGGGTCGCCATTAGGATTATCGTCGTTGACGGTATCGGTCAGACCGAAGAACTCACCAGTGTTGGAGACTTCATCGATAACGCCGATTGCATCATTCTCGAAGCTGCCATTGGTGGAATCGACCAGCGAGAACGGAGCGTCGGCAGCAGTGTACTTGCCAAAGCCGTCTGCAGGACTGGTGAAGTCTGGTGCAGTGCTGGTGTACTCGATCAGACGATCATTCTGAGAGTCCACCATGTCAAACGCGAAGGTTTCGCGCACAACAGCCGGGTTGCCGAGGATCTTCAGGTTCTGCAACGCAAACGCTTCAGAACTTCCATCTGACTTGCCTTCAACGCTGATGGTCAGCTCAGAGCCAGTGCCTTCCAGATCAGACACAAGGGTCTGCAGCTGGTTGGTCAGCACAATGCCTGCGTCTGCATCGGTGAGCGGATCATCCAGATCAACAGTCTTGCCGCTGGCAAGGGTGTAGGTCTGTGCACCGTCATTGTCAGAGGTGAAGGAGTACAGAACCTGCTCTTCGCCACCATCAATGGAGTAGCGGATCACAAAGGTGTCTGTGCCTTCAAAGTCACCCATTGCACCAAGATCAAGGGAAAGACCCAGATCTTTGTAGCCTGCAATGTCGAAGGTCCAGGACGCTGTCAGTTCGCCATCATTGTCATTGTTGATGCTGTCGGTTACGCCGAAGAATTCACCAGAGTTGGTGGCTTCATCGATGATACCCAGAACGTCATTCTCAAAGCCGCCATTTGTGGAATCGACCAGTGAGAACGGCGCGCTGTCTGCAGTGAACTTGCCGAAACCATCAGCAACGCTGGAGAAATCAGGCGCAGTGTTGGTGAAGCTCACCAAACCCTGATTTTGAGAGTCGACCATGTCGAACGCGATTACGTCACGCACAACTTCGTTTTCGTCTTCAACAGTGACGGAAACACTTTGAGTGTCAGAACCGCCGTCAGCGTCGGTGACAGTGACTTCAACCTGATAAACGTTGTCGCCATCAGCATCTGCTGGTGCTTCAAAGTCAGGTGCTGTCTTGAAGCTCAGCTGACCGGTTTCAGCATCGATTTCAAACAGCTCTGCATCAGTACCAGAAACAGCATAGGACAGGTCTGTGTTGTCTACGTCGGTTGCAGATGCAGTTGCCACCTCAGTGGTGTTTTCTGCAACGGAAACGTCAGAAGCGACAGACAGAACCGGAGCCTGATTGGAACCAGTCACAGTAACAGTAACGGTGACGTCTTTGGTGCTGCCATTGCCGTCGGTGACTGTGTAAGTAAAGGTATCTTCTGCAGTCTCGCCTTCACGCAGGCTGTCAAACACACTGCCTGGGTTGTAGGAGACCTGACCGTTCTCAAGAGAAACGGTTGCGCCAGATGCGCTGTTTGCAGAAACTTCAGTGATTGTCAGCGTATCGCCATCATAATCCTTGTCGTTTTCCAGCAGAGTGGCAGCCTCAATCACAAGACCCTCGTCGCCGGATGCAACTGCATCTTCGCCAGCGCTGATCTCGTTGTTGCGACCATCCAGATAGTAAGTGTAGTCATCAGCTGCGAAGTGAACTGCCTCGACATTCATCAAGGTGTCTTTTTCAGAGCCGTCATTTGCAATGACTTTGGTCTTTGGATTCCACCAGCCACCACGCTGTTGGAATGAATAGTCATCGATTGAGCCTTCATAAACGGCTGTGTCGAAACCACGACCACCATTGATGCTGTCATTGCCTGCACCACCATGGATGACATCGTCACCACCAGCTGCGCTGATGCGATCGTTGCCTTCACCAGCAAAGATAAGGTCATTGCCCTTACCTGCCCGGATCCAGTCATTTCCAGCATATGTGGAAATGGTATCGTTACCGTTGAAACCCCAGACCCAATCAATACCGTCGGTACCCGTGATGACGTCATCCCACCACGTGCCAAAGTTTACGCTGATCGAGTAGAAGTTAAATCGAGGAAAGAAATTGAACATGTATCAACCCCGTTACAGTTCATCTTATCCGAGTCCGTCACTCCCCTCCCAGTTTTGAGCCGGGAGCCAAGACGAACGATTATTTTTTGCTAGATGCCCGAAAGATTTTCTGCAGCATGCATCGACAGTTTTCTCGATGTAGAGGGTGACGTAAAGGACGTATTGATCAATTTTTCACTTTTCGCATATTATTTCGAATAATATTTTCTTTTGTGAAATTTTTTTCAACTTCGCGTTGCATATCAATGTCAAGGCGACAGGAAGTTACCCAGTGCTGTGCATAACTCGGGATGCTTTTAAACACAGTTTGGCTCCTGCGCGACTCATATTTCACAAAGGCGCACTGCGAATCCATAGATACAATTAAAATTTAATTATCAAAATCACGATTTTTGCGGGTTCATGGCGAGGGGCAGGCACCTGCTTGAGTAAAATCATACCAATTCTATATTTTATCTCATTTAGAGTATCATTTTCTAACTTGACTTATCTTTGTAGTATGTAGTTTCTTATATTCAATCTTTTCAGCAAACTAAGCGAACTTAGAGTGTGTTCGCCATAACAAGAATCTGATGAGACGGAATAAAGAGACGGGGCAAGCATGTGTAATTTGATCGATAAAATCAGAAAATCAGTGATTGGTGAGGACGCAGCCATTGCCACGGCATTTGGTCGTAAGCCATTGGTTTATGCGGATTACACAGCCTCAGGTCGTTCGCTGAGCATGATTGAGGATTACATCCGCGATCACGTTCTGCCTTACTATGCCAACACCCATACAGAGACCTCCTACACAGGCGCACAAACCACCGCACTGCGCGAGCAGGCCCGCCAGCAGATCCGTTCGTCAGTTAACGCCACCGACGATCATTCCGTGATCTTTTGCGGCTCCGGTGCAACCTCCGCGATCCATAAACTGATCGATATTCTCAACCTGAAACTGCCTGCAGACCTGAGCGCACGCTACAAGTTTGAGCAGCAGATCCCCGAGAAAGAACGCCCCGTCGTTTTCATCGGCCCTTATGAGCATCATTCCAACGAACTACCATGGCGCGAGAGCATCGCAGACGTGGTTTCCATTCCCCTTTGCGAAGGTGGACAGGTCTGTCTGGATGATCTTGAGAAACAACTGATCAAATACGCAGATCGCCCCCTCAAGATCGGCAGTTTTTCCGCAGCTTCCAATGTCACCGGCGTCAAAACCGACGTCGACACCGTCGCCCGCCTGCTTCACAAACACGGCGCACTCTCCTTTTGGGACTACGCCGCAGCTGCTCCATATGTGGGCATCGATATGGCTGGTGCTCAGGATGAGCAAGGCGACAGCACCAAAGACGCTATCTTCCTGTCACCACACAAATTTGTCGGCGGACCGGGCACACCGGGCGTTCTAATCGTCAACAATGCCATTCTTCAAAACCGAGTGCCAGCGATGCCGGGCGGCGGCACCGTCATGTATGTAACGCCAGAAGATCACCGCTACGTGGCAAACGCAGAACGGCGCGAAGAAGGCGGCACACCAGCGATCATTGAATCCGTGCGAGCAGGGCTGGTGTTCAAGCTTCAGCAAGCCGTCGGTACTGATGAGATTGAACGCCGGGAAGAGAGCTTTGTCTCCCGAGCCGTAGCCCGCTGGTCAAACTGCGAGAACATAGAGATCCTTGGCAACACCGAGGCGCCGCGTCTGTCTATCACCTCGCTGAAGATCACTCATAAAGGCAAAGACCTGCACTACAGCTTTGTTGTAGCGCTGCTCAACGATCTGTTCGGCATTCAGGCCCGCGGTGGCTGCTCCTGCGCGGGCCCATACGGCCACGCATTGCTTGGCATGGACATGCATTACAGCAAGGCACTGGAAGAGCAGCTGGTGGAAGGCCACATGATCCTGCGCCCGGGCTGGATCCGCCTCAACTTCAACTACTTCATTGATGAAGAAACCTTCGAGTATCTGGTCCGCGCCATTGAGTTGGTCGCAGAGCACGGCTGGAAGCTGCTGCCATTTTACCGCTTCGACCAAAACGACGCTGTCTGGCGCTACCAAAACCACAAAACAGAACTGGCCGCCTCTCTCGAAACACTCGATTTCAACGCACTGCCAGAAGCTGTTACAACATCAAAGCGCCCCTCTCTGGCGGAGACCATGAAAGCAGCCGAAGCAGAGCTCCTACGCAACCACTGCACCGAAGAACGCTACAACGTCATTCAACCACAAAAAGTGGAAGATCTCCGCTGGTACGTCCGCCCACAAGACATCGCCGTCGCATAAGAGTAAGCCGAGGCGACGGAGATAACCCGTCGCCGGTTACCTCTCACAAATACTTCACCCAGTCTTCGTAGCGGCGGTCTACATTTGGGGTGCTCATGGCCCTGGTCCAGGCAATGCCGGCGGAGTTTCGAGCTTCGGATGGGGTCATGGAGAAGCGTTTTTTGAAAGCACGGCTGAAGGTGCTCTCGTAGGTAAAACCGAAGGAAAACGCGATTTCCGAGTTGGAGCGGTGGGCATTGCTGTTGCTGATGAGTGCCATCATTGCGCCCTTGAGACGTTGCTCCAGAATGAAACTTTTCACACCGCCGTAATTGCGGAACATCTCATATAGCTTTGAACGTGAGATACCTGCTTTTATGGCCACAGTTTCGGGTGAAAGATCTGGGTTCGACAGGTGCTCGCTGATTGTTCGTTTTGCCAGCATAATCTGTGCGGCATGGCTGTTTGCTTCGACCAGAGCCACACCTTCAGATGTGCTGTTCAGGCAAGCAGTAACGAGTGAAATCGTTGCCGGGTTAATATCTGCAGCTTGTGACAAGCTCAGTTGACCCGACAACTCTTTCAACGTCTTAATATGACTGTAAAGAAGCTGAACCATGGGCTGCGCGGCAGGCAATCTCCGCATATGCTGCCCATCTGGATAAACCAGCTTAGGTTCGAGCAACTCCCTGGGAATAATCAGGGATAGGTTTGAAAATGTATTGGTCCAGGATTTTGACGTCCTGGCTAAATCAAAAATGATGAGGCCATCCTGTGCGACAGAATGTTGTGCACCGTCATGCTCGAAAATCATGTCTCCTGTTTCAAACAGTTGGATCATGAAGTGGTCCATCCCATCTTTTGCGATAGTCAGCTCACTCCTTTCCCAAAACTGCTTTCTGCTTTTTGTCCGGGCCAGAATAATTTGCCCGAACATATGCGCATCTACTTCTGCAGTGAATTCATCAGACCTGACGGCATGGTCTGCTTCCACCTGAAACATGAAGGAGATACTTTCCTTCCAGAGAGGGAAGCGCTCATCTGGCGCAACGCCATCAACGGAAAACACAGCCTGAGGAATAGGCTGAGAAATCTCCGCTCTTGGCGCTCCGTCAATGAGATCCACCTCACTCAAAATATGTCCTCGTAAAATCAACTCAATTTATACGTGCTTTTACTAAAACCTTATAGCAATTATATACATCTCCAAGAGCCCCCGAACAATGACGTGGCGTCCAGATCATTATGCATTTTGTTTGGAACTTCCTGAAAACTGAGTTTTTTCCTGAGAATCTTGCATTGATGCATGAAGCGAGCACAACGTGCGGGGAAGACGACGGCATTAGTTTCCGGCCCAATGGCTCTCATTCAGGTGAACGTAATGTGATTAAACTGGGAACGGAGCTGTCTTGTATTCCCCTTTCCAAACTCACACCTAAAGAAGTGCTCACTGCACATATCTCGATTTGTGCGTTTCCCCATCGAGCTTCTTAAGGATCTCCCAATGGCCCTGGATACATCTGTTCCTCCTGCCTCCTCGTTCGTAACCGTATTGCCCACACTGCTGCTGGCCGGTGTCATTGGCGAAACCGCCTTTGAAGCTTATGCCTGGTTTGTCTCACCGCTTCTGTTTGGGCCTGTTCTGGAACCTGCGTATCTCGTTACAGCACTGGCGAACAAGTTATTCGGGCTCTCCATTCCATACGGCCTTGCCTTCCTGATCCACTTTTCCGTTGGCGCAATTGTCTTTCCGCTTGCTGTGCTTGCAGTGCATCAAGTGACCAGACTTCGGTTTTGGATTTCTGGCGTGGTTGCTGGTGTGCTCCTCTGGTACATCGCGCAAGGTATGCTCGCGCCCTTTATTGGCAGAAGCTTCATGATGGACTTTGGCGCTTATACGCAGTCCTCATTCCTCGGACATGTGGGCATGGCCGTTGTGATGGCTTTGGTTTTTATGAAGGTGTCTGAAGGCCGCAAAAACCATCGCTAACACCAAGACTTGGAGAGAGTGCAAGGCACCCTCTCCTTCTGCTCCACCTAAACCGCGGCGGAGTACTTCAGCCGGATGACCAACTGCTGCGTATCCTCATTAAAGTCTTCATGCATTTCCTCAAAGCCGTAGCGAGCATAAAAGCCACGCCCGATTGGATTGTGCTTAAAGACTTCCAGTTCAACGCTGTCATGAAGCGAGGTGGCCTTGTCCATCAAAGCCTTCCCGAGCTTGCGCCCGTGAAAATCTGGATGCACAAACAGTCCGCCCACTTCATTGCCAAGCAATGAAATAAACCCAACGACAGCGCCGTTCATTTCAGCAACCCATGTCTCTGCATTCGGCAGATACATGGTTCGTATGTTGTCGGTTTCATGAGCTAAAAAGCTGTCGCTCAGAAAAGGGTGAGCGAGTTTGCTGGCCTCAAGCCAGACGTCAACAATGGACTCGGTATCGCGAGTTTCAAATTTGCGGATCATTTCTATGTCCTGAAGAGAGCCGTTAATCGGCGCTTGATGTTCGGAAAATGAAGGCATGCGGAACCAGCCGTGCAAATGGCACGGTCTTAAGGTTGAAAACATGCATAGGGGTTCTTCGTTTGAACCCTCAGATCCGGGACATCAAATCTCCTCTGAAACACATTAGGAATACGCAACCTAAACCTCAGGGGCTCAATGTCAAGGCAACTCAGATTTCCAAGTTCGACGTGCTGCTAAAGCTACAAATATCTGCGTCTTACCATCTCATGATTTCCGGAAAATATTAGCCGGCTTCGGGACTTGATGGTGAAGACGCAACCGTTGCCCGTTTCCTATTCCGGACGCGTCTTCGCCACCGAACAGGCTCGTTTCACCGTCAAAAACGGGTAAAAAACATTCCAAAGGACAGTTTTAAACATATTATTGAGCCAAAAAGGCAAGTTTATTCGCTCAGTGAACTGAGTGAAAACCTTCCCTATAGTGGACCCTAATCCTCTGAGTTCTCTACTTCCTTGATTTTCGTTAGGTCCTTTTTGCTTTCAAAAGGACAACTGCAAGGTGCCAATTGCGCAAAAACACTTGCGTTAGATCAACGTCCTTCATCTACGCAACAGTACGATTGGGTTGATCGTGGGAGAGGTCTGTAAAAATGTCTACTACAATAGTTAGCAGTGAAGTGGAGAAGCTCGCTGAAATTCCCTTGCTTAAACGGTTGAGTACCGAGGCAAGAGAACAGCTGCTTCGGGGTGCCACCAAAAAATCTGTCTCGCGCGGTGAGATGATTTTTTTTCAGGATGATAAGGCAGATGCGTTCTTTATCGTTCTGGAAGGATGGGTCAAAGTTTTTCGCGCGACAAGCAGCGGTGATGAAGCCGTTGTAGGGGTCTTCACCCGTGGGCAAACCTTCGCTGAAGGTGCTGCCTTTACAAACTCAAACTATCCAGCCTCTGGTGAAGCGGTTACGGATAGTGTGGTGCTCTGCATTCCAGTGGCCCACCTGGCCAACTCAATCGCAGCAGATCCGAACATCGCGCTGGCAATGATGTCATCTTTGTCCATGCACCTGCATCAACTCGTGTTGCAGATTGAAGGGTTGAAGACGCATACGGGTGCACAGCGTGTTGCCGAGTTCTTGCTGAACCTCAGCACAGAACCTGCTGGTTCCTGCACATTGGTGTTGCCCTACGACAAAGCACTCATCGCGGGTCGTTTAGGCATGAAACCGGAAAGCCTGTCTCGCGCGTTCCAGAAACTGAAAAGCTATGGCGTCGAGGTCAAACAGAACCGGGCAATCATTTCCAACGTTCAGGTTCTGCGCACATTGGTAGAGCAGGAACGCACAGTGGTTATGCATTCAAACCACGGCTAAGATGTTGCGCTAAAATGATTTTATTCGCTTGTCCGTGCCTGGGTTTTCATCCCTCATAGGCTTCTTTGATGAACTCGCCAAGATGTTGTAGTTCCTCTCCCCGTGGTGAGCTTTTTCGCCATACGAGCGCTATTTCTCTTGGCAGTGCCTTATCTACATCGATGAGGCACACATCATAATTATCCGTCAGTCCTGCAGTAATCGCGACGTCTGGCAGAAGTGTAGTTCCCAGCCCTTCTGCCACCATACCCACTAAAGTGGATAGGCTAGTCGCCTCAAATGAACTGTCTTGAACCGGGCCGTCGGGTAAAAATGCAGACAGGGCATGCTGTTGTAAACAATGCCCTTTTTCCAGCAACATCATCTTGGTATCTGTCAGGTCCTGCCCTTCTACATGTTGCCGGTTTGCAAGCGGATGTTGAGGTGTGACAGCCAGTTTGTATCCATCTTCAAACAATGGAAACTGAACAAGGTCGCCAATCTCAAATGGGAGTGCCAGCAAAACGGCATCCAGATGCCCGCTCTGTAATGCAGCCAACAGGTCATGGGTGATGCCCTCTTTGATAAAGAGGCGAAGTTCCGGAAACTTCTTCCGAAGCTGCGGCATAATCCCAGGAAGCAGATAAGGTCCAACTGTAGAAATCACCCCCAGTTTCATGTCTCCAGACAGGAACTTAGAGTTTGCCGCAGCAAAATCTACAAAGGCTTTTGTATCGAGCAGGATGTGACGTGCGCGATCAGCCAGTGAGTTGCCCAGAGGTGTAATCGTGACAGAACGCTTGGTTCGCTCCGCCAGATGAACACCAAGATTCTGTTCCAGCTCTTTGAGCGCTGTGCTCAGAGCCGATTGGCTCACATTACATTTTTCTGCTGCCCTGCCAAAATGCTGTTCTTCAACAAGGGCGACCAGAAACTCTAACTGGCGAAGGCTTGGTAGATGACTCATATATTTTATAGATCACTGTATTATTATTAATCAATTTCACTAATTAATATAGATCGATATTGTGCATTTATCAAATCAATTGAGCCCGAGGAAAATAAATGTCAGAAGAAACTATCATCACATTGCCGCAGCTGAACACACCAGCACCAGATTTTACTGCTCCGACGACTGATGGCACCAAATCATTGAGTGATTACAAAGGTCAATGGCTGGTTCTCTTTTCACATCCAGCTGATTTTACGCCTGTCTGCACAACCGAATTCATTGCTTTTGCGAATGCAGCAGAAGATTTTGGCAAGCTCAATACAGCATTGCTTGGCCTGTCTATCGACAGTCACTACTCACACATCGCCTGGATGCGAAACATCGAGGAGAAGTTTGGCGTTCACATACCCTTCCCGATCATTGCAGACCTCTCAATGGAAGTCGCCAAAGCCTACGGCATGATCCAGCCTGGAGCCTCAGACACTTCTGCTGTTCGCGCAACTTTCATTATTGATCCTGAAGGAATTCTGCGGGCGATGGTTTACTACCCAATGACCAACGGGCGTTCAGTTGATGAGTTCCTACGCTTGATCAAAGCCTTGCAAACATCTACCGAACACGGTGTTGCGACTCCAGAAAACTGGCAGCCTGGTGACAAAGTAATCGTGCCTCCGCCAGCAACAGCGGATCTGGCTGAAACACGTAAATCAGCTGGTTATGAATACGTTGATTGGTACTTCTCTAAGAAAGATGTGCCTGCTTAAAACGAAACCTGAGACGGAGTTCAGGCGATCAAATTGCCTGAACATCTCACTCAAAAATCAGAGTTATCTCAGAGCAGCCCTTGTAGGCTGTGCGGGCAAATCTCGTAGCAATGCAACTCTTGGGTTGGCGAAGCCACGCGTTAAGCCAATTTCTTGCAGATAGCTGACCAAGTGCTGCGCCAGAGCATGCTCACAGCCAATTACCGGTGCAAGTTTACAGCCTGCAGGAGCGCTCTCCATAATTTTGGAGAGATCTTCCTGGCCGTGTAAGCCTCCACTGGCAAACAGCGGAACAACGATTGCATCTTCGGAAAGTGTCAGGACAGCCTTTTCGACGAAGGGTTCCTCGGAGAGAAATGCCACGCGAAGTTGCTTGTAACCGTAACGATTTTCCAGATGCTCTTTGAGTTGAAGCGCGCAAAGCCGTGATTCCGGTCCGACTGTCGAGCCATGGGCAACGATCAGCACTTCCCGGTCGAGTTCTGGCTTTAACAACGTGCTTTTGCTGTTTGGCGCCAGAGTACTTTGAATACTCTGTGAAACCAGATCAGGTAGGAAGGGCAATACACCAAGCGGGGGTAACAGCTTGATATACTGCCCGTCTCGGTTCAGATTTTGCCATGCACCTTCTTTCTGTTGTTGCAGGTTTGGGTCCAGCCCCAATCGGCGAGGCAGGACTGTTTTGCAGAAGTAGCCGTTACTTAAGAGGAGAGGAAGCACAAGCACGCGCTCGTGCGGGAGGCTTTCGACTACTTCCTGTAGCGGCGGGGTTCCTTTCATCACCCCACTCACCACATCCAGTTCGGGCAGTAAGGGCGCCAGAGCATTTTTCAGGCGAACGTGGCCTGGTGTATTGTCGGCGCCCTTGCCGCCCAAATCTCCATGAGCAGCAAGAACAAGTGCCAGGTCGCTAGTGGCTTGTACCAGCGGAGAAGGTGATCTTGTTCCAGACATTGTACTTTCCAGATGGCTTACTCATTGGAATACGCTTCACTTCTTCAAGTGTTTTCGCATCGTAAATGATGATCATGCCGTCATTTTCCCAGATAGAGAGAATGGCGTGGCTGCCATCACGGTCAAACTCGATATGAGCAGCGGTTTTACCCGGGAGCGGTTTCAGCGTCTTTACGATCTCAAGCGTTTCTTTATCGATCACGTACATCTGGTCCTTGTTTGGACCAAAGAACACGTCCGCCCAAGCGTACTTGGAGTTTTCGTGAGATCGCATGAAGAAGCCCGGACCCGCCGTATCAAGTGTCTTCAATACGGACCAGTTGGACATGTCGATCACA
>NZ_LCWX01000151.1:16492-24856 GCF_001431305.1 Pseudovibrio sp. POLY-S9
CCTGCCACTCCCAGCTGATGCCGGAGCCTAGATGCGGGAAGCCGGGTAGGTCGATTTTGGCAATGGTCGCGCCTTCATCCATGTCCACCACAACACCGCTCTTCCCGTCACGAGACGATCCCATCAGGTGTTTGTAGGACTGGTCGAAGAAGAAATCGTCCATCGGCGCATCAACCTGAATACGGCGCAGGGCGAACAAACCTTCAGATGTTGGTTTCGCACCATCCTTGCCGTAGTTCTCAGCATCGACATAGGCATCAAACTCAGGCTCTGCCTTTGGATTGGTCGCCACTTCCCAGACTTCAGGCACATCCTTCATTGCAACAACGAAGCTGTCACGTTCTGGTGCCTGATAAACTGCAGAAACACGTGTGGTTTCGCCGCCTAAAGACTCTGCATCAAAGATCTTCTCAACGGTGAGGTCCTCAGCAGACAACATCACCAGAGAATGTGGCAGGTAGTTTGCCAGTGCAATGTGCTTGCCATCGCGGGAAAGCGCGATGTTACGGGCATTGATACCGCCGCGTACTTCGCCAACCACTTTCAGCGCCCACATATCGTATTTGGTGATCCAGCCATCACGGGACATGAAGAACACGTAGTGTCCGTCCGGTGTAAACTTAGGGCCGCCATGCAATGCAAACTGGGTTTTGAAGCGGGTGAGCGGTTCAAACGTATCGCCATCCATGACGGTGGCGTAGTGATCACCAGTCTCCACGACCACAAACAGGTTCAGCGGATCGGATTCATAAACCGGCTTTTCAACGGGCTTGTAGTCCTCGTTGAACACGCGGGTCGCGTTGATTTCCTCTTCACCCCACACCGGCATTGCGCCCAATGGGGTCTTTACCAGATTCACCAGATCAGCGACTTGTTGATCGTTGAGCTGATCCCCGAAGGCTGGCATCTGGGTGTGAACACGACCATCCTTGATGGTCGATGTCGCAGCACTTACGCGCAGACGCTTCAGACTTTCCGGGATGAGCGCAGGGCCAATGCCGCCTAAGCGGTCACCACCATGACACTCCGCACAAAGCTCCTGATAGGTGCCTTTTGTGGCGTCAGAGACTGGATAAAGCTCAAGCTTTTTACCGCGTGCTTCCGCAGCGCCTGCCAACATGCAGGTTGCCAGCAAAACTCCGGCGAGTTTAGGCATAAACGTGTTTGGCTTCATGACGAGCTCCCCGGAATGGTGTTGTTTCAACGCGCTGGTGGTTTGCATCCCCAAGACCGATCTCTTCATCCGTCAGGTAACAGGATGGATCTTCCGCCCAAGGGTCACCCGTCAGCTGCAGCGCGCGCACGCGCGTGTTGCCATTACAGATGTTGAAGTATTGGCAAGATCCGCAGCGGCCTTTGATCTGGCGCGGGGTCTGCTTCAAACCAGCCATGACCGGGTCGGATACATCCTGCCAGATCTCGGAGAACTTGCGCTCTTTCACGTTGCCGATGGTGTAGTGCCACCAGAAGCTGTCCGGATGCACTTTGCCGGTGTTATCGATGTTGCCGATGTTTACACCAGAGGCATTGCCACCCCAGCGCTCCAGCATATCTTCCAGATAACCAGCTTTTTCCGGCATGTTCTCACGCACCCACTGCAACAGGTAGATGCCATCCGCATCGTTGTTGCCGGTCACGTATTCGTTGGATTTGCCAGCCAGCACATCTTCCCACGCCTTTTCAATCAGGTGGGTCATGGCTTTACGGGTCACGTTCAGGTGCGCATCTTCACCACGGTTCTTGTTGCCACGGCCTGCATACACAAGGTGAGACAGGTAGATCTTGTCCACTTTTTCGCGAGCGCACAGATCCAGATAGTCATCCAGCGTATCGGCATTTTCTTCTGTCAGCGTAAAGCGCAGGCCAACTTTAACGTTTTCCTCGCGCAGGTAACGCACAGCCTGCAATGACAGGTCAAACGCGCCATCCATGCCGCGGAAGTCATCATGCACTTTGCCAATGCCATCCAGTGAGATGCCGACATAGTCGTAACCGATCTCACCAATCTTGCGCGCCATATCTTTGTCGATAAGCGTGCCGTTGGTGGACAGGGCGGTATAGAAGCCAAGCTGTTTGGCGTGGGCCGACAGCTCCAGCATATCCGGGCGCATCAGCGGCTCACCACCAGAGAAGATGATAACCGGGACGCGGAAGCCCTTCAGGTCATCAATAACCTCATAGGCCTGCTTGGTTGAAAGCTCGCCGGGAAAATCTACATCGCCTGAGGTTGTATAACAGTGCTTGCACTTCAAATTACAACGGCGGATCAAGTTCCAGATAACAACCGGACCAGCAGGTTTACGCGCTGGTGGAAGTGGATACGGATCCGCTAGAGCTTTGAGATAATGGGTCAGACGAAACACGCGGGCTCTCCCCTCTGCGACGAAGTCTAAGTCCTGTTTTTTTCAGGGTTTTTGTCGAAAACAGGACATCATTTCCATTGCATGATGTCCCTATGAGCGCCTCTATTTCCTTGACTAAAGTCAGACACTCTTCGCGAGTCTTTCCATGCACCATGGCAAAGACATTGTACGGCCATGTGGGTAGCCATCTTGGGCGCTGATAGCAGTGGGACACAAAGTCCAGAGAACCCATCATTTGTCCAATGCGTTCAACGTCCTCATCAACGATATTCCAGACGGACATGCCGTTGGCACGCATGCCAAGGGCGCGATGATTTGGCACAGCCGCAATACGACGAATTGCACCGTTTTCTTTCATGGAAGCAACGCGTTCCAGCACCA
This sequence comes from Pseudovibrio sp. POLY-S9, assembly GCF_001431305.1. Taxonomy (NCBI): domain Bacteria; kingdom Pseudomonadati; phylum Pseudomonadota; class Alphaproteobacteria; order Hyphomicrobiales; family Stappiaceae; genus Pseudovibrio; species Pseudovibrio sp. POLY-S9. The sequence goes on from NZ_LCWX01000151.1 coordinate 19,237, forward strand.
GCTCTTCGCTCACGCCAAGCTGATGGGCAATCTGCGCATATGGCTCGGAAACTAGCGGCAAACCTTCTTGCAGCGCAGCCACCAGAGCACGGTCAAATTCGGAGAATTCTTCGATACTATGCGTGCTCATACTGGAACCTTAAACTCAATAAAAAACTCGCGTTCTTTCGGGAACTGCCGGACCGGGATTCCGGTCAGCTCTTCAATGCGTTTCCCGCAACTCTCAATTTCGTCAGGGGTTTCCGTGGCAAGCACGAACCACATATTCAGCTCGTGATCACGGGCATAGTTGTGCGCCACCTCTTCCAACGAGTTCACCTGTTCAGTCACCTCGTCATAGCGCTCTTCCGGTACAGCCATAGCGCACAGACAGAAGGCCCCGCCCATTTGAGCAATGTCGAACATTGGCCCGAAACGAGTGAGGATACGCGTCTTAAGCAGCCATTGCAGGCGCTCAAGCAGCAAGTCTTCTGCAATGCCCAGTTCTTCTGCGACCGCCGCATACGGCTTTGAGACAACCGGAAGGCCGTCCTGCAAGCGGTTGATCAGCTTGCGGTCCAGATCATCCAGATGCACCTTGGCAGGTTCATTGAGGTGGGCAATATCTGTGCTCATGCACTTACTCCAACACTGCGAGACAGACGGGCACCACGCTGCTTGAAGCACTTGGTGGAGAACAGCACGTCGCTGCTCATCACGTGCTGCGTGGCCGTGGTGGAAAGCCGGTTGATGACCTCCAGCGCCTCTTCACGGCTGTTCGCGTGGGTCATGGTGTACAGGTTGTACGGCCAAAGCGGCATCTCTCTGTTGCGCTGGTAGCAAAGGCTCACCATCGGGTCTGCAGAGAATATGGCGCCAACGTCATCAATATGCTCATCACGAACATTCCAGACCGTCATCGCATTCGCCTTGTAACCGATGGACCGATGCCGCACGACCACACCAAACCGGCGAATGATGCCAGCATCCTGCAGCACTTTCAGCCGTTCAAGCACGGTGGTTTCCGAGCGCCCCAGCTTCAGCGCAATGCGCAGGAAAGGGCGGTCCGAAAGAGGAATGCCATCAGACAGTTTTTCCAGCAGGTTGATGTCACCAGGCTCCAGAACCGACATATCGACCGGCGGGAGTACGGGGGTCTTCTTTTCCAGCCGCTGCTCTGTCAAAGAAAACCCCAGATCCAGGTGGAAAGCCTTTTCCATCCGAAAAGCATGAACGACCAGATTGGTGTTCTGCTCAATACGGGCGAGCGTGGCCTCTAACGTCGCCCGATCCCGTTCAACAACCACGAACCAGATATTGAGATCATTCTCACGCAGGTAGTTGTGGTTGACCCCCGGCTCATCGTTGATGAGCTGCGCTGCCGTTTCCACAAAGTGTGGAGGCGCTGACACTGCGGCCAGGCAACTCGCGCTCACTGTATTTGGAGCCAATACCGCGCCAATACGCGAAATGACGCCATTTGCGACCAGCCGTTCGTAACTGCTGATCGCGTCTAAAGCGTCCACCCCGGTTTCCCGGGCTATGAGATTGAATGGCTTAGGGACAAGCGGAAAATTATGCTGCCACTTGTCCACCAATACGAGATCAATATCACTCAGCTGTGCGCTCATATCGCAAACTCCCCAATCGCTCGGGCGGCCAGTGCCGCCCTGGGAAAGCCGGGACCTAAAGCCCCAGCTGGTGTGCACGTGAAGTAAAGAAGATGCCGCTTGGTTTTTCCGCTGGCAGAACCTCTTTCAGGGAGAAATCCGTTGTGTCGTAGACATGAATTTCATTCTTGTCACGAACGGACATCCAGACTTCGTTGCCGCGCGGAGTGAACTCCATATGCAACACGCCCGGTCCCGGCTTCATCGTTTTGATGATCTTGCGGTCCAGAATATCGATCACCTGAATGGTATCGTTGTGTGGAGGCGCAAAGTTCACCCAGATCTGACGACCATCAGGACGCGCCATGGCAAACACCGGCTGACCATGTACCTTTACGCGATCGACTTCAGTGAAGTCACGCTCATCCATGAACAGCACTTCGTGGCGGCCAATGGCAGGCAGTGCGTACATGCCGTTGGCTTTCGCCCAGCCTTCCAGATGGGGCATCTTGTAGACCGGAAGAGGCTCTTCCCCCTTGCCGTAGCCATCCATGATGCGTTCAACTGTCAGAGGCTCTTTCCAAAGATCCACATGAGCCAGACCGTCTTCACCAAACAGGCCAACGATGTAGTGGCGGCCATCGCCCGTAACCAGCGCATCGTATGGGAAGACGCCAATGTCTTCGAGTTTGGTGATCTCAGGCTTCAGGCTCTTGGAATAGTCCAAAATCCATGTTTGCTCACCATCCCAAAGGGAGAAAGCAAAGCGACGACCGGGCAGATCCACAAGTCCAATGGTCTTGGACTGATTGCCAACTTCGTCATAAATCGCAGGCACTTCGGAGACCAGCTCCAGAGTTTCCGCGTCAAATACATTCACGCCGCCCGGCTTGTAGTTGGCGACGGCGATCAGCTTACCATCATCAGAAATGGCGCCGCCGATGGAGTTGCCAGCCTGCATAACGCGGCCAACAAGCTTGCCAGTGAGCATATCCACTTTGGACAAGCCACCATCGCGGCCAAACACATAGGCGTAGCGCTCGTCTCGCGAGTAAACAACAGAGGCGTGCGAGAGGTTGCCCAAACCCTCTACCTGAGCCAACACAGTACGGTCTGTGCTTTCGACAATCAGGGCTGTTCCTGTGGCTCGTTCGATAATCAGACCCAAATCGCCCGTGGCGCGCAGGTCTTCAGAACTGGCTGCAGAAGCAAATAAAAGACCCGCACCTAAGGCTGCGGCAGCAAAAAACGTCTTCACTTGAATGCTCCTGTTTTAAGACCTTCCGCAATGAAGGCCGCTTCAGTTTCGGTGAGGAAGCCGCGCCATGGTGGCATTGCCGTTCCCGGCAATCCGCCAAGGATCACTTCCTGAATGACATCAGAGTCCATATGTTCCAGATTTTCTGGAAGGATTGGCCCTCCAAGACCGCCCTCAAGTGTCAGACCGTGGCAGGACCCACAGTCCTGCTGCACGAAGTCTGTCAGCTTTTCGCGATCAATGATCTTGAGGGCCTCTTCATCGGCAAGAGCCCCAAGGGGCGCTCCAGTCAGCAACGGAAGCGCCAGCACCCCAGCCTTCAGAAAAGAACGCAGCGGGTTTTGCACACTCCGCTCTGTCTTAGCCATTGATAACCTCCAGATGAGGTCTATCGCCCCATTTTGCCTCACTGCCGGAGAAGGACGGCAGCTCCAGAGAGTCTTTTAGACCCACAACATCACCAATCATGAACAGTGTCGGCGCTGGTAGTTTAGCTGCCTTAGCCTGCTCACCGATTGTGGTGAGTGTGCCGAACACTTTCTGCTCTTCTGATGTGGTGCCCTTCGAGATCGCAACAGCAGGCATGTCTGCAGGCATGCCGTGCTCAACAAGCTTGGTAGAAATCTCGGCGATGGCAGCAAGGCCCATGTAGATCACGAGGGTGGTGTTAGGGTCCGCAAGGCTGGCCCAATCCAGATCGAGGGGTACATCTTTCTGGCAATGCCCGGTTACGTATCTTAGCCCCGTTGCAAGGCCGCGATGCGTGAGTGGCAGGTTTAGGCTTGAGGCACAGCCTTGCGCAGCTGTGATGCCTGGCACGACTTCATAGTCGACACCGGCAATGACCAGTTCAGCAGCTTCTTCACTGCCGCGGCCAAAAATAAACGGATCCCCACCTTTAAGGCGCACAACACGCTTACCTTCTTTGGCGAGATCAACGAGTAACTGGTTGATTTCTTCCTGAGGAATAGGATGGCTCTTCGGCTTCTTCCCGACAGGATAAAGAGCTGTCTTAGGCGGAACCAGATCCATAATTTCCTGAGAGACCAGACGATCGTAAACAACGACTTCAGCGTCCTGAATGCGCTTCAGAGCTTTCACTGTCAGGAGATCCGGATCACCCGGTCCTGCGCCAATCAGACTGACCTTACCAATGCCTCTCATAACTCATTCCTCAAATCGAAACTGGCGAAAATAGAGGGACAATCCGCGCCCCTCTGGTGATCTGGAGTGTTGCCGAACCGATGTCTTTTAAGGTGTTAGAGACATAGAACTTGCCCCAAGGAGCAATCAGGGGTTCGTCTTTGATGGCACTTTCATAATTGAGAGTGTTGTCATCAAATGCTGCTGACTTCTTACGAGCGCTTACAGCCACGGCGCTGACTGCGCATTTCTGCGCGATACTGGCCAAAAAACGGAGAATTGATTTAAACGACACCATAAACTCCAATAGAAACGAACCTTACCCGGCATCGTTATGTAAGCTTGCCCTCGAGCTTCTTACATTGACCATCGTCAAGTTATTGTGAGCGCCTCATGAAAGGCTATTATTCGCATATATTTCAATGGGTTGATGTGTGTAGAAATTTCACTGAAATGCAACCGCATGTGGTGATATCCCAGCTAAATTGACATAGGTCACGCAAAGGCAAAAAATACGTAGACTTCCCACAATAAATAATCGTTCTAAATTGGAGAAAGAGATTCCGTTTCAGGCATTTACTTCCCGGCAACGGCAAGTTGGCACCCGTCCAAAGCTGCACGGAGTGCGCGTTTAGGGAATAAACGTAAGGTCAGATTGGAACCGACCTTTTTACCTAACGGAACCTTAACCCCGTTGCCAAGCAACGTTTCCACCACTCCCCCATCCTCAGTAGGTTGAAATCAAAACCAACAAGCACTTGAGTGCTGCCGACGTGAGGAACCGCTACATGAGTGAGGCGAAGCCCTTTTCCTTCCTGAGCCCTATCAAAAACCCGCCAGCTTACGTAATGGATCCTGAAAAGAAGCATCTGGAAGTTACTCTGGATGTTGAATACGACACCAACAATGTTTTCAGCTTTGAAAAGCCTCACAACGTCCCAACCTACACCCGAGTGTTCACAAGCGATCTTACCAAAGAGGTTGGAAACACTCTGACTGGCCCAACCATTGAGGTCAGGCCGGGTTCAAAGCTGCAGATCCACACACACAACAAGTTGCCGGAGCAGGACCAGACCGAGCCGGATGACATCAACTTCCCTTACGGGTTCAACAATTACAACATCCACACACACGGCCTTCACGTGACGCCGGAGTCTCCCGGAGATAACGTCTGCATGACCATTCGCCCCGGCGAAGCCTATGACTACGAGTACGACATTCCAGCGGATCACCCTCCGGGGGTCTACTGGTATCACCCGCACAAGCACGGGTCCGTGGCCTTGCAGGTTGGCAGCGGCATGGCCGGTATGATTATCGTGCGTGGCGCGTTTGATGATCAGCTCAAAGAGATGGGTGTGAAGGAATACTGCATGGTGTTCCAGAACATTGCCGTGAACGCTGAGGGCAAGGTGGAGGACCAGAAGCAGGTCGCCAAGTTCCCCAACAGTGAATACAACATCACGGTCAACAGCCAGTATTGCCCGATCATCAAGGTAAAACCGGGAGAGCTGATCAATCTACGCCTGTTGAACGCGACCACACGCTCCTCAATCAACTTCGAATGCCCGTTCTTCGGGCAGATGTTTATCTACGGGTATGACGGCAACCCCACTGACAACTACCGCAGACA
>NZ_LCWX01000152.1:0-567 GCF_001431305.1 Pseudovibrio sp. POLY-S9
CGTCTTGCAGATATGGGCGAGCACATTGAGCGCTTTGAGTTTGCTGATGGGACAGCCCTAAGTGAAATCAAGGTTCGTGAAGATGGTCGCATGGAACTTATCGGCACATCTGAGGATGACGTTATTATTGGCAGTGCTTCTGATGAGATTGTTACGGGTAATGAAGGAAGCGATACTTTTATCTTTATCGGTACATCGTTTGGCATTGATAAAGTCACAGACTTTGCTGCCGGGGCCGGATCAGAAGATATAATACGCTTTGACACAAATGTATTTGCCGATTTTGACGCGGTGATCATAGCAGCTAGCGATGATGGAAGTGATACTGAAATACGCCTAGATGGCAATAATTCGGTAACGCTGAAAGGCGTTCTTGTCTCTGATCTTCATTTAGATGATTTCCAGTTTGCATAATATTCTGACTTAGGACACCAGCACTGCGATCTTCCGATCTCTTTGCTGGTGTCTGTTCAAAACAACCAAGAGTAAATGCCTAATACTTCCAGCTAAATACTTGGTATAAATTCAGTAATATCAGATATTTACTCTTTAAGTTAGCGCCTATGG
>NZ_LCWX01000153.1:0-335 GCF_001431305.1 Pseudovibrio sp. POLY-S9
GAAGACTATGGACAGGTTGACTACAGTCATCCGGACTTGCTGCCCAATATTGATGATGAAGCGTTGCGCACGCAAAATCCAAACATTGAACCGACACAGCATGCTACATTGGTGGCCGGTGTTATTGGCGCTGCACGCAATGACATTGGATCAGTTGGCGTTGCTTATGATGCAACGCTTACAAGCGAAGGTATTCGGGAGAGCGATCTCAACCCACTGTTCAACTGGCAACGATACGATATTGCCAACAACAGTTGGGGGACAGAAGATCTTTTTGCGAACGCAGTCGTCGACCAAAATGGCAACTCTGTAAGCACAACGCTGCTTGAACAGGC
>NZ_LCWX01000154.1:0-1453 GCF_001431305.1 Pseudovibrio sp. POLY-S9
TTCCATGGTGCTCTCCCATCCTCGCAGCAATATGCTGCGATCTTAACAGGAGCTGACCTCTCGTGAAGGACGAGCCCGATTACGCATGCTTGTGGCCCCAGTGATCTGTTTGCACTTTCAACGAGATACAGTTTCTTGTCAGTTGTCACAGCAGTAACTTGAAAGCTCAAAGCCCTGCGGTTGCAATGAGGGATCGCAGCTTGTTACCCACATCGACCGGATCTCCCGGTGCTGTCATATCCGGCAGCCAAGCGATATCCCATTTGCTACGCTGTTTGATGCCTAGCGTTGGTTGAACTTCTGCATGGGTAAGAACGGAGTATGGGCTCACCGCGATCTGGTAAGTTTCACAGAGATCAGCAGCAGTCTCCGCTAGTGCCTGAACTTGAACTTGCGTGATTGGATACTTGCCGGGATCAAAAGGAGACTCTATTGCGCCCGCCATGGCATCAAAGGCTACGCCAATGGAGCCGGAGTTGAGCGCTCTGGTGTGGGCTGCATAGCGGCCATCGAGGCAATTCGCGTTGGCTTCCGGTTTAAGTGCTCCTGCATGTGTTCGGCCTGAGCGATCGATGATGAGATGATAATGCTGTCGCTCCAGCTCGAAGAGCCCGTCCGCGCCTGCTGTCCAATGCAGGATGATGCGGTGAAGTCCAGAGGCGTGAAACAACTCCTCGACGCGCTTCACGTTCCGCGCTTTCAACGCCTCAGCTATCGCAGCTCTTGTCTTTGGTCCACCAAGACCATCGATGGGACCAGGATCATAGCCCAGCGCAGCAAGTCGGGCTTGGATGTCTCGTGTGGTGTACGTCATGGTTGGTCCTCCAGACATAGAAAAAAGCCACCCGAAGGCAGCTTGAAGAGATGAGTTCTTTGGGATGCGCAGGCATCAGGCTCGGTCTTTGGCTTTTCTCGCTTGTGCCAGCTCCTGAAGCGCCTGGGTGAGTTCCTCGCGCTTTTGGCGCACAGCAAGTACAGCCTGCTGACTACAAGTCTTGCATGTCCGTTTACGGGACCGCGGAACGATTTTCAGGAGGTGTTTAATCACGGCGCTTGATCTCCTCGGTTAAGGCGCGAATGGCCTCTGTGCTGGCTTGCAAGCCTTCGGTAGCCTCTTTCTGGATTTCACGAAGGGCAGCGTTGTATTCTTTGGTGTCTTGCCGCCACCAATTGAGCACCCGCCAGGCAAAGAAGCCCAGAGCGACAATAGCAACGGCGGCGGGTCCTCCGCCCAGCGCATTAATGACTTCGCTAAGGTTGGTCATGGTGCGTCCGGTACACCAACGCTGAGATAATGGATGGCCACGCTGATGGTGCCGCCGGTGAAGCCACTGCCTTTGGCCGTCAGGCGAATGGGCGTCTCTGAATAAAAGCCTTGCGGGCCGATGATGCCCTTGTTGGAGCTGCCAGCGGCAATGCCGAGGGAACCGCCGAACTTGGAGAACTCGCCGTC
>NZ_LCWX01000155.1:0-6558 GCF_001431305.1 Pseudovibrio sp. POLY-S9
AGCGACCCAGACTGCGAAGAGAAGCGTGACCCGGAGATGGATTAGATCCGATCGGAAAGGAAAAAAGAGCTTGACCTCAGCGCCCGATTAGAGAAGCAGACATTCGTGGCTATCGCTAGCTGCGGCCACGATTGAAGCTCTGCAACTAACAGTATGGTGTGTTGACAACAAGGGCGATGTTCAGGATAGGTGATGAAGTGTACGCCCTCAACGCATCTTAAGGAACCTTGGCCATGACAGGATTGCTGGATCACGGGAGCCTCAAGTTCCTTGACCTGCTCAGCCCAAAGGTCGAGGCCGCTTTTGCAGCTGTCGAGCAGTGCCACACCTATCAGGACGGCCGCACGATCTTCTCGACCGGTGATGATGGTGATCGCCTGCTCATTGTGCGTTCAGGTGCAGTTAGAATGGGGCGTTTCAGCCCCAGTGGCCGAGAAACAATTCTTGCGGTGCTTGGTGAGGGGCACTTCATCGGCATCATAGGCGTGCTGACCGGCCGCAAGCGGACACAAAATGCTACAGCAGTTGGTAAGACAACAATTGGTTATGTTCACAAAGCTGATTTTCTGACGCTAATGGACACTCATCCAGAAATCGCCCGCGCAGCTTTGCCAGCGACGTTAAGCCGTTTGAATGTGGCACTGAATATGCTGGACGATCTGCGTTTGCTACCTTTGCCTGCTTATACAGCAGTGTTTTTGCAGAACATGCTCGAAGCTTCAGAGGTGCCAGGGATGCTCAACTGGAACCAGTCTGAGTTGGCTATTGCTGTAGGCACCTCACGTGTTTCTATGGGTAAAGCGCTCAAACAGCTGGAAAAAAATGGCCTGATCGTACTGAAGTACGGAGCAATTGCCGTGCCGGACGAGCAAGCCCTGTCAGACTGGATTGATGCCGCCAGAGCCGAGCATTTGTCTCTCTGAGGTCTGCTCGCTCATGCCGTGTGCACAAATCTGAGTAAATAGCCAGATTGCTAAGTTCTTAGCATTCTTTGCGCTGCCGACTACGTACAATCCCTCTGTATTTTCATCCCATTGATATTCAAGTGTCAGCATTTTGACCGCTGCCGCCGGTATCGGCGTGCCGTCTGGCGAATGATTGGGAAGAAAGATCTGTAGCGATTTAGCTTAGGGCGTTTAACTGACGATCGTTCCTGAGCAGGTCACCGATAAGTTCCGCGTCATTTCACGTCAAAACGATCAGGTTTTGAAGTGAGATGGGTACATCAAAGATTTTGAACCAAGAGTTCTGACATCCGTATGACGACTTCCCCTACAAGAACATGTTTTCAGCACTTTCTGAACCATCTGCGGCGCGGTGGGCGTATAACCAAAGTGGCTGGCACTACAGCAAGTCGAGCGCCTTATCTTGCCGCTACGCTAATTGCATCAGGGCCTTTGGTGTTGTCCGGAGCAACCAACGCGCTTGGACAAACATGGGACGGGAGCGCATCAACCGACTGGTTTACTGACGAGAACTGGAGTAGCAATACTACTCCAGATCACAATCAAAATGTTACCATTGACACTGCTCTCCCCAATCCGACCTCCATTACGGATAAAGGCACCAACGGAACCGCAGACGCTAACGATCTTGTTGTCGGCGATGAAGGCCAAGGTTTTCTGACTGTTTCTAATGGTGGCGCATTGGATAGTTATAGCGGCAGCTATATTGGCTATAAGAACGGTTCAACTGGTAGCGTTGAGGTGACAGGCACTGGATCAATCTGGGATTCTTCATACTGGATTTATGTCGGTGACTACGGCGATGGTACTTTGACAGTGTCCGATGGCGGTGCAGTTAGCAGCGCAGACAGCATTATCGGCCGTACCGGAGGCTCTTCTGGTCGTGTTGAGGTGACCGGCACCGGATCAACCTGGACCAATGCCTATGACTTGGTTGTCGGTAGCAGTGGCGATGGCACTCTGACGATTTCAGAGGATGCAGTAGTGAACGTGTCCGGAGTAACAAGGCTGGGCTCTGACACACCAGGTTCTGGCGTTTTGAACATCGGTGCTGTAGCTGGGGATGCTGCGGTGGGGGCGGGAGAGCTCAACACAGCAAAGGTAATCTTTGGTCCAGGAACAGGTACTATCAACTTCAACCACACGGATAGTGACTACACCTTCTCCGCAGATATCAGCGGGACTGGCAGTGTCAATCAGCTTTCGGGCACCACGATCCTGACAGGGACCAACACTTACACCGGCGAAACGATAGTGTCTGGCGGTACGTTGAAGTTGCGCGGCGGGAGTGTTTTGACCGATACTGCAGCGCTGAGGGTCGGCTATGCCGGCACCGGCGCATTAACCATTGCAGAGGGCAGTGAGGTCAACAGTGGATATCTGAATATTGGCCGTGTGTCGGGCAGCGTGACTGTGACGGGTTCAGGATCTTCGTTAGATGTTGCTGCTATCTCAATAATTGGCTTGAATGGGACCGGAGCGCTGACCATTTCCGACGGCGGTAAGGTTACCAATGGTCTGAACAGCATCATAGGTGGACCTGATGCCACAGGTGCCGTGACTGTGACGGATGACGGATCCGTCTGGGAGTCAGGCCCTCTTTTGGTCGGCCAGTATGGTGCCGGCTCCCTAAAAATAGAGAATGGCGGCAAGGTTACTTCTGATAGCACCACCATTGGCTTCAACCGCGCCAGCTTCAGTGGGGCCAGTTCGGGTATTGTTACAGTGACGGGCGAAGGCTCCGCTTGGGAAAGCAGTGATCGTATTAAAGTCGGAGATAGAGCGCCCGGGACGCTGACGATAGCAGATGGCGCTATCGTGGATGTAGATGGTGATGTCGTGCTGGCCTTCGGCGCTGTTTCTCAAGGCACACTCAATATCGGCGCTGCGGCAGGTGAGACGGCTGTGAAGGCAGGCACCCTTGATACAGAGGCAGTGATATTTGGCGAGGGTACCGGGGTGATCAACTTTAACCACACGGATACCGCTTACGTGTTCGCTCCAAAAATCATAGGAGACGGCGGGGTTAACCAGCTATCGGGCACCACGACCCTGACCGGTGCCAACACCTATACCGGCGGCACTACCGTTTCAGGAGGCAAACTGGTTGTTGATGGCACCATTGGCGATGTTATAGTCAATGGCGGTAGCCTTGGCGGCTCGGGCACGATCAACGGTTCGGCAACAATCACAAGCGGAACGATTGCTGCAGACAACAGCCCTGGCACACTGACCATCGACGGCGACCTCAATCTTACTTCCGCCTCAGTTCTGGAGTTCGAGCTTGGATCTCCTTCCGGCACAGCAGGCGTAGACAGCGACCTCATCGCCGTTGGTGGTGATCTGACGCTGGATGGAACGCTCAACGTTACCGATGCGGGGGGCTTTGACGCTGGGGTCTATAATCTGATCACCTATGGCGGCAGTTTGACCGATAACGGCCTGGTGGTAGGCACTGGGCCAATAGGTTTCCTTTACAACGTGCAGACTGCAACAGCCGGACAGGTCAACCTTCTGGTGAACCCGGACCAGCTGAGCTTCTGGAACGGACCGGTAACAAGTGCTGATGGAACCGTTCATGGTGGCTCTGGCACATGGAGTAGTGCAGGAACCAACTGGACCGATGCCACAGGCTCAGCAAGTGCACCTTATCAACCGGACAGCACGCTGATTTTCCAGGGAACACCGGGCACGATCGTAGTGGATAGCGCCGGGGTTTCGGTGTCCAAAGGCATGCAGTTCGCAGCGGATGGCTACACAGTGACTGGTGGCGATATCATCATAAATGCTGGCGCTGACACCGTTTCATTCAGGGTTGGGGAGGGAACCAGTGCGAGCGCCGGTTTTACCTCAACCATTGCTTCCAACCTGACCGGAGCTGGTTCACTGGAAAAAACTGGTCTTGGAACACTCGTCCTGACGGGTGACAATACCTATAACGGCACCACCACTGTTTCAGAAGGAGCGCTGGAGTTCAGGGATGGTGCGACCTTGAGTGGTGGCCAAAATTTTCGCGTTGGTAGCCCTGCAACAGGATCTCTGACCATTGCTGATGGCAGTGATGTTTCTGCAAGAGACTATACCTTTGTCGCTAGGGGCTCCGGTTCGTCTGGAGCTGTGACGGTGACAGGTCCTAACTCACGTTTTCAAGCCGGATTTGGTTTTATAGTTGGATACAATGGAAACGGAACCCTGAGTATCTTAGAGGGCGGTTTAGTTACTAGCGGTTATCTCCTGATCGGATCTTATGCAGGCTCAACCGGGGCTGCGGAGGTGATTGGAGAAGGGTCGCATTGGAAGAACTATGTCGGTTTGGATGCACAAGGTACCAGTCTTGACGTAGGACGTCAGGGGACCGGAACTCTGACCATTGCCGAAGGTGGTCGGGTGACCAGTCGAGAAGGGGTGATCGGATCTAATGCAGGTTCAACAGGAGGCGTAGTCGTGTCCGGAGATGGGTCTCTTTGGGAAAACAGCCATTATATGAACATCGGATTGCTCGGACGGGGTACCCTGACGATCTCAGATGGTGGCGTGGTTGATGTGGAGAACAGCGTTCATCTGGGCAGGGAGACCGGTTCCCATGGCACGCTCAATATTGGTGCTGCTGCTGGCAACCCGGCGCAGGCCGCAGGGGTTCTAAATGCGGCAGCGGTTAAATTTGGTGATGGTACCGGGGTGATCAACTTCAACCATACGGATACCGACTACATCTTCTCCCCTGCAATTTCGGGAGGTGGTACTGTCAATCAGCTTGCCGGCACCACAACCCTGACGGGCATCAACACCTATACCGGCGGCACCACTGTTTCAGGTGGCAAGCTGGTCGTCAACGGCACCATTCGTGATGTTACAATCAACGGCGGTGTCCTTGGCGGCTCAGGCACGATCAACGGTTCGGCAACAGTCACAAGCGGAACAATTGCTGCAGGCAATAGCCCCGGTACGCTAACGGTCGGCGGCGACCTCAATCTGACCTCCGCATCCGGTCTGGATTTCGAACTCGGCTCTCCATCCGGAACGGCGGGCGTGGACAGCGACCTCATTGCTGTTGGCGGTGATCTGACACTGGATGGATTGCTCAATATCACTGATGCGGGTGGTTTTGACGCCGGGGTCTATAACCTGATCACCTATGGCGGCAGTTTGACCGATAACGAACTTGAAATAGGTCTAGCGCCGACGGAGTTCAACTACGACATCCAAACCGCCACAGCGGGTCAGGTCAATTTGTTAGTCAATGCTAACCTGCTGAGTTTTTGGAACGGAGCGGTAACCAGTGCAGACGGCACCATTCATGGCGGATCAGGCACTTGGAGCGCAATTGGTGCCAACTGGACTAATGCCGACGGTTCGGGAAGCGCGCCACACGATCCAGACAGCTTCCTGATCTTTCAGGCAGAGGCAGGTACTGTCACGGTAGATAGTGCCGGGGTATCTGTCTCCAAAGGCATGCAGTTTGCAACGGACGGATACAGTGTTTCTGGCGGAGATATTGCACTAACAGGAGCAACTGCGATCCGGGTCGGAGATGGCACTGATACAGGTGCGGGATACTCGACTGTCGTCGCCTCCAACTTGACCGGAACCGGTTCTCTCAAAAAGACTGGTCTCGGAACACTCATCCTAACCGGCAACAACACTTATTCCGGTAACACCACAGTGTCTGGTGGAGCACTGGTTGTTGATGGTTCCATTGGAGATGTTACGACTGATGGTGGCAGTCTTGGAGGGTCGGGTACACTGGGAGCAGTTACAGTCAACTCCGGTGCTGTGATTGCACCTGGTAACTCCATTGGTACGATGAACACGACATCGACTGTTTTCAATGCCGGTTCGGTTTATGAGGTTGAGCTGAACGACGGCGGTGCTGCAGCGGGCGTAAATAATGATCTGCTGGCTGCCAATAACACCGTTACTATCAATGGTGGAACGGTGCATGTCATGCCGGAGAACGGAACTGATAACGGATCGACCTATACCGCCGGCACGACTTATACCATCATCACCGCAGGCGGTGGCATTAATGGAACATTCGATTCCCCTACACCAACCGATGATTTTGCATTCCTCAATTTTGCCCTGTCCTATGATCCTAATAGTGTTTTTCTGACTTCAGAACTTGCCGTGCCCACGTTCTGCGTTTCAGGAATGAGCACCAATCAATGCGCAACGGGCGGTGGTGTGTTTTCGCTTGACAGCGGGCCTTTATACAACGCGGTGCTCAACCTTTCAGGTGAAGAGGCACCGAAGGCGCTTGATCACCTCTCTGGCGAAGTACACGCTTCGATCAGGACAGCGCTGCTTGAGGAAAGCCGCTTTGCACGCGAAGCTGCGCTGAACCGTATGCGCATTGCAACGGGAGCTGTGGCCGCCGGCGGACAGGCACAGGCTGAAAAACGTATCAGCGAGAACGCCACCTTCTGGGGGCAAGGCTTTGGCGCCTGGGGGAGCTGGAGTGGAAACCACAACACTGCAGGGCTTGATCGCTCGATCGGCGGGTTGTTTGTGGGAGGCGATGTCCTGATCGGTGATAATACCCGTCTTGGAGCTTTTGGCGGTTATGATAATACCAGGTTAGAGGTGATTGGCA
>NZ_LCWX01000155.1:6568-7540 GCF_001431305.1 Pseudovibrio sp. POLY-S9
ACTTTATACAACGCGGTGCTCAACCTTGCAGACGAAGAAGCTCCGCAGGCACTTGATCAGCTCTCTGGCGAAGTACACGCTTCGATCAGGACAGCGCTGCTTGAGGACAGCCGCTTTGCACGCGAAGCAGTGCTGAACCGTATGCGCATTGCAACCGGAGCTGTGGCCGCCGACGGACAGGCGCAGGCTGAAAAACGTATCAGCGAGAGTGCTTCCTTCTGGGGGCAAGGCTTTGGCGCCTGGGGGAGCTGGAGTGGAAACCACAACACTGCAGGGCTTGATCGCTCGGTCGGCGGGTTGTTTGTGGGAGGCGATGTCCTGATCGGTGATAATACCCGTCTTGGAGCTTTTGGCGGCTACGATAATAGCAGGTTAGAGGTGAATGGCAGAAGGTCCTCTGTAACAGTAGATACAGTGTATTTGGGTGCTTATGGTGGAGCTCAGTTTGATGCTCTGGGGCTCCGTGTTGGTGGCAGCTATGCATGGCATGATATCGACACAGTACGCTCGGTTGCTTTTACTGGCCTCTCTGAAAACCTGGCTGGTTCCTATGATGCGCGAACTGCCCAGTTCTTTGGTGACGTGGGATATCGTTTTGATCACAACACGAGCAGTCTGGAGCCTTTTGCCAATGTGTCTTACGTCCGCTTATCCAGCGACGGGTACTCTGAAACTGGTGGCACAGCGGCTCTGACGGCTGGTCACGAAACCATAGATAGCACCTTTACCACTATCGGGCTGCGAGTAGGAACTCTGGCTGACCTTGGTGAGTTCAGCGCGAAGCTTTCAGCTCAAGCCGCTTGGCAGCATGCGTTCGGCGGCAAGGAGCCGTTTGCCAGTCATGCCTTTAATGGTGGAAGTAACTTCTCTGTCGCCGGTGCGCCGGTTGCCAGAGATGCCCTAGTGCTTGATCTGGGCGCTGCAGTTGACCTTGGAGAGGATGCAGCTATTGGATTGTCCTACAATGGCCGG
>NZ_LCWX01000155.1:7550-8082 GCF_001431305.1 Pseudovibrio sp. POLY-S9
TTCGGTTCTGGGCTAACCGATCAAGCGCTCAGCGCAAACCTTACCTTGCGTTTCTGATTATCCTTGAGCTTCCCCCCCCGCACAGACCATCACGCCCGCCGCCGGGGATCAACAGCGGTGGGCAAGCCTTCTTAAAACACACTGAGTACTAAAGTACGCCATCTCCATCATCTTATACCGGCCTTGTCCATGAGACGCATGGCGACTGGACTGTTGCCTGCGCGCTCACCGCATCGTCCGATGGTCACAGCACCAAACACTGTTCCATTTTCAACAACAGTTTGCGTGCCAGACCCAACAATAAGCACTGGCAATCGAACTCATACCCGCAGACGATAGTGCTGAGGGCACGCTCATTTTTCCCCTTCCGTCTCAGCTTATGTGCCGGACAGATGCTAGCAACTGTCATTTACTTACCTGCGTTCTTGCAGTGTAGCGAACGGCATGTGTGGATGGCTCCTGCTTTGCAAGACATTTTTGAGATGATCGGTACCTTTGTCAGAAGCAGTCATGTGTCCGGCCTGTTTGCGCG
>NZ_LCWX01000155.1:8092-18460 GCF_001431305.1 Pseudovibrio sp. POLY-S9
GAAAGTCCTCTGCAACAGTAGATACAGTGTATTTTGGTGCCTATGGTGGAGCTCAGTTTGATGCTCTGGGGCTCCGTGTTGGTGGCAGCTATGCATGGCATGATATCGACACAGCACGCTCGGTTGCTTTTACTGGCCTCTCTGAAAACCTGGCTGGTTCCTATGATGCGCGCACTGCTCAGCTCTTTGGTGAGGTGGGATATCGGTTTGATCACAACACGAGCAGTCTGGAACCTTTTGCCAATGTGTCCTACGTCCGCTTATCCAGCAACGGGTACTCTGAAACTGGTGGCACAGCGGCTCTGACGGCTGGTCATGAAACCATAGATAGCGCCTTTACCACTATCGGGCTGCGAGTAGGAACTCTGGCTGACCTTGGTGAGTTCAGCGCGAAGCTTTCAGCGCAAGCCGCTTGGCAGCACGCGTTCGGCGACAAGGAGCCGTTTGCCAGCCATGCCTTTAATGGTGGAAGTAACTTCTCTGTCGCCGGAGCACCGGTTGCCAGAGATGCCCTTGTGTTTGATGTGGGCGTTGCAGTTGACCTGGGAGAGGATGCAGCCATTGGATTGTCCTACAATGGTCGGTTCGGTTCTGGGCTCACCGATCAGGGGCTCAGGGCAAACCTTACCCTGCGTTTCTGATCATCATGCCCGCCGCCGGGGATCAACAGCGGTGAGCAAGCCTTCTTAAAACAGAACGAGAATTAAAATGCGATATCTCCATCATCTTGTTCCGGCCTTATGCATGACCATGATCTCCAGCTCCCTGTCCTTCGCACAGGAAACCGGTCTGCCTGGAAATGCCACATCCTTGCATGAGACGCATGGCAACTGGACTGTTACCTGCGCGCTTACCTCATCGCACGATGGCCACAGCATCTGTTTTCGTAACCAATGATAGCAATGTGTCACGGCACTTAGCCAAATAACGACATTATTTCGATGACAACGTATTAACATTAGGGAGAGAGCCTATGCAAAAAGACCATCGCATTCGCTTAGAATTCACCAATAACAGCTCATCCGTTTTCACTTTTGAGCAAGCTCACTTAGAATATGGTCAACTCGCAGATGACAGCGAGTGGCCAAAAGAAATAGCTGCCGATGGTGGTCGCGCAACCGTCGAATGCGATGAGGCAGAAATGTCTGTCGCAGGATGCGCAGGCTGGGTAAAATATAAATCTTCCTCGCCTGAAAACCCTATCAGTATCTATTTCTCGTTCGCCAATCCGATTGGGAACGTGAACAAAATTGATGCCGGCACAAGCGATCAGATATACGAAACCATGACTTCTCAGTTCCTGCCGGTGCAGAGAGTTTTTCCAACCGAAGGTTCAGAGGAGCACTATTGGACGGTGGATGCATCCAGTACAGATGGAAAAACCAACGACGCTAGATTTGTGATTGAAAGCGGTGATACGACGGAAATTATTCCGGAGAACCTACAGCTGGTAAATGCAGCTGCTACTTTTGACAGTGTCAATGCAAACTCCGGCGGGACTGGCTACTATTTGACCATCCACACTTCGATCTACTCACATTTTAAAGGAGTTGGCGCTTTTGGATCAAAGTTAATCTTCACACACACAGACGTACTGCTTCCCCATCAGCAAGGTACATATATGATTGGAGATAAAATCCAAAAAAAACATGGTGGCAGCTCAACAATTAAAGCAACTTATAATACCGAACATGATCCCGCATGGGGTCATCCAGGAGGTGTTCAAGTATGCGGTAGCTACATGGCACTTGCTCTGGAGAAAAGTGACAAACATAACACCTGCTCAGAAGTACAAATCTACGATGTCCGCCCCACGGCAAAAAACAAACCGATGAAACTTCTGACCACGATCCCGAGAGACGATAGCGGGGTAAATGGCGCAGGGATGACGAAAGAAAAGTCAGTAGGTGATGAAAAAGGGAAATACATTGTCATTGCAGGGGATAGCCCAGGGCTAAGCGTCTATCGATCTAAAACAGCTGAAATTAGTACACAACCCGACCAGTTTGATCTCATTCAGTTGATTTCAAAAAAAGATCTTCCTGACACATTTAGTCCGGAGGGTGGCTTCGCTCTCGCGACACAGGAAGATGGCCAGCTCTTTATTTTCACGATGCACGGCACCGATAGAAGTTTTGGTTTATATCGGCTCCAGATTGAAGGAGATCATAGCGCAACTGTAACGCAAGTTCGTGCTCCAATACTATTGGAAACTGGCCCCTCCTCATCAGCCGACACGGAAGCAAGATACGACGATATGTCAGGTGCTATCAGCTTAGCTGGTCTCAAAGCGAACTATATGCCAGGTGTGGATATGATGTCACCGTCTGACCTGGGCGCCAATTTCAGATGGGGAAAGGGTCTTCAGATTACATCATCCACCAGTATTGAAATTTTTGCAACATCCAGAAGTGCTTTCCCATATCCGCCTTTCTTCCCTGGAGTGTTTTCAGTCGCGACTTGGAAGGCGGACACCGCTATCGATGCTGTCTGGTGGCCTAGCATTTATTACACTACAGGCTCCTCGGTGGCGATCGCTACAGATTACAACTCAGGCTGCCTGGAAATGAACCGTGGCTCCGGCGGAAACAGCAACAAACTTTACTACCGAGTAGGAAGGGCACATTTCTCCGACAATCGTATCGACTTTGGAAACGGTATATATTTTACAAGTAGCTCCGACTTTGCCGTATCTATGGATAATAAAGACCACTGTATCTGTGTACATAGGGAAAGTGGGAGTGGCAATAAGCTATATTATGCCGTTGGACTTGCGGATATAGGTGCCAAGACAGTCAATTGGGGCAATAATCAAAATTACACCACCGGGACCAAGGTCGCAGTCGCCATGGATAATCATGGTAACTGCGTTGAGCTACACACCGGTAGCGGCGACGACAAAAACAATCTCTACTACATGATTGGGATCATTAACTCCACTGCAAAGACAATACATTGGGGAAGCAGCCACAAATATGATACGGGCGCTGACATTGCCGTCGCAATGGATAATCACGGTAATTGCATAGAGACACATAGAGGCAATCCGGCTTCTGGTAACGACGATAAACTTTACTACCGCGTTGGCAGAATAGACTTCAGCAAGAAGACCATAAGTTGGGGTGATAGTATCCAATACGATTCAGGCTCAGATCACTCAGTAGCGATGGACAATAGTGGTAATTGTGTGGAGGTTCATCGAGGTCGCGGTAGCAGCGTTGACCTATACTACCGTACTGGAAAAATACAATTTGAGAAAAAAAAGATAGACTGGAGTGAAAGTAAGAAATACGACCATGGCTCTAATCTTGCTGTAACCATGGATAATAATGGCCACCTTATAGAAGTGCACAGGCATTCGGAAGCTGGCGATAACAGCAATAAGCTATACTACAAAATTGGTTTGCCGGATCTGGGCCCTGTTGACTAAACCTCTCTCTTGCAAAGCATAACGTGATTCAAACTCCCCGTATTGACGGGGAGTTTTGTGTATGCGTGGCGATTTGTGCGATGAAGAATGGGCAATCATAGAAAAGCTGTATACGTCCGCTGTACCCGACCTATAAACTAGGGATAGATGTTGGAGAGTAATAAACTTTCGTTCTGACAAGCAGACAAAGCGGCAGAAGTCTGCCGATCAAAAAAATAGAGTTGCATACTGGTCGCAACACACATTTTCACAACAACAGCTTTTTGAGGATTAAAGATTCATACCAAAGGGCCTCTGCAGACTTTGACCGGAACACAGGGCGCAAATAGCTTGTGACCATAAGCTGACCTTGCGCCTGACCTAGGTTACAGTTCTTCTCAGCCAGCTTTCAACTGCAAGTCGAATTCTCTTCCAGCCAAGCTTCAGATCGTCCGTCAGAGACTTCTTCAATCCTGACATTCTTCCATGCGAACGAAGCGGACGTTCGCTGGAGCCGCGAAAAAATGCATGGAGAGCTTGGTGCCTGCCTTTCTCTAATTCGATGTGATAACTTGAATTTTGAAAGCCAGAATCAAGAGCTGCTTAGACTTATTTCGATCTGTATCCCGTTACTCTCCGCAACAAACCTAAGAGCCATATTCCAATGGATTTTGTCGTGCCTAAAACGAGAGATAACCACTATGTTCCAAAGTGGTATCAGAAAGGTTTTTTTGCAAAAAGAGAGAGCGAACTTTGTCACTTAAAGCGTCGGATTATTCCTCTTCCTGACGGATCTACAAAAACCATAGAGTCAAAGAGATGGCATACCCCGACACAGCGGTTTTACAGCAAAGATCTATATACCACGTTCTTTGGCACAATACTCAATGACGAGATTGAAAAGAAACTATTCGGCTATATTGATGATAACGGTTCTGCGGCGGTCAAAGCCTTCCTAACTGATGACCAAGCCGAATGGCATAAACACTTCGAAGATTTCTTCGTGTATTTAGATGCGCAGAAGCTAAGAACCCCTAAGGGTTTGGATTGGATTAAGAGTAATTATCCAGCCCTCAGCCAAAATCAATTGATGCAAGAGATGCAATCCATTCGGACATTGCATTGTACCTTATGGGCTGAAGGTGTTCGTGAGCTGGTCTCGGCTGAAGATTCAGATGTAAAGTTCATTGTTTCCGACCATCCAGTGACTGTTTATAACTACGCTTGCCCCCCAGATGCAGCATGCTGTACCTATCCGAACGATCCCGATATTGCCCTAAAGGGATCACAAACCATTTTCCCATTAGACAAAAATCGCTGCCTAATCCTGACTAACCTTGAATATGCCAAGGACCCCAATGGTGCGGCCCCGCTAGATCTGCGCACGAATGCGACCAAGACACGACGAAGCTTGGTCAACACCGTCGAGTTCATCAATACCCGCAAGTTGAGCGCAGATGATGTTACCAAAATCAATTACATAATCAAAAATAGGGCTAGTGAAAGTGTTGCCGCAGGTTCGGAGCAATGGTTATTTCCTGAGAAGGACATTGAATGCGAATGGGCCGAACTAAGAGAAGTTCTGTTGCCTCCCTCGAACAAACTCTTCCACTTCGGTGGTGAAATGTATGCCAAATTTGATGATGGCCATGTTCATTATCAAGATTCATTTGGCAGGACCACAAAGCAACATAAGTTCTTACGCAAATCCATTAGTGAAAGCACAATTAGACGCAATGATAACTGTGGCTGCGGAAGCGGTAAAAAATATAAGAAGTGCTGTCGAGCTAAGCCTGCTGATGCACGCACCACTTGGGCTGTCCTAAATATCAGAGAACGCAATCTTGCGTTTTGCAACGCCATTATTGACATTCTAGGGCTTAACAAAGGCAAGTCTTGGGACGATGTTCGGAGAGAATTATCCGAGGAGCAAATAGCTGATATCTACGGGTTCTACGGCATGCTTTGGCCTACAGACACCGACATCTATTCAATGCTGCCAAAACCTGATGAAAGCTTCAGAGGGCTTTATACTGGTCCATTGGATGTCAGGGTGATTGGTTCGCAAGCGCTTTGCATTGCTCCTCATTTTGAAGAATTCTTAATTCAGCACCCGGTTACCAACCCCAACGTCGTAAAACCTGAGTTTAGTCCCGTCAAGTCGCCTAGAAAATTTCGATACCAAGCCCTCAAAGAACTTTATTTCATGCTCACTTTGCAGCCTTTTATTCATTCTGGTTTAGTAAACTTATTTCCTGATCCTTGCAGCTTTGACTACCACTTGCATCGTCAGATGCTAGACATGGCTTACAAAAGAAAAAGGGCTGTCATTAACAAAAGCGAACAGGAATTTCACCACAGCTTAATGTTAGAAGACCTTCTCAATGCTACATACATGCTTCCCCGCGATGTTAGAAAGAGAATGCTTTGTGAAGATTTTCCTCACATAACTGAAGAGCAAGCAGATAGGATATGCGACTCCTTAGATGAAATGTGAGCGTCCGGCGAACCTGACCTACCGATGGTGTGTTTGCTCATCTATACTGCGGGCTGTTTTTCGGCAGTGATTTGGAAGATAAAGCGGAGTAAGAAGGTCCTCGCATTGGTGTTATGTGCTACAGGCCATTTCCTACGAATCCAACCACAACCAGTGCTGACAGCATATCATGTCAACGTCCTGGTGGCTGATAATGTCGTCAGCGAAGAATTTGTTAGTGGAAAACGTACACTTAAAGAACTGAATATCACACAGCACCTCATGGAGGTAGTGCTACCCAGCTAACTTGTAAAGTTTATGCCTCATGGCGGTTCGATGTGAGAAAACACAGTAATTGGTATCTTTTTCTGCATCGGCTTCGTGCCATAGGCTCTATTTATAAGGCTAGTGGAATATGCGTATTAGTTTTGGCAGGCTGTTCAAACCGCACGAAGCTCACGAGGGAGCAAGTAATCGTGTCACGGCTGCACAGCTTCAAAAAAAGATTGCCTCTGACTTCGCTAAGAAGCCAGAAGGCTGGCGTCCTCAGGTTTGTTATAATTTTGCTCTGAAAGTGGGAGTGCTTGAAGGAAAAATCTCAGAACATTCCAAGCATGAACTCATGAGCGGAGCAAAAGTGGATGGCTATCCGCTTGGCTTCTCTGATAAAATGGGCATCACTGCTTCAAACACACAAAAGTATTTCGACCACACAAAGATAACAGCATCAGGCGTCATCAACTTCATCGATGACCAGAAAGGTGCTGTCGTACATACCGCATATCTGCAAAAAGAAGACGACGGCAGTGTTCATATCTATCATGCTAATTGCATGACATTAGATATGGCTTTGCTTGGCGATGCTCAGGACCTTCCTAGGGTTGGCTGCGTTACGCATTATGAAGTGAGTGATCACCATACTCAGAACCGCCTTCAGAGCTGGCTGGATTCAGGCTATAGCTTCAAATTTACGTCTGCGTCCAAGCTATCTGCATAGAAAGATGACCTATCTAGCCTGGATAGCTTCAGTTACGCTGGTTTACCAGCGTAACGCCATGGCATGAGGTCATTGATGCGGTTGATCTTATGATCGGCAATTTGAGCCAGCACCCAGGTGAGCCATGCTTGCGGGTCGACGTTGTTGAGCTTGGCGGTTTGTATGAGTGTGTAGGCGATAGCAGCAGCCTTCCCTCCGCCTTGCGATCCCATAAAGAGATAATTTTTTCTTCCCAGGGCTATCGGCTTCATGGCGCGCTCGGCTGCGTTGTTGTCCAACTCCAGATGACCATTATCAAGATAGGGCCGTGCCTTTGGTAGGCGGGTGAGTGCATAACGGATTGCCGCTGCCAACGGGGATTTGCCGGATATTCTGGAAAGCTGAGCGTGCAGCCAGTCTTCCAGATCGTCGAAAACGAGTGTGGCATGGGTCTGCCTGAGGTTCTTGCGCTCCGGTGGCGGCTTGCCACGGACCTGTTTCTCGATCTCATAAAGCTGTGCGATCCGCTGGATGGCCTCGCCGGCAATGGCTGAGCCCTGGGAGGCATGAATATCAACGAACTTGCGCCTGATATGCGCCATGCAAGCCATTTCCGAAGCCTTATCTTGCCCGAACAACTCCCTAAACCCAGCATAGCCATCAGCATGGATCCAGCCTTTGTAGCCATTGAGGTGGCCTGGCGGATGCTCGCCTTTGCGATCAATGGTGAACTGGTACCAGACAAGAGGAGGCGCTGTTCCTGCAAAGGGTCTCTCGTCTCTCACATAAGCCCAGATGCGAGCGGTTTTTGTCTTCTTGTTGCCCGGTGCCTGAAGCTTAACCGGGGTGTCATCGGCAAAAACCGCATTTCCCTGTCGCACCATACGGCCAATGGCATCAGCCAGTGGTTCCAGCAGGGACGTGGAGCGACCAACCCAGTCACAAAGGGTAGACCGGTCAAGATCTATGCCCTCACGGTCAAAAATCTGGGACTGACGGTACAGCGGTAAGTGATCACAGAACTTCGACACCAGAACATGAGCCAACAGACCTGATCCAGGACGTCCGCGCTCAATCGGCCTGGAGGGAAGCGGGGCTTGAACAACCTTCTCGCAGCATGAGCATGACAGACGTGGGCGAATAATCCGGTTCACCACAAAGCGGCCCGGCACATACTCCAGCTCTTCGGTGATATCCTCGCCAAGCTGCTTCAGTGCACCGCCACACTGGCGACAATTGTCGCTTGGAACAAGAACTGTATCATTGCGCTCCAGATGCGCTGGTAACGGTTTGCGGCTGTGCTGGCGCTTCTCACTTTTGTCTACTGAGCTCGCTGGATTGCACTGGTCCTCAGCGGCCTCAGCAATGGCTTTGTCCTCAGCAAGATTAAGGTTGAGCTGGTCGAGAGTTTCTGATTTGGAGCCAAACCGGTTACGATTGGCACCATGAAGTTGGTGCTGGAGTTGCTCAACCTTCAGGCTCAAAGCCTTGACTTCCGCCGCCAGAAGCTTGTTGACGGCTCTCAGTTTCACCGGGTCTTCGAGGCAAATGTTTAGGTCCTTGAGCATGGCTATTTTATACAGGAATTCACGTATAAAGGTAAGGCGTATCAACTTAAACTGTTGCGATTATTCACCTATCCTGAGGTTAATGGTGTCCATGTTCGGGCAGGTGCGCGCCAGTCTATCCCTTCAAGCAGCATCGACAGTTGGGTAGCTGTTATATGGGCTTTCCCCTCCTTTGCCGCTGGCCACACAAACCGGCCCTTCTCAAGACGCTTAGTGAACAGGCATGCGCCCTGGCCATCCCACCAGATGATCTTAATGAGGTCCCCTCGGCGACCGCGAAATACAAACAGGTGACCTGAGTAAGGATCTTCTGCCAAAACCTGCTCTGTTTGAGCGGCAAGAGTGTTGAAGCCCCGCCGCATATCGGTGATACCAGCCGCTAGCCAGACCCTCGTATTGCTCGGGACCGGGATCATCGCTCAAGTTCCTTCGCAAGAACTGCAATATCACAGAGGCTGAAAGACCCAGACAACGCCAGCTGCGTGCCACAGGGCAAAGTAACACAAAGTCTCCTGACCGATGTCTCGTTAAGACCACCAACCCGAGAGCTTGCTGTCGGACCAGTCCCATCGGCGTTGCCCTCAGGAGAAACGTCAATGGACAGAAAACCATCGACGGCGCGGCTGGTCGGGCGATAGCGGGGATCGTTCAGCCACCGATGCAGCTGGCTGGCATGTTCTCCATGACGCCGCGCCACCTCCTTGACCGAAGCACCAGGCTCAAGCGCCTGACGACACATCTCCTGCTTTTCCTCCGCACTGCGACGCTCAAACTTGCGTTTCTCTGTCATGTAACCCCGGTCCACTTAGTTGATGGACCTTCAAGGGTAAGCAGCGCGACAAAAATTCAGAAGGTCGGGTTCACCGGACGCACACGATGAAATTGCTCAATCCAATCCTTTGATCCCGTTACAAGATGTGATTGCGAGTGAGGGCGGTCAGTTTATGCCCTTCAGTATGACTCCCAACTATGAAATGAGTCTATTTATCGCTCAGGTTACTGGCTCAGTAATTGTCACTGATAGTGATTACAGATGGAGCGAGTTTCAATCAGCTCAACATCGTGAGCGAGGAGTTTCTGTTCACCCTTGGAAGGACATATACGGTCACCTGAATGTAATACCATTAGACCTTGAAGCTTCCCTCTCTTTCCAACGATCCCCCCATCCTACGTTTGTGAAAGTGAGAGGCATTTTGAAATCAGCGGATAGCTTGATTGCAAATGATATCCGTGACCCTAAGAAAATTTCAGAGATGGCAGGTCAAGCTAATGAAGTGGTCGCTCATCTAAGAGAGATGGATAATGATAGCATTGCAGAAATTAAGTTCCTTTCACCTGAAGGTGGTTTCTATGATACCAATGTTCAACGCATGCTGCTGAAATCCAATGCTCAGCAGTACCGTGATAAAGTCAACTCTGCTTGTTTCGTCAGATTCCGCCCGTAAGTAACCAAACTTATCGCTCAGTACTGTTTAGAGAAATCGTAACTACGCTCACGAATCTAAAGTTTTAGGCACATTGAATGGCAACCATGATCACAGCGCAAGTTTTACACTTGCGAAGCTCTGTGCTCTGACCAACGTCGGCAATGGGCTCTGGACGCCTTCTTACTCCTACGGCGCATAGATCTATGAATGACTGGCCAATCAGGTCTTCTGAAAGTTCACTACAGATAGCACCAACTCTTGATAGAACCTCTCCAATGGCAGCTTCTGGCCCTGACGCATCTTGACGTAGCCATGTTCATTTCCAGTTCTCTACGCCGCAGCGGACGTCAGCAAAGTCCGCTGAATGGCTGTTCGCAGGTAATGTGGGTCTGAGCTTATGATTGCAGGTTGGTTGGTAGAGTCGGGGAGAGACGCGCCCTGCGGTAGATGAGGGGAGTAGCTGTTGACCGGCTGCTTTCGCACACTGCCGGTGCCTCAATCCTCACCATGAC
>NZ_LCWX01000156.1:0-1977 GCF_001431305.1 Pseudovibrio sp. POLY-S9
GGGGTGGCTCCATTCGTTTGCTGTCCATGACAACTGCAGTATGACGCATTACGGCGTTGGTGGGAGCAGGAGCCATCCACCCCATCAGGTAATGGCCCACGATGCTGGCAACAGCCTCTCACTTACCTCAGTTCACGCAGTGCAGTGAATGGAAGTTAAAGTCTGATGGGCTCAACTAATCGCTGCAATACATTCGGCAAACTTCTCAGCTACAAGGGGGACGTCGATCTGGA
Source organism: Pseudovibrio sp. POLY-S9 (assembly GCF_001431305.1). NCBI lineage: Bacteria > Pseudomonadati > Pseudomonadota > Alphaproteobacteria > Hyphomicrobiales > Stappiaceae > Pseudovibrio > Pseudovibrio sp. POLY-S9. The sequence continues at coordinate 234 of NZ_LCWX01000156.1, forward strand.
GGTAAAACTCAACCAGTGGGAGTGATTTTACAACCTTCACCGGCCGCTTACGAAGCACTCAGAGAAAAGCTTACAGTCAACGCCTTAATCGCCTCGTGAGTAGCTGCACCTTACCGATCGGTTGAATTGCGACAATCGGGATGCCGTAAAAGTGCAAACAGCAGGAAGCGCGGTGCGAACCCTGCCGAGAGCATAAGTAAGTGTCGTTTAGACTTATTGAATAAGGCCGAACCGAAAACCCTCAGCTACCGCGTGTGTTCTATTCGAAGCATGCAGCTTTCTGGCAGCCGAAGCCAGATACCAGTCCGCAGTATGCTGAGAAATATTTAGGATCTGACTGATCTCCCAACTTGTCTTGCCTGCAGCTGCCCACTTCAGACACTCAAGTTCACGAGGAGTAATGCGATGACGAGGGCGACTGATGTTTGAACCAGCTAGTTCACGCACTTTATTACTCGCATAAATGCCAACCAGATGAAGAACACTGATTTCGCGTTCATTCAGTCGAACTTCTGGTCCACCAAAAATCAGCATGCCTTGATAGTTCTGAAGGCCACGCACTGGCACACACACTCCGTCATACATTCCGTAATCGCGTGCTTCTGACAGAACTTGCTGTGCAGCTGCAGAAAGATTGCTATCACGGGCAACGCTGGACCAAAGAAATGGGCGACTAGCAGTACGCGCTTTTGCGACAATCGGATCATTTTGTATGTAATTATGATCGAGATAACGTTGTTGCCATTCAGACCGCCAGCCACTCAACATAATAGACCCATCAAAGGATGTGTTAGTTTCGGGGATCGCGGCAAGACAAAAACTTGTAAAGCCAAAAGACTGACCAAGTTCAGCAAGACGCTTAGAAACAAGATCAGGTGTCTCTTCATTATTAACAGATTCAATAAATTCTAGTGCAGCAGTCAATGAGTTCATTTTATACGCCCCTACATATAATGCCTCCAACAATCTTACCTTACGAAACATTCACCTGATTTATAAGGTGAAGCTATTACCCATCATCTAAAAGAGGCTAGCTATTTTCATAACAATAAATAAATGTATTCAATATTACTTCGATCCCAATAGAAATATGCCCATAGATATTAGTACTGTTAAATTGTACTATGTTTTATTCGAAAATATCTCATTTAATAATTTCAGATTTAAAATTATAAATAGGTTTTTATTGGGAAAATACATTGAAAAGAGCGCGTTAACACTTGGTTAGTGTTTTCTTACTGATACGGTTCCGCATTTAATCCAATGAAAACATTATACTTTTTTACACATGGTCGAGATCAGATTTCGTGCTTCTATTTGCCCTAGATAGATGCAAAAACCTCAACGATATATCTGAGGGGGACAACGGGGACAACTCCATTCCAGAGCCGCTTTGGGCTCAAAATGCCCCTTATCTTATCGGGCGCTTCACATAATCATATGCTGAGAAGAGCTCTTCAGAAAGAGACCGTAGTCTCATCTGCAAGGACTTGCGCAACCCTTGATAGAAGTCGTCGAACGGCAGCTCCTGGCCCGACGCATCTTGGCGTAGCCATACTCACTTCCAGTTCTCTACGCCGCAGAGAACGTCAGCAAAGTCCGGACTTCAATTATGAAATCGAACCGCGTTGACAGGCAACTCGGATCATTGGGCGTCATTTCAGTATGAGGCTCTATTACTCACAGACCATACCCCTTTGGACTGGCTCAGGAAAACTGGAGAGCCTTCTGATACGATAAATTC
>NZ_LCWX01000156.1:2077-5588 GCF_001431305.1 Pseudovibrio sp. POLY-S9
AGGAGGACTTCATGGGTCGAAAACATTATACGGAAGAGTTTAAACGGGAAGCGGTACGGCTGGTGGATGTGAGTGGTCGGCCCATTCCTGAAATCGCTGCCGATCTTGGTGTGGGACAAGCTACCTTGAACCGCTGGATCAAAGAATTTCAGGATCAAGATTTGCTGTCAGGACCGCATGAAGACGCAAAAAAGAATTAGCCAGATTGCGCAAAGACAACGAGCAATTTCGGCAAGAGAGAGATTTATTAAAAAAGGCGGCAGCGTTCTTCGCCAGGGAAACATGTCGATGAGATATCAGTTTATCGATGCACAGAATGCGTCTTATTCGACTGCTAGCGGTATTGCTAAATTGTTTTGGATGAATTGCAAAGGGGCAATTTGAGCCGACTTTAGGCAGCCATTTCAGCTGTGTAGTCAGCCCAAAGGGCGAATGCATCAGACCTTTCATGGCGGTAAGATTGATTGGAAAGTTTGTACCGGCGAGGACGGAAGATGGTGTTGAATTGGTCGTGGGCTGACAGAAACCTCTTTCCCTGTTGACGCGACTTGAACCGGCCCATGATCTTCTCCCGCCTTCGGGTTGGACTATGCGAGTTTTCTATCCGATTGTTCAATCCCTTGTGGGCCCGATGGGCGTTGTTGCAATATTCCCCTGATGAAGTGTATCTTCTCTGAAAATTCCTTTTTTGAAGACTTCCTTTATGCCGTTTAAACACAATGCCGACCGTCGTCACAAGTTCGAGAAAACCGAATATAAGGTGATGAACTGGTCGGAGTATAATGAAAGCCTGCGTCGCCGTGGAGACATCACAGTCTGGGTTGAAGACAGCGTTGCCGGTGCCTGGTTCGCACCAGCGAGCAACCGCTGCGGGAAACCCGTTAAATACTCTGATCTGTCCATTGAAACCTGTTTGCAGATCCGGGTCGTATTCGGTCTTGCTTTGAGGCAGACTCAAGGGTTTGTGAGGTCTGTGTTCCATTTGGTGGAGTTGGTTTTACCGGTTCCTGACTTTTCATCCCTGTCGCGCCGCGCAGATGGCTTGAAACTTTCAAATCCCAAACCGCGAACGAACTCTGAGCCAGTAGCGCTGGTAATCGATAGTATAGGCGTTAAGATCTTTGGTGCCGGAGAATGGCAGGAAACCAAGCATGGAACCAGGATAAAGCGCAGAACTTGGCGCAAACTTCACCTTGGTCTTGATCTGAATGCCGGCGAAATCGTATGTTCTGAACTGACTGAGGATACGGTTGCCGATCCAACCGCTGTGTCGGATCTGTTGGATCAGATCGAAGATACAGTTGCTACATTTCTCGGTGATGGCGCTTATGATGGGACGCCTGTGAGACAAAAATTAGCAGACCGTTTTGAAGGTATTGAGGTCATCATTCCACCTCCCAAACCAGCTATCCTCGGCCCACAGGCTGCGACCGCTCCCACTGCTCGCGACCGGGATATTCTTGCCCTTCAAAAGAACGGCAAGATGTCTTGGCAAAAGCAAACCGGATATGGCCGAAGGTCTCGAGGCGAAACCTTGATGGGCCGCTTTAAGCAGGTGATCTGGACCACGCTCAGGTCACGAAAGTTGAACAATCAGAGGACAGAGGCAAAACTTGGCGTCGCCGTTCTCAACACAATGACGGCCCTCGGACGCGCCACGTTCGAGAAGGTTTCTGCATGATCAGATGCATGGGATTGGGCAAGCTGCAAGCAAATTTCGAGTTGTGCAACAGCGCCCTATAAATCTGCCGAACCATACTACGCCGCTGGAAAAAGAGCTTTACAGCGGCGTAGCCCCCCAATGCTTTAACATTGCGCGCTGGCTCAGGCCCAATGGAGTTCTTTGGGCTCGATGGATTTTTCCTTTGCCGCATCCGGCGTGCCTAAATGCACGGCCCTCAGCTTCATATCCTCCAAGTTTTCGATCAGGATATCATTGAAATCATCACGAGCGACTTGAGATAGGTAATTTTCATCGTGGGTGTGGGCGCGAAGCTCATCGATGATCATGTCGAAGGATACTTCCTTGAAATCTTTCATATCCCCGCCATGAAGCACGTCCCACGGAATATCTTTTACGTTGAACGCATCTGCAAGCTCTTTCGGGTGTGCATTGTCAATAACTTGAGTAACATCATCAAGGACCGATTGTGTCGCTTCAGGTAAACTTTCGATAAAGACTTCCCGAGCTTCCTCGTTCACAATGCTGATAAGCTTATCTTCTGCGAGGCCTGCCGGATGCTTTACTGACGGGTCCTTCTGGTAGTCTGAAACAAGCATCTCAAAGATACCATTTTCTTTCACCTGTGAAATCACCTTGTCTGCGATCTTGCTTCCGTATTTAGATGACAGGTCATCAAAGAGATTTCCAGATAAGATCGTATCTCGAAGCTCCGAGAGGTCGGTTCCTTCAATTGGTTTCCAAATCAACTGAGCGTGCTGATCCAAAGAAGTCTCGGGCATATCGAGTTTTACCTTCAAAGGCTGTTCGAAACGCTCTTGAACCTGAGCCTTCTTCGACGCCAAAGCTTCATTTGAGACAGAATAGTTCCTCTCCGCTTTAACGCTAAAAGCTAGAGCGGGATTATTATCAATTTTCTTCTCAGCAAAGTTGATAGCAGAGAGCACTTGCTTAGCCGTCAAACTATGCGTTTTGCCATCATTAATACCGCAAGCTCTGCAAGCATGGGCGTAGGCTAGTTCTCCAAGTCGTGGTGTGTACGTTTCCCTCAATGCGGTTTTAAGAGCATTTTGATCCTCAGTTTTTTGGGTGTCTCCAGTCGTGTGAAGCTTAACCCATGACACCAAGCGGCCACCGATGGAGGTATTTGCTTCACGCTTGTGAACGTCACCGCTTGCTACGGAAAGTTTCTGATTTAGTTGATCCAGCACCACGCTGTCTTGCGCGATTTGCTGAAAAGCGCTCAGACTAATGTTTGTCATACCTAAAATCCTGCATATCAATTGCGCTAGTATCACCAACTTTCTAGCCAGTGGATCGCGCTTCGAAATCACATAGTCATTTCACTCTAAACGTAGGATTGAATTTCGGATGTTCTGCTCGTCACACTCTTTTCAATAAATGCGCTGACTTTTCATCATATGCATATGATCCTGCAGCGGGTTGTGTCGCAAACTTCGCGTCAAAGTAGAATGCACCGTGTGCGTCCGGCGAACCCGACCTACAAAGCGGAGATAGGCCCTGTTACGCTGGCTTAGCAGCGTAACACCACGGCATGAGATCGTTGAGGCGGGTGATCTTGTGATCAGCGATTTGAGCCAGAACCCACGAGAGCCAGGCTTGGGGATCCACACTGTTGAGCTTGGCGGTTTCGATGAGGGTATAGGCGATTGCCGCTGCTTTTCCGCCCCCTTCCGAGCCCATGAAGAGATAATTTTTTCTTCCAAGAGCCACAGGCTTCATTGCCCGCTCGGCACAATTGTTGTCCAGCTCCAGAGAGCCATTGTCCAGATAGGCGCGCGCTTTGGGTAGGCGCGTGAGGGCATAGCG
>NZ_LCWX01000157.1:0-651 GCF_001431305.1 Pseudovibrio sp. POLY-S9
AGACATCCCCTACCCTCTACTCTTACAGCTAGCGCCAAAGTGCTGAGCAAGCCAAAGTTGGAGCCAAAGAGATCAGCGTCAACAATCAGAGATCACTGGCAAAGGACGAACACTAGAGAAAGGGAGAGATAGCTGATCAGCCTTACAACAATGAACCGTAAGCCAAACCAACACACAAAGCGAGATCCAAAGCACTTCTGACTTTGAGGTTAATCACAAACGTCAGGGAGTATTCTTCGGTCAGGTGACATTGCAATCTAGGGGATCGCCGGCCACTCCTAGCCTAGCCCGCTACGTTTTCAGCAAACTATCTTTTTGCATGACAAAATTAGGAAAACCCTCAATCCCACGGCACCAACTCATAAATGCTGTGGCTTGATCATCTGTTGCGATTGCGATCGCGATTGAGGTCTAAGGCTCGCCCCTCTCGCAGCTCACTCCCCTTCTCATTGAGATACATGGGCGGCTGCAGCGTTTGTCTCATTACAGCATCGTTAGGCTAAGCGTTTCAATCCCTTGAAGCCATTGCTGCGGTTTCACTGAGGCAAACTGTTGGCTGTATATTCAGGGAGTATTCTTCGGTCAGATGGCATTGCAATCCAGGGGATCGCCGACCACTCGGAACCTAGCTCGCTGTGTTTTCAGCACGCA
>NZ_LCWX01000158.1:0-1658 GCF_001431305.1 Pseudovibrio sp. POLY-S9
TCTCCCGTGATGACAAGTTGAAAGTCACGACGGCTAAACCCGTGACGAAGCTGTTCAGGAACAATAATAAGCAAATCTACTCAGTTTCACTGCAAAATGCACAAGGTGAGACAGAGAAGCTGGGCACAACAGCGGAACATCCCTTCTATGTCAATGGCAAGGGCTGGGTGGAAGCCTCTGGTCTCGCTCCAGGGGATCTGGTCGAAAGTCATGAAACCGGGGAAGAGACTACCAGTTTCCTTGAAGTAAAGTCTGTTGAGGTAGAGAGCCAGCGACAAGACACTTACAACTTCGAGGTTGCTGATACGCATACCTATTTCGTTGGTAAACTCAAAGCGTGGGTTCACAACACCTGCGACCCGGTTGAGCTGCTGGCTAATGGTGGCAAGTATCTCGACAAAGACACTATTATTGGTGCCTACGGCAGCAAGTTTACACAGCAGACAGATGGCTCCTTTAGTAAGATTGGCTCTGCTAGCAGTTCGGAGATTTCAACTGTAGGTCTGCAGGTACGTACTCGTGTTGAAGTAGACAAGGCTGTTAAGGGATCAACGGAGTATGAACTGTTGAACAACCCGCCAGCAGACAGTTGGATCGAGTTGGACAATGGCACTAACTTTAAGACAAATGGTTTTGGCTATGTTGAAGAGATCACCTACAAGCCTTTGGATGCACCTGGTGTTCGCGATGGCCGGCAGACCAAGGTTGGAAAAGAAGGTATAGCTGGTGATGTTGGCGGCCATATTCAGGCGTGTCGTCATGGCGGAACTTGTGATAGGTTCAACCTGTTCCCACAAAACAGTAACTTCAACAATAGCGCTTATAAGACATGGGAACTCAAAATCACGGACGCCTTGAAAAAAGGGGAAGACGTAGGCAATGTAACCATTAGGTTTACTCGCTCGGATCCCGGCGGCGCAAGGCCGGACAAACTTGAAATTGACTACATAATAAATGGCCAAGCCAAAAGGCTGAAGTTTGACAATATTGCAGGAGGTGGCCAATGAACCCGATCGAGCAGCAACGGAAAGTTATCGACCAAGTATACCATATGGTGTCTGGTAGTTGCCCTCAGGAAGCAACATCTGCAAATTGTAGATTTGAGTACTTGAGGTTTGACGATGGAAGTGCCAGCGTTGAAGAACAGTTCAATTATGTAGTAAAAGATAAGACTATTTCGACATTTTTGGATAGGCGGCTAAGCGAAGATTCCATGATCCTGATCAAAGAACTTCATTCTCTAATGAAAGCCCAAACAGGTGGGGACTGGAACGCATTCACGCTCACAATTAATGAAGACGGCAGCGTCGCGACAAAATTTGAGTATCCCGACAAAGGGTAATGGCAATAGTTCTCTCCCCCGTTGATGTTTAAGTTGGCCGTGAGTATCCCAAAATCAGCCATGTAGCTCAGTACTATTATTGGTGAGCTACATGGTCGCCGCTGGAACCGCCGCGGAGCTGACAATGTACCTTCCTATTTTATCGCCATAGCGAAAGTCACCAATTTACGGGAAGGCTTTAGGCCACACATTTGATGTTCTTTTTGTGTCTTAGAAAGGGTGGTTTGACAGACGGACTAGATCGCTGCACACACGCCCTGATTTCATTGAATAATTTTGTCTGCCTACTCTGTTTAGAAATCATCGTATGTATTCC
>NZ_LCWX01000159.1:0-523 GCF_001431305.1 Pseudovibrio sp. POLY-S9
TGTTCCGCCAGCGGGTAGACCATCAGAATATCTCCTTGTGCGGCTGTTCCCCGGGCTTGACCATCAAGCGATGGCCGGGAAACTGATCCAGAAAGCCCCGGATCTCCAGCTCTTCCGATAGATCTTCGTGCAGAGCATCTGACGAGCGCTCAGGCCGGTCACGACCTTGCAAGACCACATGCGCGGTGCCTGCCGGATCGCACTCTTTGGGTGCAGCTTCTGCTACCGCCTCCACCTTGCGTCGCCGCCACAACAGGGCACGAAAGAAGCTGCGCAAGTAACCGCGCTTCTCTGAGGCTTTGCCAGAGACAGGTTGCATATTCCAACTCCGCAGATCAGGCCCAAATCAAAGACGGCCTGGTGTGTGCTCACCCATAGGCAGTGTCCGGGCCAAAGCTGGCCCGGATCTGACTTCCAGTCCGTCAGGAAGGAAGGTTTAAGCAGCAGGCGCGCGCCAGTCATCAGCACCAGACGTGCCGGAGACTGTGTGTTCCCACATGATCTTGCGGTAAGACAGTTCAAT
>NZ_LCWX01000160.1:0-275 GCF_001431305.1 Pseudovibrio sp. POLY-S9
TCAACAGCAACTAACCGGCTTCCAAGATTTGCATAGGCGCCGGTGTAGCCGGCTCTCTTGATCCCGCAGCCCGCAGAAACAACCATCTGAGATTGCGTAAGAATTATACCGCGACCACCGTTACCATTTGCATCAATCAAGCATTCGAGGCGGGGCATAAATGCGTCTTTACCAACGAACAGATCCACGTCATCACCTAAAGCCGATGAAACAGGCACTTCATCATCTTCTGAAGCAATAACGAAGCCTCGAAAATCCCCTCCGTAATTCTTCGT
>NZ_LCWX01000161.1:0-258 GCF_001431305.1 Pseudovibrio sp. POLY-S9
CTTGCTTCCCGACCGTCGTCGGCCTTCCCCATTATTTGGGTGGGTCGGCTCCCGCATTACCCTTTTCGAGGCCTGCTCAGCGTTTACTCACGTTCCGGCCCGCATGGTCGCTGAGCTGCTCAATGCAGCCCTTCTGCCTGAGTGCTTCAAACCATGTCGTTACCTCCATGATCCGCTCAGGCTGCTATCAACCGAAGCGACAAGTATTGAGCGGGTTTCGCACCCGCTAGGAAAACGCGCCTTTCCACGGCGCACCAA
>NZ_LCWX01000162.1:0-278 GCF_001431305.1 Pseudovibrio sp. POLY-S9
TCTCAGGTTGTACTGAATATTAATCCCAACTTAAATCACGTTTCTGTACTCAAATCTAACCGACCATAAATGGCCAATTAATAGACGAGGAACACGCATGACACTTTGAAAAAGTGCCAATGGTGTTCTGAAAAACGTAAACTAAGTCAGCTATTCCGTAACAGCGTCTTGTTACCAAGACACTCGCGAATAACCGCCGTCCACGTTTCTCTTTCTTCTTCCGTATTCAATTGTCAATGAGCGGAGACTTTCGCCTCAATATCCAGACTTACAAGACC
>NZ_LCWX01000163.1:0-573 GCF_001431305.1 Pseudovibrio sp. POLY-S9
AGACATCCCCTACCCTCTACTCTTACAGCTAGCGCCAAAGTGCTGAGCAAGCCAAAGTTGGAGCCAAAGAGATCAGCGTCAACAATCAGAGATCACTGTTAAAGGACAGACACTAGAGAAAGACCAGATGCATATGCTGCATATAAAGAGCGCGATAGTTAATTGATCGGCCTTACAACAGAGCCGTGAACCAAACCAACACACAAAGCGCAACAACAAAAACCACATTCAGCAGCCTAAAAACACCACAACGCCAGATTTGAGAGGCTTTGCGTTTTTTGCGTTCAAACCTGCAATATTACGTTGCTATGTAAAACCAGCAGGTCAAACGGCGGTGCAAGATTACAAAAGACCTCACACCAAGACAGTCCAAAGAAGCAACTAGGAGCAAGGTTCAGCAGCAGACTTATTCCCCATCTGCCAACATCTATCCCCGCTCCAGAAAAACATATCCCCGTACTCAGCACGACAACACCGGCATCGGCATCGGCATCGGCATCGGCATCGGCATCGGCATCGGCATCGGCATCGGCATCGGCATCGGCATCGGCATCGGCATCGGCATCGGCATCG
>NZ_LCWX01000163.1:684-13736 GCF_001431305.1 Pseudovibrio sp. POLY-S9
AGCCGCCACCTTAAATCAAGTCAGCAAACATTTAACTCAGCACACCCAGGTCCAAGAGAACGTTCAATTCAACCTGGCACCGCACCCATCACAACAAGAAGGCCCCGCTTTAGCCCGATACTGCACGCACCACGACAAAAGCGCATTCACATAGGCCCAGCACTACGAAGCATCCCCTGCCCCAACATGCGACAAGCACAAACGACATTAGCACCCGAAGCAAACGGCCAAACTCAAACCACCTCAAGCCTTCAAATCAAACCAATTCCAAATATCAACCCAATCCCGGCAACCAAATCGCCGCCAACAAAGACTCAAGGGGAACATTACAGGAATAGACCAAGATCAAAACAAGATGCACTATCAAAACCAACACAGACAACCCGACTATCGGCAAAGCCCGAGTTCTTTGATAATTGAATAATGAACTTATTAAGCGCCCTGTGCACCGCTGCGAACATCGCAAAACCAACGCGGAAAGCGGGTTCTTGTCTTTAGATGCGGGAGACGCTCGAACGTTATCTTTTCAAAAAACAGCTCTCGCTCAAACGAGTGTCCCCGGCTCTATCTTGGGAGAAGGTTCCCAAAGCCTCGGATCATAAGCTTGCCGCATACCAATCGCGACAAGCTGTAGAATTCATATCAGTGTACAGAAAGCCAGTCTCTAGCCGCGCGTTGTGCCTCAGCAATCTCCATATTGGACATTTCCTGAGATACCTCACGACGATATCGTACTGCCTGCGTACTACCTCGCATCGCTGCAAGGTTAAACCACTTATGGGCTTCGATCAGATCGCAAGCGCCAGCTTTTCCAGATGCCGCATCCAGGCCACGCCGTAACAGAGACTCTACTTCGCATAGGTTTTGCTTCACATGCCGATGAATTGCGCCATCAAACTGCAACACAGTCATTAAATCTCTCTCCTGAACACAGTGAACTCGTGTGGATTTGCTCGTAATTTTTCATGAGATAAGAGGAAGCCGACGCCTCCCCGAAATCTAATTGACGTCGCGGACTATTAGATTTTGACACTCTAAAAAGGCGGTTAAAAACCATGATTGAAACGAAAAAAGCCGCTTTAAAGTCAAAAATTACGCAGTTCTGACACGCTGTAAACCAAGGGATATCGCACTGATTGAATTGATGGGTTGTGCGAATCGAAATCAATGAGAGCTTGTCCAGTCCTCTGATTGATTGCCTTGCACATTCCCAGCTTTACGATAAGGTAAAGCCATTATTAGCAAGCTTCAGTGTTTTGGGAGGAACCATGAAAGCACCCTTATTGAAATCATCCTTGGCAGCGATACTTTCAATTGGCTTGGCCACATCAGCCCTTGCTGCTGACGCAACCGGCACCTGGCTGAGGGCAAACGGAACCGCCAAGATTAAGATCTCCCAGTGCGGGGGGAATCTTTGCGGCAACATCGTTTGGTTAAAAAAACCACGTAAGGATACAGAGAACCCGGATCCCAAGCTCCGTGATCGCTCCTTAATTGGCTCAAGAACCATTCTTGGTATGAAGCCCAGCGGAAAAAACAGCTGGAAGGGCAAGGTTTACAATGCGGAAGATGGCAAAACATACTCCGGCAAAATGGAGCTGGTTTCCAGCGACAAATTGAAACTTGAGGGTTGCGTGCTGATCTTCTGTAAAGGCGACACCTGGACCCGTACAAAGTAAATTTACCTTAAGCCCAGAGGCAACAAGCCGAAACTGGCCTGTTATGATAGCTAATCACCTGCTCCTGAGATTGAGCAGGTGATCAAGCAAGCAGGTTGAAATGGTCCGTTCTGGTTTCATCTTTGGCTTTATTTTTCTCTCAACTTCATTGGCGACAGCAGCCAAAGGCTCTGACCTGCACGGTTTGTGGCGAACAACCAAGGGTGCAATTATCAGTATCTCACAATGTGGTTCGACCATGTGTGGGCAGCTTCAGTCCTTCAAACCACCCGACGGTAAACGTCAGCAAGATATTCTAGACCTTCGAAATCACGATACGACCAAACGGAAGCGCAAAGTCCTTGGATTAAAGGTGCTCTGGAATATAAAGGCAGCTGGAGAAAATAAATGGCACGCAGAAGGTTATGATCCTCGGCGTGGATACGAAATTGCTATCAATATTCACCTGTTGCCCAGTGGCCTTCTAAAAATGACAGGCTGCAAAAAGATCTTCCTGAGTTTTTGTGAAAATGTGATCTGGCAACGCCCTAAACTCAAATAATAAAATCAATCCTGCTGCTTGCCGCCCCTTGCGATGAAACATCTTAAAGAGCTGCCTATTAGGACAACCCCAACAAATTGAAACATATCTCGTTGCATTCTTTTCCGGATCATTTTCGGCTTTATGCTATGAGCAACAGCTCAGGCACTCTGGATACTCGCTTCGAAGGCTAAATTGAACTCGAAGACGCTCAGGAAGACGCACAACAATTATCGCAATTAGCTAAGGTTGGCGTGCTAAGGATGAGTCTTTGGTTTTATGATCAGCAACAAAAATCCCGACGACTTAATTCCGCCTCACAGGTTGGAACAGGTGTTCAAAATAGCTTTCCAACTTCTTTTGGAACAAGGTCGGCAAGCTGCAAACATCGACGCAGTTGCTGAGGCAGCACAGATTGCCCCTGACTTATTACGCCAAAGATTTGAGGGGGAACGAGATCTCATCGCCCCGGCTATGCGCTGGTACTTCATGCGATTTAGCCAGCAAGTTAGCTCAAGCTCCGCGATGTACGCTGATATTTATTCCTGCATGTACCTGATGCTGACTGATTTTGCAGAGCTATGCGAGGAACAGAACCGTACCGAAGGTAGCCTTTACTGGTCCACCATTGGCGAGATTGGGCGGCTTGATCCGGATCTGGGTCAAGAGTACCTCGCATTGCGTCTCCAATGGGCAGCTGAGATCCGGCGGCGCCTGGTAAAGTTTGAAAGCGATCTGCAAGCACCAGAGGACATAGACCATCTGGTGGATTATTTTATGATGGCTTTTGAAGGGATCATCCAGATGGTCAAGTTCGAAACTCCACTGGATCAAATTTTCCCCGCAATCGACATCATCATGGAAGCTCTTTCAACTCGTATGAAAAAGAGCCCTCTTGCCCGGGCTTAAGTAGTCCGGCAAGAGGGCTCTTATGTATCAAAGGATAATCAATTTTCCCAGGGTTCCAAGTTCTAAACTGCAGAAACCCGGAAAATAGACTTAGTTACCAGAGGCGATCGTACCTTTGCCTTGAAGGTGACCAATAAAGGTCTCTTTGATCTGTGGGGCATCCCACTCAAGAGATCCCGGAATTCCGCCAAGCACATCCCCGTTTTCATCGATAAAGAGCGTGTAAGGCATCGCCGCAACCTGAAATGCGGTTCCAACTGCTTGCATGTCAACGGCTTGATAGCTGGTAAAGCGCTCCAGTTCCAAACGATCTTGAAGGAAACTTTGGATGCGGCCATACGGAACATCTTCCAATGCTACAACAACAAATTGACCATCCAGACCTTGCGCCTTCAACTCATCTTCAAACCGTTCCATTGCTGGCAGTTCAACACGGCAGTTCGGGCACCATGTTGCCCAGAAGTGCAAAATAGCAGGTCCTTTGGTGAAAGCATCGCGCAGTGTTTTAGTACCTGCCTCGTCTTTCACTTCAAGACTATACTTAGGGTCTTCAAAAGAAGCGGCTGAGACAGGCGAGGCAAACGCCCAAACAGCCAGAATAAGAGAGGTCAGGAAGAATTTATGAGCCCGCATAGTTCCAAGGTCCATTCGCAAGTGATTTCAATTTATCATTCTGCGTGAGCCTAGGTTTGAGAGACCTCCGGTTCAAATCAACTTAAAGTGCCGGTGACGTGATGAATAAATGGCCTAAAAAGGGATCGAAGGCGGAAATCTCCTCTGCAGATACCCCTAAGGCATATACGTCGAACAGCTCTGGAAGAGACTGCTATGTCGTCAGGCTATGATCCACGTTGATTAAACAGCACTGATTGTGCCTGCTTGTCCTCTGCAATATTTGAGGGTTTAGCTTCTGTGTCACCCACATTTAACCCTCTGACAACTGCAGAGCGAGCCAACAAACGTTCGCGCCAAGCCTTTACATGCGGAAACTCTTCCAAATCCATTCCCTGCCGTTCCCAGCGATGAGACCAGCCGAATATTGCCATATCTGCGATCGTATATTCCCCGGCAGCAACATAAGCCCGATCAGCAAGCCGTTTATTAAGCACACCATACAGCCGATGTGTCTCGTTAAAATAACGGATCATGGCATACTCAATTTTTTCGGGTGCATAGACGCGGAAATGATGGTTCTGCCCAAGCATGGGGCCAAACCCGCCCATTTGCCACATCAACCATTCTTCCGTTTCAACACGAGCACGTTCTTCTGATGGATAAAACTGCTCAAACTTCCGCCCTAGATACTGCATGATAGCACCTGACTCAAAAATCGAAATCGGCTCACCACCCGGTCCTTCAGGATCAACAATCGCAGGCATACGATTGTTTGGTGCTATTTTGAGAAAGTCTGGCTCAAACTGCTCACCACGCCCAATGTTCACCAGTTTCAAGTCATAGGGAACACCAAGCTCTTCCAGCATGATAGAAATCTTCCAGCCATTCGGTGTTGGCCAATAATAAAGTTCAATGGGTTTGGTCTGCGATACGGCCATTTGATCACCTGTAAGAAAACACTTGAAATGGGCGGATAAAGGAAAGTTTCATCCCCCCGGTTCGCGGATGCAGATATTTCAAGAAGCTTGCGGCGAAAACATCCGGCTTTCATGCCAGTTAACGCTTAGAAAATAAGCTTGAAGCCTTCATGCGTCGGCACAAATCCGTTGCTGGTATAAAAGCGATGGGCGCCACTGCGTTCTTTGTTTGAGGTCAGCTGCACCATACAGCAGCCTTTATCACGTGCCAACTTGACCGCGTGGGCAAGCATCTCCTGCCCAATTCCCTGGCCACGCATGTCAGCACGAGTATGCATACTCTCAATTTGACCACGCGGTTTGCCGTTGAAGGCAAGGCCCTTCACGTAAGTCAGCTGAAAAGTTGCAACCGCCTCGCCCGTTTCTGTCTCACCCACATAAATATCGGTATTAGGGCATTGCTGGATCGCATGAAACGCTGGCTTATATGTGTCGGTCTCCCCGTTTTCCAGATGAACACGCTGGGAAGAAGCCCCTCCGTTCATCATCTGCACCACAGCCTCAATGTCTTCGTCTTTGGCAACACGTATCTTCAGCATCAAAACACCCAATATGAGTTAGCGGCAAATTTCAGAATCGCGATCAATCTTCGCAACGCCGAATGTTGTTTTACGGAAGTTATCCTTCTTCCACAAATGAGGCCAACTCACATCTATCTGATTTGAATGTAAAGTATCTTCGCGAACAGGTGCTTTGCCAGATCCAAAACCACCGCTGGTAAACGCTGCCTGCAGACCGCGTTGCGCACCGTTGTCTCCCATATCCCAGACAACAAAGCAGTTTTGCCGTTGTTGAGTGCTGGGTTGGAAGCTTTGGATGATGTGTCGGGCATCTGGCAGCGTAACCCGCAGGTTTCCGCCAGTGTATTCATCCAGCGAAACGATCGTCGCTTGTTCTGCCTCAGGGAACTGAGCCTTGAGCTGCTTACCCAGATCCTCATAGGGCTTCATATGCCGGCAATACCCACCGCACATCCTTTTGTCCGGGGCGAGAAAGCCGGAGATGCGGATGCCCAGCACCACAAGAACCAGCAGGGCCAGCACACTGCTGTAGATCTTCACCGATCTCGGTGAATAGCGCCGCTGGGAAATGAGAGTGAACATCACGATGGGCAGCAAGAGCAGCACCGGATGCATGTGCCGTTCCTTGATGTATTGCGCCCCGCTGGCCAACACGCCCACAAACGCCAGAGCCAGAGAAACAAATAATGCCCGTTGAAGCAGCCTGGCAACCTGCTGCACATCAGGATCGATCCCCCCTGCTTTTGCGCCGCGAAACAGCGCCGGGAAAAACAGCAGCAGCACCAGTGGTAAAAACGGGACGGAGAACCCGAGCACACTCACCAGCAGTCGCAGCTCACCTGACACAACGCGGGCAAAACCCGCCCCCTGCTCTCCCTCACGCATCACAGTCAACGCGGAACCGACAAGGGCTTGTTCGCCAGTCATGACCCAGTAAAAGTAGGGCGAGTACACCGCAGCCGCGATCACACCAGCAACGATCAACATCGGAAGCCGCACTTGCTTGCGCCAATGCCCATCACTGAGCGCTGCCAGAAAAACAGCAGCCGGCACCAGCACGTAAGAGTGCTTGGAAAGCATTCCAAACCCAACTGCGAGCCCCAAACACACAGCCGCAGTCACCGTCTTCTCCCTCAAAAGCCAGAGGAAGCAGTAAACCGTTGCCGCAGAAGCCGCCATCAGCACAGCAGTATGCGTCACCCCCTCATGCAGGTTGAAGCCAATCTGATAGAGCGCCACATAGGAAAACACGGCAAGCGCAGCCAGTTTTGCATTGGCAATCGCCTGCCAGGCAACTGCGTAAAGGAACAGCGCAAAACACAGCACCAGTGCGTACTTGAGAACCAGAAAGCTCCAGATCGTCGGCCCGAAGATCTTCTGAACCCCATAAAGCATCCACTCATAAAGCGGAGGCTGCCGCACCTGGTAACCAAGCTTCAGCTCTTGCACAAACACGTTCTCAAACATGTCATCCGTGCTGAGTGTGGGAGAGAAATAACCGCGCAAAACCAGATGCAGAAGCAAGTATCCTGCAATCAGAACAAAGACGCCTGCGGGACGCCACCAAAATCGGGTTGTAACTGTCTCTTCCGGCATCACTGCATCCCCATCAGAGGCTTGGACCGAAAGCTTAAGTCGGAGAGACACCAGCAGATATAAGAAGGGCCACATCCCAGCGGTTCAGCTGGTGGATGTGGCCCTCAAAGCACAAATTAGCCGTCTATACCCTGAGATCTGCGGAGTATTTTTCCACATGAGCGAGCAATTGCGCGGCTCCCTCCTGATCAGAGGAAAGCACAAAGCCCAAACGTTCAGCAGCCCGGCTGCCTACATTGTAAGAGCTTGCCCAGATGATGAACGGCGCGAGCAGCATCGGCAGAGCAACCGGCATCACCCAAAGCCAGAGTGAGGCTTCACCAATCCAGCTCAGCCCTATGGCCATCGCACCAATCACACTCACCCACCAGACAGATTTGAGGCAGTCCAGCAAAGGCAAGCGGCCCGCATCGCGGTGCGCATTGGTCCAGCCACTGTCCCGGCCCATCAGAACCTCAAAGACAGAGCGGCACTGAAACACCATCAAAACCGGCGCGAACACAGCAGAGCTGATCAGCTCTACAAAACCGCCCAGTATGCCTTTGCGGGAGGTGTTCTCTGCGCCCAGAAATACTTCTTTCAAAACAACGAGTGTTTTCGGCAGCACCAGCAAGGCAACCACGCCAAAGAGCAAAGCTGCCCCTTCATAAGCCGCACTCATCGGAATGTGGCCAAGAACCGGAAGGTGGTTCTGGAAGGTATAGGCCTGCAGTACAGGAAGATCCAAAGGCGCAAACAAACTTGCCAGAAGAAACGCAGCCCAGACCGGAGAACTCAGGTAAGACATAATGCCAAGTATCAGAGAGAACCGACCCCAGGGCTTCAGAGCACGAGCCCCAACCACACGGGAATGTTGCAAATTGCCCTGACACCAACGCCGGTCACGCGCGGCATAGCCCAGAATATTCTCAGGTGCAGCCTCATAAGAGCCAGTGATCCGTGGATCACACTCCACCTGCCAGCCTGCACGCGCCAACAGTACAGATTCAACACTGTCGTGGCTCAATATGTGCCCGCCAAATGCCGCAGTGTCATCCAACTCCGGCAAACCACAGCTGGAGGCAAATGCACGTGTGCGAATAATCGCGTTGTGCCCCCAAAATGGCCCGCATTCGCCCTGCATCGCTGCAAGGCCAAAAGCAAAGGACCGGCCAAACATGCCAGAAGCAAACATGATGCTGCGACCAAAATAGCTTTTCAGGCCAACAAGCATCGGCACGGTCTGCAACAGCCCAAGATTGGGCTCTGCTTCCATGCGTCCAACCATGTGCACCAACGTGTCGGCACGCATCAGGCTGTCAGCATCCAGCACCACCATGTAACGGTAGGCACCGCCACACCGCTGCACAAACTCAGCAACATTGCCCGCTTTGCGGCCATGGTTGTCAGCCCGGCGACGATAAAAGATCTTCTGTTCAGGATAGCGGGCAACCAGCTGACGCACCACTTGCTCTTCCACTGCCGCAATCTCTTCATCACGGCTGTCAGAAAGCACATGCCAGTGAAACAAGTGTGTTGCATTGTTAGCGCGCAGATCATCCATCATCGCGGCAAGACGAGCGGCAACTTCCGGTGCATCTTCATGGTAGATTGGCATGAGGATTGCGGTGCCAGCAGCAGGTAGAGATCGCGGATCAGTTTCAAGAGGTTGAACAGAGCGACCATAAAGCAAACCCAGCAGAACGGTTGCTCCGCCCCAGGAAAGCCAGAGGGTGCTGACAAACAGCAGCACAATCCGAACAACCTCATAGATATTAAGATAGTCAGCACTCAAGGCTGCATAAAACAGCCCTGTAAAGCTGAGGGACAACGCCAGGCAGAAGACGAAAGCCGCAGCCCGGCGGTGTCCTACCCCGTCGCGAAACGGCTTATCCATGGATTACCGCTCCGAAAAGGTAGAGATGGCTTTTTGCAAGCGCGTCCGTTTGGAAGGAAGCGCAGAGTAGCTGCGCCCAAACCGCATGCGACGCCAGATCAGAACAAGCCAGCTATCATCTGCAGAAAGATCCTGCACTGGCATGGCAAGCGGTGCAACTGGACCGCTGCTCAAGTCAACTTGTGTCGAAAATAGATTAGATGTCATAGGCCTCATGAGCTCCACCCCCACTGGTAAAGCCATTCTTCAGAAACTGCTTTTTCGCCATCAGTCAGCTGAAGACGCAACTCAACCGGGACTTCAAGATCATCGCGGGAAACATCCAGAAACACACGATAAACACCCAGTTCTTCAATGTAGCGAACGTCAGCAAAGTTTACTGTGCCGTTTAAAGCAGCGTTTTCAATAAATGGTTTTGCGCGTACAAGCTGCTCCCCATCCAATCCGCTCTCAGCAAACAACTCAGCATCAAAGTCCACCACAAACTTACGGGTCAGCGAGCTTTCTTCAGAAGCCGAATGTCCGGCTTTGCCAGAACGGGTCTGGACCACAGGCATCAGCATCTGCTCACTACGGCCAACCTCATCACCCCAATACATCTTGTAGTGGAATGAGAGTTCGTCACCCGCTTTCACCGCTTCATTCGGAGACCAGAAGGCAACAACATTGTCGTTGATTTCCTGATCTGTTGGAATTTCTGCCAGCATAACAGCACCAGAACCCCAATCACCAAGAGGCTCAATCCAAAGGCTTGGACGCTTGTCGTAGCGAGCTTCAAGGTCCTGATAATTCTCAAAATCTTTGTCACGCTGCATCAGGCCAAACCCAACTGGACTTCTGGCACCAATAAAGGAAAGCTGCAGATTATCCGGGTTGGAAAGAGGCCGCCACGCGGTCTTGCCATTGGCAAAGCGCAGCTTCAGCCCATCACTGTCATGCACTTCTGGTCTGAAATCATCAAACCCGACACGGTCATTCTCACCGTAAAGATACATGGAAGTCAGTGGTGCAATGCCAAGCCGCTCCACATCACTGCGGAAGAACAGATGTGCAGTCACATCCACTTCTGTTTGCTGGCCTGGTTTAAAGACAAACTGATAGGCTCCGGTCACACTTGGGCTATCAAGTTCAGCCCAAACCGTCACCTTATCAGAGCCATCTACTGGCTTGCCAAGATAAAACGCAGTGAAGTTCGGAAACTCCTCCGGCTTACCGCTGGCTGTATCAATGGCAAGCGCACGTGCGGACAGGCCATAAACATTGCCCGCGCCCAAAGCACGGAAATAGCTGGCGCCTAGAAACGCCACCAATTCATCCATCTGCCCTTCCACATTGAGTGGATTTAGCAAGCGGAATCCGGCAACACCGGGAAAAGAAACATCGCTCAGCGATGCGGTCAGCTCCGCATCCTGATAGTCAAAGTCAGCAGCTTCAAACACGAATGGTTGAGCAGCGCCCTCGCTTACCTCATGAATTTTAAGAGGGTTTTTAAACAACCAGCCTGGATGGAAGGCATGAACCCGAAAGTTCTCGGTGTCCTTCCACTTGCTACGGTCACGTTTATAGCCAATTTTCCGATAGCCATCGTACTTCAAGGCCGCCAGTGCTTCCGGCAGCTCGCTGGTTGGTTCAACATAGGCGTCTTGCGCCTGTGCCTTCATCTTTGCCACGAGTGCACCAAAGGTGAATGGCACCTGAGATTGAGAGCTTTCGCTTGCAGCAGCCACTGAAGAAGAAGCAAAAGCCCCAAGTCCAAAACTGGAGCAAATGACGCCTAATACAGCGATATTGGAAAGAAAACTACTTCGTTGATTAAGCAACGAGACGCCCCCAAGGTTTCAAATACAACAAAGTGCAGTGTTCGCATACACTGCGCAACTATAAGTTCTAGCAGAGCTTAGACCCCAGACCAGACAAGTCTCCATAACGCCCGATCACCTGAAGTTTATCGTAGCGTAATAAGGCGGAGATATGGTCGTGGCTAGGCAGAGCGATGATGATTCACAGCGAAAATTAACCCTGTGAAACATCTATAAGCCATTAGAATTACTGAGATATTAGGGGTCACTCATTCAAGAGACACGTTTTCACCACGCTCTAACCCCAAACCCACCAAAAGCAATCGCCTCTGTTCGTCAACTTCTTTACACGCACCTGCAGAACCAATCTGAACCCAGCTGGGGACGCGCACTCAAAATGAGATGATATCCAGTCAACTTTTCTTGGGGTCGATGCCTCTCCCTAGTCCCTTTGAAGGGATCAAGCAACCGAACATTTCCAATTCTTATCGGTTTCCCTGATTAGTTTTTAAGCCCCCCCGACATACCCTCCCTCATCTATAAAAGGACGCCCTATGGAAATTGGCATTGGCCTGATCGGTGCAGGGTATATGGGAAAACTGCACGCCGTCGCACTCAACGCAGCCCCCGCAGTGTTCAACACCAAACTCCGTGCCCGGCTTGAGATGATCTGCACCACCACAGAAAACGGCGCTTAGGAGAAGGCCGAACAATTCGGCTTTGCCAGATCCACCAGTGACTGGAGCACATTGGTCAACGATCCGCGGGTTGAAGCCATAGTCATTGCCAGCCCACAAGCCACTCATAGAGAAATCGCTCTGGAAGCTTTCAAACTGGGAAAGCCCGTGCTCTGCGAAAAACCGTTGGGCGCGAGCCTTGCAGACGCAACCGCAATGGCACAGGCGGCCCAAACCTCAGGCCAAGCCAATCTGGTGGGATTCAACTACATCCGCACACCCGCAACACAACTGGCCCATCAGCTCATCAAAGAAGGTGTAATCGGAGACATCACTTTCTTTCGCGGAGAACATACCGAGGATTTTTTCGCAAACCCCAATGCCCCTGCCACATGGCGCTCCAGCGGAGACTCCAACGGCACCATGGGAGACCTCGCCCCTCACATGATCAACTGCGCCCATGTTCTGGTTGGCCCAATCAGGAAAGTCAGTGCACAGATTGAGACCGTTTTCAAAACACGCCCGTCAGAATGCGCGCCAAACATCGTCGAGCAAGTCACCAATGATGATGTGGCTCAGTTTATGTGCACTTTTGAAAACGGAGCGACAGGTCACCTCCTCTTCAGCCGTGTCGCACTGGGCAAGAAGATGGGCATTATTTATGAGATCACCGGCACCAAAGGCGCCCTGCGGTTTGATCAGGAAGACCAGAACGCCCTCTGGCTTTACAAAATAGAGGATGAACCGGAGCAATCCGGCTTCAGAAAGATCCTCACCAATCCTCATCATCCGGATTATGCAGCCTTCTGCCTCGGTCCCGGTCACGGAACCGGTTATCAGGACCAGCTAATCATCGAGGCTCGTGATTTTCTGGAGGCCATTGCGACAGGAGCCACGGATTGGCCAGCCTTCAAAGACGGCCTCGAAGTTGCAAAAGTTGTCGATGCGGCCCGCCGCTCTCACAAATCAGGAGGATGGGTTGAGGTGACCTAGCCTCACCAAGAAAAAAGGCCCACCAAACTGGCGGGCCTTCGAATTCTATAAAGCTGCTGGAGCGTCTTATTCCAGACCGATCTTTGCTTTCAGCATGTCAGACACCGCCTGTGGGTTTGCTTTACCCTTAGATGCTTTCATCACCTGACCAACAAACCAGCCAAGCATGCCCGGCTTTTCTTTCGCCTGCTCTGCTTTGTCGGTGTTGTTTGCAAGGATCTCGTCCACGATGCCTTCAATCGCACCAAGGTCAGTCACCTGCTTCATGCCACGATCTTCTACGATCTGGGCTGGATCACCACCCTCAGTCCAGACGATCTCGAAGAGGTCTTTCGCGATCTTACCAGAAATGGTGCCTGCTTTGATCAGGTCAATGATCTTGCCCAGCTGCTCAGAAGAGATCGGGCTGGACGTCACATCCAGACCTTCTTTATTCAAGCGGCCAAAGGTGTCGTTGATCACCCAGTTCGCAGCCAGCTTCGCATCACGGCCCTTCGCAACTTCCTCAAAGAAGTCACAGGAGACACGCTCAGCGACAAGAATGTCAGCGTCATATGGGGTCAGACCGAAGTCTTTAATATAACGCGCCTTCTTCTCATCCGGCAGTTCCGGAAGATCCGCAGCCATCTCATCAACCAACTGCTGAGTAAACTCGAGCGGCAGCAGATCTGGATCCGGGAAGTAACGGTAATCATGCGCTTCTTCTTTAGAACGCATGGAACGGGTCTCACCCTTCACGCTGTCAAACAGGCGTGTTTCCTGATCGATCTCGCCGCCATCTTCCAAGATGCCGATCTGACGACGCGCTTCATATTCAATCGCCTGACCAACAAAACGGATCGAGTTCACGTTCTTGATCTCACAGCGCGTACCAAACTCACCACCGGGCT
>NZ_LCWX01000163.1:13835-23204 GCF_001431305.1 Pseudovibrio sp. POLY-S9
TGCGAACAGAAACGTTCACGTCAGCACGCATGGAACCCTGGTCCATGTTGCCGTCACAGGTGCCCAGGTAGCGCAAAATGGTGCGCAGCTTGGTCAGGTAAGCTTTGGCTTCATCAGCACAGCGAATGTCTGGCTTGGAAACGATTTCCATCAGCGCCACGCCAGAACGGTTCAGGTCAACAAATGACATGGTCGGGTGCTGGTCATGCAGGGACTTACCCGCATCCTGCTCAAGATGCAGACGCTCAACGCCCACTTCAACCTGCTCACCGCTCTTCATATCAAGGTGAATGATACCTTCACCAACGATCGGCTGTTTGAACTGGGAGATCTGATAGCCCTGCGGCAGATCAGGGTAGAAGTAGTTTTTGCGGTCAAAAACGGACTTCAGGTTGAT
The DNA here is from genome assembly GCF_001431305.1 of Pseudovibrio sp. POLY-S9. Lineage (NCBI taxonomy): Bacteria > Pseudomonadati > Pseudomonadota > Alphaproteobacteria > Hyphomicrobiales > Stappiaceae > Pseudovibrio > Pseudovibrio sp. POLY-S9. The sequence goes on from NZ_LCWX01000163.1 coordinate 14,233, forward strand.
CTCGGCCTTCAGACCCAAACCGGTCTTAATAGCCTGACGAACACATTCTTCGTTGATCACTGGCAGCATGCCCGGCATCGCCGCATCAACCAAGCTCACATTATTATTCGGATCGCTGCCAAAGCTGGTAGAAGCGCCCGAGAAAAGCTTGGCTTCAGAGGTCACCTGAGCGTGAACCTCCATGCCGATTACGATTTCCCAGTCGCCAGTTGCGCCCTTGATGAATTTCTTCGGATCCGGAGTGCGCGTATCGACAAGCAGCGTCATGCGATCAATATCCTGTGTTCGTATAAGTCTTCACGGAAGTCCGGCCACGCGATGCACAGCCACGAAGACCACCTAATTTCTCAATGGTGTTGGGTAGGCCATCAACCCCGCAATGGCAAGTGAATCTTCGGGGGTTTTTGAACCAGAGTGCCTAAATTTCGGGGAGAAGCTTGTAGAAAGTCGCGCAGAAGCATCTGGAGCTTGACCCACGCTGAACAACAATCCCTCAGCACTCACTTTGCGCGGCGACGACTTGCCCCGATTTTCATAGCAATAGCACTTACAATCAACCCTGTCGCAAAGCGGAACGGGAACAACGCCAGCGGCCCCACTTCAGGGTTCCACGGCAAAGGTATCCCAACAAGCTTGATAAGCCCCTCAAGAAACAGGCTGAGCGCAGCGGCAGCAAATCCTGCAATGAAGATCTTCCCCCGTTGATTGGCGTAGTAGCCCATATAGGCGGCGATCAATATGGCAAACGGATTCAAAAGCCCCGGCCACAGCAGGATTACAGAGATATCGTCGGTCATTAAAGTCTCATTCAGATCAATTAGGAAAGCACCTGCACAGCGCTACGTAGTTCCCCTAGCACATTATTGGAGTGACTGCGAAACAGACTTGGAGCACATCCCCGAAAAGTACGTTGCAGAGAATAATAGGGAGAGACGTCCAACACTTCCAGCAAATCTGCAACACCTGCTTGTTTTCGCAGTCCAGCAAGAAATGACACGCTTGCGACACTCAGATGGGTTGCCTATAAGGCAGCCATCAATCAATGGAGTTTTGATGCGAGCTCGACAAGAGTCCCGGTAAAGCCCTGTCGAAGATAGACAGGGCATGCACAATCCAAACAATCTCACTGACCGCATGAGCGGGCAGACGAGACAAGTGCATCTTTAAAACTCAAAGACATCCATGGATATTTCGAAAGCTGAACAGCGCATTTTGCATGTGCTGGCACAAGGCGGCTGCATTGAATTGCGCCGTGACGATGATGGCACTCTGGAAGAAATGAACTGCGTCACCCGGGACGGCTGGTATTATGCCGGTCTTTCCGAGCACATCTTCAGAAAACTGAAGTACAGACGCCTGATCTCCTCAAAAGGAGGCCGCCCCTATCGCATCACCAAACTGGGCCTGACCCGCGTCCGCAGCCAGCTCGACAATCGTTGACCAACACCACCCTGCAGCACCATGCTGCGGGGTGGTTTTCAATCAAGCAAAGCTTGGGCAGTCATCTACCCAAAATCTGCTTCAAAACCGCAGCGACAATAGCCTCAGGGCAATCTTCCTGAACCAAATGACCTGCTTGAGGAACTGGAATACAATCTTCCCCGGAAATCAGACCAGCCAAAACCTCCCCCTTCTCATAGGGGATCCACTCATCACACACACCCCAAAGCACTGAAACCGGACAATCCAGAGCCCCATAACTCCCCTGAACTTCATCAGTGTATTTCTGGTCCATCTGCGCAATCTGACGATAAAATGCTGGTTGCCCAACGGGTCCAATCCAAGGAGCGGCATAAATCTCCAAAGCCTCCTCGGAAAGCTCGTTATGAGCAGCCGTCTGCAAATAAGCCCGTAACATCGCTTTATGCATATACTCCGGCATCCCAGCAAAGGCCTCAGCATGTTCGCGCACATGTTGCACCAACGGCGATCCCCATGGAGCCAAAGCAACCGCATCAAATATCGTCAGAGAACCGTAACGCAGACCATTCAGATAATAGGCCCGCAGAGCTGTCGCACCTCCAAAGTCATGAGCCAGAACATCAGGGCGATCTAACTCCCATTCCTGAAACAGGCCAGCCAACACCTCATTTTGCACTCCGAGGGAAACATCCTGCCCTTCGCGTTTTTCAGAGTAACCGTAACCCACCAGATCAAAGTAATAGACTCTCCTGTGATCGAAGAAATGCGGCACAATCCTGCCCCAGACCTGCGAAGAAAAAGGTGTGCCGTGAATGGCAACCAGTGGCGGTCCATCCCCCATTGCCCCCCAGCGAACAGCATTTCCGTTAATAACCGAGGTGTTTGGAAGTTCCAGCATAGCACGACTCACATTGACATTTAGCTAAATGACTATATGAATATTTACATGGATAGAGCAATACAAATTAAAGCCATCTCCAGTGAGCCTCGTTTAATGGTCCTGCGCCTTCTGAGAGACCCACAAAAACACTTCAGCCATCAGCAATCAGCTGATCCTTCTGAGTTTGGAGTTTGCATGACTTTGATTGCAGAGGCGCTTGGCGTTGCCCAACCCACGGCCAGCAGGCATCTGGATATTTTAAAACAAGCTGGCTTTATAACTGCACAGAAGCATTTGAAATGGTCCTACTGCAAACGCAACGAACCTGAAATCAAAGAGTTTTTGCATTGGCTCAACATAGAAATCTCGCCAAACTAGATCATCTGATGCTCAAATCTCACATTTACTCAATACTGGGAAAAAACGCATAGCATCATGAGACCTCGCAGCAGCGTTCTGCGAGGTCGATTAGCACGAGCATTAGTTACAGGTCGTGTAAAAGAACCTTCGATCCCGGTCCTCGCGATATGAATAGACATGACAGGTCGTTTGATATCGCCCTCGATCCCATAATTCGACAGTCACATGGGTAGCCGGAGGGCGTCCGCCACGATGCCAAACACCACTCTCATCACGCAGGAGCAAGTACAGACCATCAGTCCCTGCCGGATTCTGGTAAGCACGCTGGATATCGCGATCAGATGATTCACTCAGCACCTGCCGAACAGTTGGCCCTGTAAAGCTTGAGCGCGAGTCCAAAGTTCTATTACCTACAAGGGTATCAGGCTCATCTGCCCAATAAACGTCAGCCTGAGCACTCGGCAGACCAACACTCAACGCCAGCGCACAGACAACTATAAACTTTCCAATTTTCATTTATTCTTCCTTTCCCCGAAACTTCGGGCAAAAGGAAGACGCAGCAGCCCCCTTTCTACGCAGCTAAATCCGGCTACAGCGTAAAATACATCTGAAGCAGTATCCCTGAAAAATCGTAGATCTACCGCAGCATCTCACGCTCACCAACAACGTAGCGCACGGGCTGCATCATCCCGACAGCCAAGTGCCAGATATTGTGACAGTGATAGGCCCACATGCCGGGGTTGTTGGCCAGAAATTCGATGGTCACCGTCTGCTTCCTAGGCACCCAAACCGTATCCATCACTGGCGCATAGTCGTCATCAGGACCACCAAGTACGCGAAATGTATGGCCGTGAAGGTGCATAGGATGAGACATGGGAGACCGATTGATCATCCGCAACTGAACCACCTCACCCTGTTTCACATCCAGATACGTCTTTTGCGGATCAGGCCCCGCATAGGGCTCAGGCCAGTAGTGATTGTTCATCATCCACTCATAGGCCTTCATATCTCCCGAAAGCAGCACATCATAAACACGATCAACTTTTCGGCCAAACCCTGATGCCTCAAGCGACTTCAGGCTTCTGAAATCAACAGTAACCCCGTCAAAGGAAGGCCGCTTGTCATTCACGCTGGCCTTCACATCATCAGTATGAATAACCCCAAGACACTGCTTACTATCACCAAGCGCAGCAGCATGGATTGTGTAACTACCACTGTCCGGCACATCTACCAGCACATCATAACGGGCTGATGTCGGGACAATCACATTCTGCCCCTCAACAGGCTGCATACGGTTGCCATCAACTTCAATGACTGAGAACTTCAGTCCATCAATAGAAATTCTGAAGAAGGTGCTGCCGGACGAGTTGATCAACCGCAGCCGCAAACGCGCCCCTTTTCTGACGGTCAACGTCCACGGTTCGGAGTTGGGTTGTCCATTCAGGGTGTAACCAGCATTCACAACATCAATATCAAAGTCTTTGGAGTTGGGAGGCTCATAAGCATCTTTGATCTCAGGCCGATGCCTGCCACTACGCAAGCCTTTGATGATCTCTCCACCTTCGGCTGGTGGAATGTCGCTAAACATCAGCACTTCATCATGATCATAGGAGTATGGATTGTCTTTAGGATCAATAATGAGAGCTCCCAGAAGACCATACTGCTCCTGCAATCCAAGATGGGAGTGGTAATAATAGCTCCCCTGTTGAACCAGCGGAAACTCGTAATATTGAGAGGTTCCCGCTTCAATGGGCAACTGCGCAATGTCGGGGACACCGTCCTGTAAAGACGGCAACAGGATTCCATGCCAGTGAATGCAGGTGGGCTGTTTCATCCGGTTATTGATGAGCACCCGGAACATATCCCCTTCCGTATATCGGATAGGAGTACCCGGCCATGTGCCACCAACAAGCATGCCTTTGAGATCGACACCATACTGAGAGTAAGGTTTCTCATCCACGTCCAGCGTAAAATCCGGCTTAGCAACACCTGCACCAAGGAGTGATTGTGCGCAAGCTGTTTCCTGCGGGACAGAAGCAGGAGGCAAAACAGGTTGAGATTGCTGTGCGCCAGCACTGCCGGAAATGAATGTAGCTGCACCTGCGGCAAGCCCGCCGCTTGCGCTGGTTTTCACAAAGTCTCGACGGCTCAGCGTCATAAGCGCACCTGCTCTTCCAGACGAAAAGAGCAGTTTAGGCAGGGAAACCCTACATTTCCCTAGCATTATCGAGAGGATTATAAGGAATGGGTTACGCGCCGATCAAACGATCAGCGCCCATGGAGCCCAGTGCAAGAGAACTGGTCAGGCCCGGGCTTTCAATACCCATGTAAGTCAACAGCCCCGGAATGCCGTGCGTTTCCTCACCCCAAATTGCGAAATCGGCCGCTTCAGCACCCGCAGGAACCAACTTAGGACGAATACCAGAATAGTCCGCCTGCAAGCTGCCATCGGCCAGATCGGGATAATATTTACGTATCTGCGAATAAAACCGTTCGCCGTGCGCTTCATTCACTTCGTAGTCGATCTCGTCGATCCACTCCACATCAGGTCCAAAGCGTGCTTGATTGCCCATATCCAGCGTGAGATGAACACCAAGCCCACCCGGCTCTGGCACAGGATAAATCAAATGCGAGAACGGGGCATCTCCGGCAAGGCTGAAATAGTTGCCTTTCGCATAGTAAAGCTTCGGCACTTTACATGACATGTGCCCGGCCAGCTTGGAGAGCATCTTGTTGGAGTGAAGACCCGCAGCGATCACAAGCTCATGACAAGTGATCGCGTAGCCATCCTTCATGACAACGGTAAAGCCGTCGCCTTTGAAGTTCTTGGCAGCAAACTCTTCATGCTCGTCATCATCAAAGTGATGATCAGCCGCTTCCAGATCCTCTTCCACCAGAATGTCAGCGCCCATCAACTCACTTGGGCGCATACCGGTTTCGATCTCGGTGACTTCTGTCCCAACAACAACAAGCCCGCCATGCGCCTCTAATCCACCTTGCAGCGCCATCATATACGCATGACTATCCACAATGCCTGTGGAAGGAGAAAACAGAGCGCCCTTACACGCCAGATGCGGTTCAAAGCCCCGCGCCTGTGCTTCATTGAGCATCAAAAGATCATCAACACCATTGGCAGCAGCACGTGCGCGAATGCCATCCAGCATGGCAACCTGACTTTCATCAGTCGCTACAATCAGCTTACCAACGCGCTTGTACGGCACGCTAAATTCCTCACAAAAGGAATACAGCATCTCCTTACCTTGCACGCAAGCTTTTGATTTCAATGAATCTTTTGCGTAGTAAATTCCGGCATGGACAACTTCGGAATTACGAGCACTGATTTCGGAGCCGATGATTTCGTGCTGTTCAAGCACAATAACTTCACGTCCCCTGCGCGCTAGTTCATAAGCCGCGCTCAAGCCCACAACTCCTGCACCGATTACGATGCACTCAACGTCTGCCATGCTATTCCTGTTTGCTCTTTTATTGTTGGGAGACAGACCCATAGCACATTACGCAGCAATCTAAACAATATACCCACAGCCTTTCCCGCATTAATCCCCAAGGCAAATGTGTAGATTTTGAGGCAGTATGTCTTGAAACGGCAAAACACCCAACATCTAGTAGGCAGCTTAATATACCAGGGTTCAGCTCATTCAATTTGATCCACAGCCAGATGTATCGCGCAGATACACAAGCAAAAAGCCTGCGTCAGACGCAGACTTTTCCCATGCCCATGTAGGGTGCATGTTGATAATGTGCAACCGGCACAATGCAGTTGAGATCAGAACCTACTGAGCCACAGCCAGCTCTGCCGATTTCACCAGCTGCACGCCCTTGCTCACCAACTCTGCCCGGCACTGCGTCCAGCCTTTCGGATCAATGGAAAGCACAGCATCCTCTGCCAGTTCCACCGCATATCCACGCCCCAGCGCACCAAGCGCCGTACTCTTCACACAGTAACATCCATCAAGCCCGGCAATCCTGAGCCGCCCAACACCGTGTGTCTTCAGGAAAGCTTCCAGCTCTTCACTGGCAAATGCATCCCCCACACTCTTCACAAGATCCATGTCCGGTTGAAACCCGAGCCGCTTATCCAACTCAAGCCCGTCAGAGCCCTTTGTCCCAAGCCCTTCGCCAAGCAATCCAATCAGAAAGTTCGTATAGCCTCCCTCATAGATCAACCGTGTGGTGATCACGGGCTCCCCGCGTGTCTGTGCATCTGCCGCCAACGCGTTAATCCGCGCAATCCGCTCTTCCACAAAGGCAGCAGGCCACTGTCGCGCCTTGGTATCCTTTGTAAAGTCCTCCTGCACATCCAGCACCAGCAACGCAGACTGGCTGCGGCTTGCCTTATCAATCACGTCTCCCTGCGTCGGCCCCTGCAACCGCATCAGGCGCTGCGCGGTGTATCCAGCACCAATCAGAAGCACCAGAACCACAAGACCAACAACACTCCACATACTCATCAATGCCTCCAAGTTACGACTGTCCCAGTGAGGAAAAACAACCAAGCAACGCCCGCTGCACTTTCAGATGCGCGCGTACCTCATCCGCACTCAGGTTCTGCAAAAGCTCTTCAAGAATAGAAAATTCCGCCTGCCGGATCGCGGTAATCGCTTCCCGCCCTTTTGAGCTCAGCACATAATAATGCGAGCGCATATGAGCAGGGTTGTCCTGCATCTCCACAAACCCTGCAGCCTTGCACGCCGCAAGGACACGCGCCACAAACTGCCGCTTAAGATCCAACCGCTCTGTAAGTGCTGGCGCTGTCATCGGAACACGACTGTTCAGCAAAGCCTCAAGAATGGCCCGCTCCCCAACACTCACCCCATGTTTTTGCGAGGCCACGTCCACCGCATTGGTAATGTGCCGCAACAAGGGCCGCGTGATCTGTATCCCCTCATAAAGCAAATCCGCCAGTTCAGGGTCTCTCTGCATTTCTCGTTCATCCATACCCCCACCAGACCACTCCATATCGATTCCGTCAACTGAGTTGACAAATAAGATACACTCAACGCAATGGCCTCATGCTAGATTGAGGCATTCATGTGAGTCTGGTCTTCGTTTTAAAAGTTCAATTTATGAGTAACCGCAAATCAGCAATTGTCCTCGGCGCTTATGGCTTCATCGGTGCCGCCTGCGTCAAACATCTCCAACATTCAGGATTTCATGTCACGGGGGTTGGACGCTCCCAATCAGCCGCCAGGCAATGCTTTCCTGAACTACAGTGGCACTTTCTGGATATCGCCACCGCAACCACTGAGGATTGGAGCAAAATCTTTGAAGCAGCAGATGTAGTCATAAACACATCCGGCGCCCTGCAAAACTCTGCCAAAGACAATCTGGAAGCAATCCATGTGCAAGCCGTCGAACGTATGTGCGAGGCATTGACCAACACAGATAAGCTGTTCATCCAGATCTCAGCCGCAGGCGTCGCGCTTGACGCAGCAACCAATTTCTTCCGCACCAAAGCAAAAGGCGATGCAATCATTAAGCAACAGCTTGAGCATGCAATCATTCTGCGCCCTGCCCTTGTTATTGGGCCACAAGCCTATGGCGGAACAGCACTTCTACGAGCAGCCAGCGCGATGCCGCTCATCGGCTTTAAGGTATTCCCCAAAAGCCAAATTCAAACCATAGCCTTGGACGACCTGGCACAAGCAGTCACACACTGCGCGCTTGGCAAAATACCGACAGGGACAACGGCAGACCTTGCAGAAGAAACACCGCAAACACTCTGGCAAATCACAAATTCAGTGAGAGCATGGCAAGGCTTCCCGCAATGGCGCTATGCTATCAGCGCCCCAAACGGGCTCCTAACGGCGACAAGCAAACTGGCGGATGCTCTTGGAACGCTTGGTTGGCGCTCTCCCCTGCGCTCCACATCCATCGAAACCCTGCAAAACGGCATCAGCGCGGATACGTCCACTTGGCAAAAGGCGGGTGGTTTTCCCTGCAAATCACTTGATGAAACACTGAGGTGTTTGCCATGCTCAACGCAGGAGCGTTGGTTTGCCAGACTTTATCTTCTGTTGCCCCTCACCATCGCCTGCCTTTCTCTCTTCTGGCTTGCCTCTGGCATTATCGGAGCAATCCAGTTTAGCGACGCACAGAGAGTTCTGACCGAGCGCGGCATGGATCAAACACTCAGTCTGCTCTTTGTCTTTGCAGGCAGCATCGCTGATATCTCGCTTGGCAGCCTCATCCTCTTTAGAAGATACACCCGCCTCGCCTGCCTCGGCATGATTGCGGTGACACTTGGCTACTTAGGTGCTGGCACGTTGTGGGCGACGGATCTCTGGGCAGA
>NZ_LCWX01000163.1:23298-28798 GCF_001431305.1 Pseudovibrio sp. POLY-S9
ATCCTCTTGGCCCATATGTCAAAACAATCCCGGCCATGATCCTTGTCCTCTTTCCCATTCTGCTGCTGGAGGAGAGATGACCTACGAGTTTCTCAAGTTCTTGCACATCATCGGTGCCTGCGTTCTCATCGGCACAGGCGCAGGCATAGCTTTCTTCATGGTGATCGCTTCCAGATCTCTGGATACCACTGCAATCGCTCACACTGCCGGAACAGTTGTCATTGCAGACACCCTTTTCACAGCCACTGCGGTGATCATTCAGCCAATCACCGGATATCTGCTGGCAAGAGAAGTTGGCTGGTCTTTGACCGAAGGTTGGATCGTGCTCTCACTCGCACTTTACATGCTTATTGGCGCATTCTGGCTCCCAGTGGTCTGGATACAAATCCAACTCAGAAACCTCGCCACATCAGCCGCCCAAACATGCACACCCTTGCCACCCCGCTACCACACCCTCTACCGCATCTGGTTCGCCTGCGGCTTTCCGGCTTTCGTTGCGATACTTGGGATTGTTTGGTTGATGATTGTGAGGCCGGAGGTTGGTTAAAAAACATTGAATCGACTAAACACAATCAAGCAGTTTGCCAGTCACGGGCAGCACCTCATTATCCTGTGTGTAAAAAGCTCCATTGGAAAAGCTAACACCAATGCCGTACCCTAGGAAAATTTCGTCTTTTTGCTTTAAATTTTGCAGGGAGAATTCTCCCAACACGTAACGCACTTCTACAGCTCCAGCATCAACAACAACACCATCAAATTGCTTCGCATATAATTTTTGCATGTCAACATAACCTGGACTTTCGAGATTTCTAAACTCAATTCCTGATGAAATATTGTCTCCAAAACTTCTATCATCAAACCAAAGGTCTAAGTTAGCCTCAGGCAGCTTGCCTTCATTTGAAATAAATTGAAAGCCAATAGGACTAGACGCGACTCGCCAAAACCGTTGAAGAACACCTTGGCGATCTCCATCATAGCTTATCACTACAGGGATCGCAAAGATGCCTTCACATGCCCCCATCTTCTTTTGTACAGAAAACTCGGGATGTAACAGTGTTACACGCAACCTAGGACCAGTAGCTCCAGCATAAATTGCGACAACTGCAACAACTAATGAAACAACAGCGATAGCAATCGAAAAGCCGTTTAAAACCAAACTTCTATCAAACCGGCCACCATTTTTAAAGAGATCCAACATTCTGCGCAAGAGCGAACACAAATTATCGATCCCCCGCCTTCCAGAGGCTAAAATTTTTTTCATGTAATTCTCATCCATAGAAAACTTTTAAACACAAAGTTCCATTTCCGCAAAGCATCACCAGAAAGCAATCAAATAGAAAAAAGGCCCCGGATCTCTCCGAGGCCTTTCTCATTTCATAGCAGCAGCGCTGAGGCTTACTTGCTCCACCAGTTGGCGGAAGGCTCGAAGCGGCCAGCGGCTTGCTCAATCACTTCACCAACCTGGAACAGGATGCCTTCGTCAAATGGCTTGCCGATCAGCTGCAGGCCCAGTGGCAGGCCGTCTTTGTTGAGGCCAGCTGGGATGGACATGCCCGGAACGCCAGCCATGTTGGCTGTCACAGTAAACACGTCATTCATGTACATGGTCACTGGATCAGTGATCTCGCCCGGAGCAAACGCTGCATCAGGAGTGGTCGGTGTCAGGATTGCATCCACACCGTCAGCCCATGCATTGTCAAAGTCCTGCTTGATCAGGGTACGAACCTTCTGCGCTTTCAGGTAGTACGCATCGTAATAACCTGCAGACAAAACGTAGGTGCCAATCATCACGCGGCGCTTCACTTCATCACCGAAGCCAGCTGCACGGGTGTTCTCATACATCTCTACAATGTCATTGCCCGGCACACGCAGACCGTAACGAACACCATCATAACGCGCCAGGTTGGAAGACGCTTCCGCTGGTGCCACAATGTAATAAGCAGGCAAAGCGTATTTGGTGTGTGGCAGAGAAATCTCGACGATCTCAGCGCCAGCTTCCTTCAGCCATGCAATACCCTGCTGCCAGAGTGCTTCAATTTCCTCAGGAATACCGTCCATGTGGTACTCTTTAGGAATACCGATCTTCATACCCTTGATGGACTTGCCGATGAAATCTTCATAGTTCGGCACAGGCGCATCAACAGAAGTGGTGTCTTTCGCATCAACAGAAGCCATGGACTTCAGCAGGATCGCGTTGTCACGCACACTGCGGCCAATCGGGCCTGCCTGATCCAATGAGGACGCAAACGCAACCATACCCCAGCGAGAACAGCGGCCATATGTTGGTTTGATGCCAACAGTACCGGTCAGCGCAGCAGGCTGACGGATGGAACCACCGGTATCAGACGCTGTCGCCGCAGCACAAAGATGAGCAGCAACGGCAGAAGCAGAACCACCAGAAGACCCACCAGGAACCAGAGCCGTCTCAGTGCCATTGCGGCGCCATGGGTTCACAACGTCACCATAGAAGGAAGTCTCGTTGGAAGAGCCCATCGCAAACTCATCCATGTTCAACTTGCCCAGCATCACAGCACCGTCATCAAACAGGTTCTGTGTGACAGTGGACTCATACTCTGGCTTAAAGCCATCGAGGATGTGAGAACACGCCTGAGTGTGAACACCCTTTGTCGCGTATAGGTCTTTGATGCCGAGAGGAATACCTTCCAGCGGACGCGCCTCGCCAGCAGCGATTTTTGCGTCAGACGCTTTGGCCTGCTCACGGGCAATATCGCCAGTTACAGCAATATAAGCGTTCAGCGCCTCATTGCCGGACTCGATAGCACCGAGGTAGCTCTCAGTCAGTTCAGTTGCGGTAAAATCACGGGCAGCAAGCTTGTCGCGCGCCTCTGCGATCGTCAGTTTGGTAAGATCAGTCACAGTCATTATCCTTGTGAAATCGGGCGCTTATTCAACAACTTTAGGCACGGTGAAGAAGTTGTCTTCATGCACTGGCGCGTTGGAAACAATCTTGTCAGCATAACCGCCATCGCTCTGGCCGTCAGCGCGCTTCTTCATGGTGGTTTCAACCACAGAGGTCATTGGCTCAACGCCGTCAACATTCACCTCATCCAGCTGCTCAACAAAACCAAGGATCGTGTTCAGCTCACCAGTCATTTTCTCCGCCTGCGCGTCATCAACCTTGATGCGCGCCAGACCGGCAACACGTTTTACGGTGTTTAGATCAACCGACATGTTTCACTCCGAAATTACGGGGGCAAAAGACTGCCCGCCTCGAATTCATGGCAAAGAGCTATAAACACAAAAAAACAGCAGAACAATCACTGCCCTGCTGTTCATCCCTCATATTCTCGATATTACGGAACCAATCAGTACCGATTAATAAGAAGCATATTCCAGAGATCTGCCACGCACACCCGACACCACCAACCACAACGCCAGCCCCAGCAAGAGGGGAAGTGCCGAGAGTGAAAGCCCTGCCCAACCAACAGTGCTGAACAAAATGCCCGTTGAAAGCGCACATATTGCAGAAACTAACGCCACGACTGAATCATTGGCTCCTTGAGCAAGCGGCGCATCTTCAGGTGCAACAACCTCAACCAAACGAGACGTCGCGCCGATAAAACCAAAGTTCCAGCCAACACCCAGCAGGAGCAAAGCCACATAGAAGGCCCAAATCTCAACACTCAGCGCACCAATCACACCAGCCCCAGCAAGCATCAACAAACCCAGCACCATGACCGAGGTCGTGCCAATCCGGCGGATGATAAAGCCAGTAACAAAACTAGGACCAAACATGGCAACCAAATGCCAGCGGATTACATCGCTGGATTGACCAACAGAAAACCCACAATAGTCCATCGCAAGCGGTGTCGGAGACATCTGCATAGTCATGAAACCAAAAGAGAGCCCGGCACACGCCGTCGCACTCCAGACAGCTGGTCGGCGCAGCACCTTCAAGGACGCAACAAACCCTTTGGTAGTCTGATCTTTTTTCAAAGCGGGCGGCAGGCTCAATCCAAGCACAGGCAGCGCCCCAACAACGGCAACACCCGCCAACGCCAGATAACTGCCCACAAATGGAATAACACCGCCAAAATCTTTCACCACACCAACAAGGTTTGGACCAAGTAAAGCCGAGAGCAAACCCATAGACATGCTCAGCGAGATCGCCATGGGCTTCCACTTATCGCTGGCGCTGTCAGATGCAGCAAACCGCATAAAAGTGTAGGCCGCCGTGGCAATGCCTAACAGAACATGTCCAACAAGCAACACGACAAACTGATTGGAATAAAGCGCATAAACGCAGAGCAACGAACCGATAATGCTCAGGACTACACCCAGCAAGATCCCATTCCGACGCCCATATCGCCCCATAAACAGCGAGATTGGTGTAGCAAACAGAAAGTTACCAAACATCTGCAAGGCAAGCGGCACAGTTGCCATGATGGGATGGGGTGCAAGATAAGACCCTGCCAGAGCGCTGATCGCAATCAGGATTGGCATCTGCATGGAAAGGATTGCTGTTGCAATCAAAATGAGCGGAAAATTGCGCGCCCTATAGGCAGTCCCCGGCTCCGCTACCTTTGAAAATCCCATAATTATTCCTCGTAGAAACTTTGACCTCCTTGAGATTACCGCCTACAACAATTGGCAGTTAGGACATTCAAGCTTCAAATCATGCCAAACACACAAATCGAGCATTACCGTCATATAGATGCACTCGTGTATCACGGGATCAACCTTCTGGATCTGGCAGGCCCGATGCAGGCTTTCTGGACGGCAGACAGTTATCATCCCAAGTATAAGCTCAGGATTCTCTCTGTTGATGGTCAGCCGGTAGAAACCCAGCCCGGGATCAAAATCGCCGTTGATGGCAAGATATCCGACTGGAACCCAGCCGCTGATCTTCTCATCCCCGGAGGACGCGTCGATAAAGAGCTGGGCAGCAATACCCTTCGCTCGCTTCTTCAAAAAGCTGCAGCAAGAACAAACGGAGAGCGCATCATCTCCATCTGCTCCGGCGCACTTATTCTGGCAGACGCTGGCATTTTAGATGGCAAGCAAGCCAGCACCCATTGGAGCCGCGCTTCCACAGCACAAACAGAGTTCCCAAATGTGAACTGGCAGCTCAACCAACTCTTCGTCAATGCAGGTAATGTCTACAGCTCTGCAGGTGTCACCGCAGGCATAGACCTGACCTTGCACCTCATCGAGCAAGATCTGGGGGCAGCGATCTCACTGAAGACCGCGCAGGAGCTGGTGGTCTATCTGCGTCGCAACGGGGGGCAAACTCAGTTCTCCTCCGCCCTCTCCCTGCAAGCCGCCGGTCAATCCAACATCGCCAAACTCTCGGAGATCATTTTGTCAGAGCCGGAAGCAGACTGGACCATCGAGAACATGGCAAAATCAGCAGGTGTCTCCACGCGCACCCTGCACCGCCGCCTGAAAGAAGACATTGGCGCGACCCCAGCTCAGTTCGTAGAGCGTCTTCGGTTGGATCTTGCCAGAACAGCCCTTCTCAAACGCAGCTCCATCAAGC
>NZ_LCWX01000163.1:28897-33407 GCF_001431305.1 Pseudovibrio sp. POLY-S9
AGGCAGCTCACTTGTCCGGTTTCGGGCATATCCAAAATCTACGCCGTGCCTTCCAGCGAAACTTTGGCATCACACCCTCTGAGTATGCGGAGAGGTTTTCCTGATGCCTGAGCCGACCACACCAAGAGGCCGCCCACAAAACAACGAACTCACCCGTCTGATCCTGACTACAACGCTCAAAGCACTGGCAACGGATGGCTATCACGGCACCTCAACCCAGCGAATTGCGCAGACAGCAGGCACGTCCAAACAAGCGCTGTATCGCCGCTGGCCAAACAAAGCAGGTCTGGCTCTCGAAGCCCTGCGCTACGGGTTCCGCCAGGTTCCCCCCATCTACCCCGGTATGTCTTCTTTTCATAATGACTTGCAGGACGCCACTTCAGGCATCCTCAACGCCCTGCACGACACTCCGTTAGGCACTGCATGGCTTGCCCTGCTCTCAGAGCCTTCGTTAGTGGGGGAACTTTCCCTCATTGAAGGTGAACAGCGCACGCACTTCAGACAGGTTTTCGTTTACTGGAATACCACTGCAACCATGGAGACAAGCATCGACCAACTTCTCGGTTTTGTGTTTTTCACCAGCCTCGTTCGCAGGAGAAAACCGGCACTACGGGAAATTACCGAGTTAATTCAGAGCATTACAAGTCGATCATAAAAAATCAAAGCCGCTCTCCTCTTGGTGAAGACACTTGATTGGCACTTGTACACCCTCTTGGGGCAAGAAGATTGGGCCTCGCAAGAACGGGCAATTTCCGCGGGCCGAGGTTGTCGAACAAACAAAGCATTCTTCCTGACCTGGCTTTGTTTGTCTGGCGAAGTTCATTGTTTCATTGAGGGTAATATAATGAAAATCAAATCTATCGCTGTTGCAGCAGCCATTGCAGGTGCTGCCCTGTCCGCAAGCACTTTCGGCGCTTTCGCTGATGAAATCTCGACCTACACCTCTGGTGGTTATGCGATTGGTGGTACCGATCCTGTTGCATACTTCACACAAAACAAGCCTGTTCAGGGTAAAGCTGAATTTACCGCTCAGTATGACGGTGTAACCTGGAAATTCTCCAGCGCTGAAAACCGTGACAAGTTCGTTGCAGAACCAGCAAAGTTCGCTCCGCAGTACGGCGGCTGGTGTGCAGTTGGAGCATCCTTCGGCAGCAAGTTGGAAACCAAGCCTGAGCTTTGGGACATCGTCGACGGCAAGCTCTACCTCAATGCACACGATGGTGCAGTAAAGCGCATGCAGTCCCGTACAATCGAAACGATCACCAACGCAGACACAAACTGGGTTGAGATCCGCGACGTACCAGCAGACAAACTCTAAGTTTCCTTCAGTGCATATGCTGCAATAGGCGATGCCTAGCGCCTATTCCGACATCTCCCCAAATCTCATGGTGGCATATGTATTGAGCCCTAGAGAAAGCCGCAGATTTCTGCGGCTTTCTTTCGTTTACGGCACCCATTCGCTCAAAGCACACATAAACGAAACTAACGCTGCATCTACAACGAGTGCACATCTTCAAATGCACTTTGCAGCGAGTAAACCATCCCCTCACAACCAGTTCTCAAAACGGTGATGAAGCGTTATTGGCCTTCAGATAGGTATTCACGCATAGTGTTTTCAGAACATAGATAAAAACCAGTGGTTCCCCATAATCAACTGGTAAACGAAACAAGCCAGACTTGGCTTCAAAGATCAGTCCGAAGGAGTTGCCCATGCCGATCAAATCTTCAGTTCTTGCAGTTGGACTAGCACTGTCAGCACTTGTAACTGTTCCGATGACGGCAATGGCCGATGACGTAACCAACTTCGTTGAAGAAGGCTACGCAATCAAAGGAACTGATCCGGTCGCTTACTTCACACAAGGCAAGCCAGTTCCAGGCAAAAAAGAATATTCCACGCAGTATCAGGATGTAACGTGGCTTTTCTCTTCTGCTGAAAACCTCGACAAGTTCAAAAAGGATCCAACCAAGTACGCGCCTCAGTATGGTGGTTGGTGTGCGACTGGTGTGAGCTTCGGAGTAAAAATTCCGATCCAGCCAGAACAATGGAAGATCGTCGATGGCAAACTTTACCTGAATGCCCATGCAGGCGCCCAGCGTCACTTCCTAAAAGACCCGAACGCTTCCATCGCCCGGGCAAATGAAAACTGGCCAACAATCATACACACGCCAGAAGCAGACCTTTAAGCGAACCCCACCCAAGCTCCCTTGAAGGCCACTCAAGCTACGCGTGCCCCCAACTAAGCGTAGCTCCCGCGGTGAAAGCAAAAAAACGCGGAATGTGTCCCTTTCAAACTTAAAAGGCCTCAGTTCACGCTGAGGCCTTTTCTTGTTTCAGTGACAAAAATCAATGCAGCTATGAAGCTGCAACACTGTTATTGACTGTCACCGTCTCCCCCGGCTTCAGCTTTGCCACCCGAAATGCATCATCCTCCATGCATTCGGTAAACTGATCCGCGCTTTGGTCTAAAATTGGGAAGGTACCGTAGTGGCACGGAATGATGGTCTGGAACTCAAAGAACCTCTGACATGCCATAGATGCGGTGCGAGCGCCCATGGTGAACCGATCCCCGATCGGCACAATCCCAATCTGAGGCCGGTAAATCTCGTTGATCAGCTCCATATCAGAGAAGATATCCGTATCACCCATATGTAACAGTGTTGGCTCATCCTCAGCCATCACCACAACGCCAGCTGGGTTACCCAGATAAACGTCCGCAACGCTGCCTTCACTATCAAACGAACAAGCAGAACTGTGCACTGCATTGGTCAGCGCCACACCAAACGCCCCCATATTCACGCAACCGCCATGGTTCATAGGATTGATCTTCTCAATACCTTTGTCCTGCGCCCACATGCAGATTTCCCAGTTCGCCGTAAGCGTTGCACCAGTCGCTTTCAAAATATCGATGGTATCGCCCACATGATCGTCGTGGCCGTGGGTCAGCAGAACATGATCAACACCTTCACTCACCTGCTCCACACTCATCTCTGCCGGAAAGCTCGGATTGCCAGACAAGAACGGGTCAATCAGAAGCGTTGCCCCGGGAATGTAAACCTTAAAAGCAGAATGGCCCAGAAACTGTAAATCCATACTACCAATCCCCCAATGCGGAGCGCCGAACCGCGGCACATCCGTGATATCTAAAATATTATCTAGACTAGTAGGAATTTGGTTACACAACCCTTAAATGTAACCGGACACTGGCAAAACTCCGGTAATGCCCTAGGAGATCTTCCAATCAATCTCTGCAATACCATGTTCTTTCAGATAGGCATTGGTTTTGGAAAATGGAGCCGACCCGATAAAACCGCGCCGTGCCGACAACGGCGATGGATGGGCACTCATCAAAACCAGATGCTTACTCTCATCAATCAGATCCAGCTTCTTCTGTGCATGCGCGCCCCACAGGATAAACACCAGATGCTCTCGTGCTTCGGACAAGCCCTTGATCGCAGCATCTGTAAACGGCGCCCACCCCTTCTTGGCATGAGACCCGGCCTTGGCTTCCTCCACACTCAAAGACGTGTTGAGCAGCAAAACACCCTGCTCCGCCCAATGTGTCAAACACCCATGAGCTGCAGGCGCTAAACCAAGGTCGCTCTCCAACTCCTTGTAGATATTGCGCAGCGACGGCGGCAGTTTCACGCCTTTGCGAACTGAGAAAGAAAGTCCATGTGCCTGCCCTTCCCCGTGGTAGGGATCCTGCCCAAGAATGACAACACGCACATCACTCAGAGCAGCTGCATTAAAGGCAGCGTAGCAGTCAGCTGTCGGAGGATAAATGGTCTTTCCTTCCGCTTCCTCAGCATCCAGAAAAGCCTGGAGTTTCTGAAAGTAGGGTTTATCCATCTCAGGAGCCAGAATGCCCTGCCATCCCTCTTCAAACTGCACTTGCATCACGCCTATATCCATCTGCTCAATCGTCTTGCACCCTTACCTTTATCAGAACAGCCATCACACAGTTCAGCAGGAAACAGCATGTCCCCGAGAAAAATTTAGATTACCTGCTTGGCGTTGCTCTCAAGCCGTGCTAACCCGCCGCCATGGCAAATGATCCCTCACTTTCTCTCGAAGATTTCTGCGACGCGCTTTATGATGATGACCGCCTGATTGGTATCGATCTTGGCAGCAAGACCATTGGTCTGGCACTAACTGATTCAGGTCGGCAGATTGCATCTCCGCTGGAGACCATCAAGCGCAAGAAGTTCACGCAGGATGTCGAACGTCTGCTGGATCTTTGTAAGGAACACAGCGTCTTTGGCCTCGTGATTGGCCTGCCGCTCAACATGGATGGCACCGAGGGCCCGCGCTGTCAGGCGACCCGCGCGTTTGTGCGAAACCTTGCCCAGAAAACGGAAATCCCGATCACCTACTGGGACGAGCGTCTCTCCACCGCTGCCGTCACACGCACACTTATCGAAGCAGACCGCTCCCGTGCCCGCCGAGCCGAGCTGGTCGACAAGATGGCTGCCTCCTACATCCTGCAGGGCTTCCTGGACCGCATCAACT
>NZ_LCWX01000163.1:33519-36292 GCF_001431305.1 Pseudovibrio sp. POLY-S9
TTTGAGGACGAGTAGGTCCAGCTCTCAAGCAACAACACTTGAGAAAATTTAAAGCGCCCTACGCTTTACCACTCTGCTTTTTTCAGGCTACGTGAATAGACGGATACGCGCCTCAATGCGCTGTTTGTCCATCCACTTGCAAAGACACTTTCCTGTCTATGCAACAGCCTGAAAAGCACAAGCATGTTCTCTGCCCTGTCAGCCATCATCTCTGTCTTGCTCCTCACAGCCACAGGATGGTTCCTCCGTCACCGCAATCTCATCCCAAGAGAGCGCTGGAGCGGTATGGAAGATCTGGCCTATTGGGTATTGTTCCCTGCGATCATCCTGATCAACGTAGGCACCTCAGATTTCTCTGCAATGCCAGTCATGGAAATCACCATATCCGTACTGGGAACCTTCTCGCTTCTGGCCATTCTCTGCCTCGTCCTACAACCCTTTCTAAAACAGAAATTCGCAATCGAAGGTCCGCGCTTCACTTCCATTTTTCAAGGTGTTGTGCGCTGGAATGGTTTTGTCGCCATGGCAATCGCAGCCAATAGTTTTGGAGAGGAAGGTGTGGCGCTGGTGGCGGTCATTATGGCAATCATGATCCCGGCAGCAAACCTGCTCTGCGTGATTGTGCTATCGATCTATGCAGGAGGGTCCGTCCCCTCGCCAAAGACGCTTGCAAAAGAGCTGATCAAGAACCCTTTCATCATCAGCGTTGCAGCAGGAGGCCTCATCAACGCCTCCGGTGGTTATATTCCGGAAGTTATTGCAAACTATCTGACATTTTTGGGAAGTGCCGCCCTACCAATTGCAGTTCTGTGCGTCGGTGCAGCTTTGGATTTGGGGGCACTGCGTCGCCCGGGCCCAGCGCTTACATCAGCTCTGCTTTTGCGCAACGTACTTGCACCAGGCATTGCCTTGAGTTTTGCGCTCGCACTTGGGCTTGACGAAATCTCGGCAACCATCGTCACACTGGTGTTTTCTGTTCCGGCAGCAGGGGCAAGTTTTGTTCTGGCGAGGAAAATGGGCGGCGACGCCAAGTTGATGGCCGAAATTCTGACCCTTCAGACAGTCGCCGCCGCAATCACTATTCCGACGTGGTTATTGGTCGTGGCCTACTTGATCGGGTAAAGCCACTCAAGGATCCCCTTGGCGTCATAGCGAGCATCCAGCATGCCATAGCTTGAACGCCACTGACCTGCCATACGGGTCTCAATAAACGCATTGGCAATCGCTGGAGGAGCAACTTCTTTCAGCGCTGCTGCTGCAGCTGTGATCGCCAGTTGTTCAGTCAGCAACCGGGCACCACCCTCATCTTCCAGACACGTCCGCGCTGCAGCCTGCAACACTTCAACAGACACCTTGCCGGCAGGGCCAAGATCAGCTTCCAGCATGCCAAGCACATTCATGAAGCTGTCTGGAGTGCGGTGCATAGCCCGCAGCAAATCCAGCGCCATGATGTTGCCTGAGCCTTCCCAGATGCTGTTGACTGGGGCTTCACGGTAGATACGAGCCATGTCGTGATCTTCCACGTACCCGTTGCCACCCAGACACTCCATCGCCTCAGCTGCAACGTTCTCTGCACTCTTACAGATCCAGTATTTTGCAGCAGGCGTGATGATCCGCAGGAAGTCAGCAGCCTGACTGTCTTCACCTTCCAAATCCATGCAATGCGAAAGTTTCAGCGCCAGTGCCTCACTTGCAGCCATATCCAGAGACATATCCGCAAGAACCCGCTGCATCAGTGGCTTCTCAATAAGACGAGCCCCAAATGCACTGCGGTTGGAGGTGTGATGAACCGCTCTGGAAATCGCAGCCCGCATCAGGGCAGAAGACCCAATACAACAGTCCACACGGGTAGGTGTCACCATTTTCAAAATGGTCTTGATGCCCTTACCCACTTCCCCGACAAGGAAGCCAACAGCGTTGTTAAACTCAACCTCGGAAGAGGCATTGGACTTGTTACCCAGCTTATTTTTCAGTCGCTGGAAGTCCAGTCCATTCACTTCGCCAGATTCCAAAATACGCGGCACAAGGAAACAGGTTGGCCCCTCTTCCAGCTTCGCCAGCACAAGGAACGCATCACACATCGGCGCAGAGAAGAACCACTTATGTCCATTGATCACATAAGTGTCGTCAGAAACTTTTTCAGCGCGAGTGATGATCTGACGCAAGTCGGACCCACCCTGCTTCTCCGTCATGCCCATGCCAAGGCTCGCACCCATCTTCTGGCTGGCAGGGCGGAAACGCTGATCATACTTGCGGCTCAGGATGCGCTCATTCCACACCTTGGCAAGTTCTGGGGCCTGAGTAAGAGCCATGGCAGACGCGTTGGTCATGGTCACGGGGCAAAGGTGCCCACCTTCCACCTGACTCATCACGAAATACTTGCGCGCACGATTATAAAACGCACGCTCACCACCCGGCTCCATGGACTCAACAGACGCACTGTGCAGGCCAGCTTCAAACGAGCGGCGCATCAGCGCATGATAGGACGGGTGAAATTCGACAACATCCAGACGGCGACCATACGGATCGTGTGTTTTCAGCACCGGTTCATTAACATTTGCCAGTCTCCCCAGATCCAGTGCATCTGCGGCTCCACACTGCTCACCAAACTTGATAAGCTCCTCCCGTGCAGAATCGTTGGAGCCCGTGCCACCCAGATCAGCAAGGAGAATTGGATCACTCTCGGCAAGGTTATACCCACAATATGGCGGGGCCTGATTAATTACCCCTGTCGTCATAGTGGCTTGTGAAACTTTATCCATTTTTCCTCCCG
>NZ_LCWX01000163.1:36389-37803 GCF_001431305.1 Pseudovibrio sp. POLY-S9
GAGTTGCCCCAGCGATTTTGATAGGTTAGCGCGCACGTTGCAACTGCGATTTGCACAATAAAAACTATACATCTGTTGAGCTCTTTACGAACTCGGTGTTTCTGCCTATAGAAGGGTCTTCGATGAGCAAGAAAACCACACATCGATCCTCAGCGTTCCCGCATCGCCATCTCCTCGGTATCGAGGGATTGCAGCCTCCCCACATTAATTACCTTTTGGACCTTGCCGACGAAGCCGTCGAAGTCTCCAGACAGGTAGAAAAGCAGAAAGCTGTTCTGCGTGGGCGAACGCAAATCAACCTCTTCTTTGAGGCTTCCACCCGCACCCAATCTTCCTTTGAGCTTGCAGGCAAGCGCCTGGGCGCGGATGTTATGAACATGTCGGTCTCCACCTCTTCGGTGAAAAAGGGTGAAACCCTGATCGACACCGCAGCAACCCTGAACGCCATGCGCCCTGATTTGCTGGTTGTTCGCCACCACGCCGCTGGAGCAGTCCACCTGCTGGCCCGCAAAGTCGGCTGCGCGGTCGTCAACGCCGGCGACGGCCCTCACGAGCACCCAACTCAGGCTCTGCTGGATGCCTTGACCATCCGCCGCCACAAAGGAACCCTCGGCGGCCTGACAGTAGCCATCTGCGGCGACATCCGCCACTCCCGCGTCGCCCGCTCCAACATCATCCTTCTCTCCAATATGGGAGCCCGCGTGCGTGTCATAGCTCCCTCTACACTACTGCCCTCTGGTATTCATAGTATGGGCGTCGAAGTATTCACAGACATGCGCGAAGGACTAAAAGGCTGCGACATCGTCATGATGCTGCGTTTGCAACGCGAACGTATGAGCGGTGCGTTTGTACCATCTGTTCGTGAGTATTTCCGTTACCACGGTCTGGACTCCGAAAAACTCTCCTACGCCAAACCTGATGCTCTGGTCATGCATCCCGGCCCTATGAACCGTGGTGTCGAGATCTCAGCAGAAGTCGCAGATGGTCCGCAAAGTCTGATCCGCGAGCAAGTGGAAATGGGCGTTGCCATACGCATGGCAGTGCTTGAAGCTCTTGCTCAAAACCTTCCTGACAACAACTAGAGGACACGCGCATGTACAAGAATGTAAACCCGCTGGTCCTGACAAACGCCCGCATCATCGACCCAGCAAACAATGTTGATGAAGCAGGTGCAGTGATTGTACAGGACGGCACCATCCTCGCCGCAGGTGCAGAGGCTCTCAATCAAGGTGCTCCGGATGGCGCGAAAACCGTTGACTGCCACGGTGCCGTCGTTGCGCCCGGTCTCATCGACATGGGCGTCAGCGTAGGCGAACCCGGCGCAGAACACCGCGAAACGCTGGAGAGCGCCAGCCGCGCAGCAGCCGTAGGCGGTGTAACCACCATCCTCACCAGCCCCAACACGGACCCGGTG
>NZ_LCWX01000163.1:37896-40377 GCF_001431305.1 Pseudovibrio sp. POLY-S9
ATTGATGATCCTGCACTGGTGGACTTCATGCTCCGCCGCGCCCGCGACACAGCGATCGTCAACGTGCACCCGATGGCCGCCCTCACCAAGGGCTTGGCTGGCAAGGACATGAGCGAGATTGGCCTGCTCAAGGAAGCCGGCGCTATCGCCTTTTCCAATGACAGACTGCCAATCACCAACTCCTCCGTTCTGGTCCGTCTGCTGACCTACGCTCGTGACTTCGACGCACTGGTGGTTCATCAGGCACAGGATAAGGATCTGGCAGGCTCCGGCGTCATGAACGCAGGTCTGAGGGCCTCGTGGCTAGGTCTGGGCGGCATCCCACGCGAAGCCGAGTTCGTCGCAATCGAACGCGATATGCGCCTTGTTGCCATGGCAAAAGGCAAGTATCACGCACGCCTGATCTCCTGCCCACAAAGCGCTGAAGCCATCCAGAAAGCGAAGAACGACGGCCTCAATGTCACCGCAGGCATCTCCATCAATCATCTCACGCTCAACGAAAACGACATCGGCCCCTACCGAACCTTCCATAAGATGTCGCCACCGCTGCGCACGGAAGATGATCGTCAGGCCATGGTGAAAGCACTGGCAGATGGCACAATCGACATCATTATGTCCGATCACAACCCACAAGATGTGGAAACTAAGCGTCACCCCTTTGCAGAAGCCGAATATGGTGCTTTAGGGCTTGAAACAATGCTTGGAGCTGGAATGCGCCTCGTTCTGAATGAGGACATCTCACTTTCCAAACTGCTTGCAACAATGACCTGCAATCCAGCGGACCGTCTTGGTCTTCCTGCTGGCCGCCTCTCAAAAGGCGCTCCAGCAGACCTGATCGTGTTCGACCCGCAAAAACCATGGATCGTAGAAAAAGACAAAATCCGCTCCCGCTCAAAGAACACCCCTTTTGAGGACGAAACTTTGACAGGCCGGGTTTTGACAACCATCGTTGCAGGCGGCATCCTAGATCACGACGCAATTTAACGTGTAGCTCTGAACCAGCCCACGAGGCTTTGGCACAATGCACGCGATACGATAAAGTTTTAAAGCAGTATGCTCATCCGCGAGGACAGGCATACTGCTTTAATATTCAACTACTGGAGAACACTCGTGCCTGATCCAATCAGCTGGTCCCTTGATTTACCCTACTATCTGGCTGCATTGGCCTTTGGCTACCTATTAGGCTCCATTCCGTTTGGCCTGCTCTTTACAAAAATGGCAGGCCACGGCGATATCCGAAACATCGGGTCCGGCAACATTGGCACCACCAACGTCCTGCGCACTGGCAGCAAGAAACTCGCAGCCCTCACTCTGCTGTGTGATGCGCTCAAAGGCACCGTTGCTGTCGTACTTGTAGCTCTTTACATGGGTGGTGAAGCAGCATTAATCGCAGGCCTAGGCGCGTTCCTTGGTCACCTTTTCCCGGTCTGGCTCAAGTTCAAAGGCGGCAAAGGCGTTGCTACTTACATCGGCATCCTGCTCGGCATCTTCTGGCCGGTTGGTGTCATCTTCATCGCCATCTGGATTGCAACGGCCTACATCACCAAGTTCTCATCCCTGTCAGCACTGGTAGCAAGTCTTGTCACTCCCTTTATTCTGCTGGCTTTCGATCAGTGGCAAATTGCGCAAATGATGGGATTACTCAGCATATTGCTATGGGCAAAACATCACGAGAACATTGCCCGCCTGCTGAAAGGCAAGGAAAGCAAGATCGGTTCCAAGGGATGATGTAAATGGAGACAGCCACCAAAAGCCGGGCACCACACCTAAGTGACACCCAACGGCTTGCGTGGCTTCGCCTTATCCGCTCTGAGAATGTCGGCCCAAGAACATTCCGGGAGCTCTTCAATCATTTTGGCTCAGCACAAGCGGCACTTGATGCCCTGCCAGAGTTATCCCGAAGAGGCGGTAAGAAAACTTATCGCCTTTTTTCTATGGACAAAGCTGAAGCTGAACTGGCTTCCCTCTATAAAATGGGCGCACGCCTCGTCGCCATGGGCGAGCCCGCCTATCCTCCCCTTCTCAGACACATTGATGCACCCCCACCCCTGCTCGCGGTCCGAGCCAGAGAGCCATTGCAACAGGAACTCACCGGCACGCAAAAGACGCTGGCCATCATCGGCGCCCGCAATTGCTCGGTCGCCGGAGCAAAGTTTGCAACAAAACTGGCTGGAGACCTTTCAGCAGAAGGCTTCACCATCATCTCAGGTCTGGCACGGGGCATCGATAGCGCAGCGCATCAGGCCGCTCTCACGTCTGGAACCATCGCAGCCTTTGCCGGAGGCATCGACACCATCTACCCAAAAGAAAATATGGAGCTTTTTGCAAAGATGATCGCAGCCAACGGAGCAGCCATCAGCGAAATGCCCATGGGCTGGAACCCGAGAGCTCGGGATTTCCCCCGCCGCAACCGCCTGATCTCGGGAATGTCATTAGGTGTTATCTTAATTGAAGCCGCAGAAAAATCGGGATCTCTGCACA
>NZ_LCWX01000163.1:40486-44771 GCF_001431305.1 Pseudovibrio sp. POLY-S9
CACTGGAACAGAACCGAGAGATATTGGCAGTCCCGGGGTCTCCATTAGATCCTCGATCAGTCGGCGCCAACAAACTTATCCAGCAAGGCGCCGCGCTCATTCAATCGACTGACGATATTCTGGAGATCATGGAACCCAAAATCTCTATGTCCTTGCCACTTCATCAGGGGATTGACGAACCTGCCATGGGTTGGCCAGCCTTGGAGCAGGCAGATGCAGACGAGACCACAAACCCGCTCAATGCCAAAGAACAGGACAGACATGCCATCATCAATGCACTGAGTGAGACACCCATAGATCAGGATGAACTCCTGCGATTTACCGGTGTCACCTTACAGACGCTTCAACTCATCCTGCTGGAGATCGAACTGGCCGGACGCTTGGAGCGGCACAAACCCAACAAGCTTTCTTTGATACATTCTGACAGAGCGTGACAATTTTGCGTCTTAGTCGGTTTCGTTGTTTTCCAGATCCAAGTCCTCAACCTCAACAGGGTCCGGTAATCCACCGGATTGAGCTTCCGCTTCTTTTTGAGCCAGAAGCAATAAGTACCTCAGCAGGTCGAGCCTCTGCGATCGCGCCATGTCACTCAATTCACGACACATTTTGGCGCAGTACTCTGCTACGTCACGTGTTTCGATTGTTCTGTCATTTTTCGGCAACGGGTAATTACGCAAGCTTTTTAACCTTCTTATGCAACCATGACACAAGCCTCAGATGGTAAAAAGCGCTTTGCAATCTGAGGGTTACAGCAAGTAAAGCCATTACCTTAGGTTGCGTAAATTAGCAAGCGCAACCAAAATATGACCCAAGGAAAATTAAGGGAGTGGCTTTTCCGCTCTTGACCAATTGATCTGAAAAGGCCATTTGACAGCCGCGAAGTCATCCGAGATTGTGTCGGTTCGACTCATAAAACGGTTTTTGATTTATCAATTCCAAGACGAGATTTACGCGAAAGCCAGGAAATCAATGAACGTAGTCATTGTGGAATCACCGGCGAAAGCCAAGACCATCAATAAATATCTGGGCAAGGACTATATAGTTCTGGCGTCCTACGGCCATGTGCGCGACCTGCCTCCAAAGGACGGCTCCGTGCTGCCGGACGACGACTTTGCCATGTCTTGGTCTGTCGATTCCAAATCTCAAAAGCGCCTGTCGGATATCGCCAACGCGGTGAAGGAGGCTGACCGCCTTATTCTCGCAACTGACCCCGACCGCGAAGGAGAGGCCATTTCTTGGCACGTCTTGGAAGTTTTGAAAAAGAAACGCGTCCTGAAGGATAAGAAGGTCGAGCGCGTGGTATTCAACGCGATCACCAAGAATTCCATTCTGGAAGCAATGAAAAATCCGCGCGAACTGGATGTGCCGCTTGTCGACGCGTATCTGGCTCGTCGTGCACTCGACTATCTCGTGGGCTTTACGCTCTCTCCAGTTCTGTGGCGCAAGCTGCCAGGTGCCCGCTCAGCAGGCCGCGTGCAATCCGTTGCGCTGCGCCTTGTGTGTCAGCGCGAGAACGAGATCGAGACATTCCTCTCTCAGGAATACTGGTCCATTCTGGCAAACCTGAACACACCGGAAAACGCGCCGGTTCAGGCACGCATCACCAATTTTGACGGCCAGAAGATTACGCGCCTCGACATTAAGAACGAGCAGGAAGCCACAGCGATCAAGCAGATGCTTGAAGGTGCGAGCTTCTCTGTCAGCAATGTTGAGAGCAAGCCACAACGACGTAATCCATATGCGCCCTTCACCACCTCTACCCTTCAGCAGGAAGCTTCCCGTAAGCTCGGCTTTGCAGCAGCACGCACCATGCAGGTTGCGCAAAAGCTTTATGAAGGCGCGAACATCGGCGGTGAAACCACTGGCTTGATCACCTATATGCGTACCGATGGTGTGCAGATCGCTCCAGAAGCAATTCAAAGCGCGCGCGCCGTCATCGGCTCCCGTTATGGGGATGAGTACGTTCCTGAAAAGCCACGGGTGTATACGTCCAAAGCCAAAAACGCTCAGGAAGCGCACGAAGCGATCCGCCCGACCGACTTGTCCCGTCACCCGCGGGACATGGCAAAGTTCCTCGACGAAGACGGCGCACGCCTTTATGAGCTGGTCTGGAAGCGTACCATTGCCTCGCAGATGGAATCTGCTGTTCTGGAGCGCACCACTGTTGACATTGAAGCTGCAAACGGCGCCAAGAAAGCTGCCCTGCGCGCATCTGGCTCTGTTGTCCGTTTCGATGGCTTCCTCACTCTTTATCAGGAAGGTAAAGATGATGAGGAAGACGAGGAAAGCAAACGCCTGCCGCCAATGACAAAGGGCGACAGCCTCGGTCGTAAAGGCATTGAAGCCAACCAGCACTTCACTGAACCTCCACCACGCTTCACCGAAGCAACACTGGTGAAGAAGATGGAAGAGCTGGGGATTGGTCGCCCGTCCACCTACGCCGCAACGCTGCAAACTCTGCGCGATCGCGAATACGTAGATCTGGACAAGAAACGCCTGATCCCACAGGACAAAGGTCGTCTGGTAATTGCATTCCTTGAAGACTTCTTCAATCGCTACGTGGAGTATGACTTCACAGCAAGCCTTGAAGACCAGCTCGACAAGATTTCAGCTGGCGATCTGGAATGGAAGGCCGTCTTGCGTGACTTCTGGAACCCGTTCCACGAAATTTGTGATGAGGTGATTAAGCGCTCCAACACAGAAGTGTTGGATGCCCTGAACGAAACCCTCAAAGCACACGTCTTCCCAGACAAGGAAGATGGCTCTGATCCACGCAAGTGCCCGAAATGTGAAACCGGTCGCTTGTCACTGAAAGTCTCCAAATTCGGCGCGTTTGTTGGTTGTTCCAACTACAACAAAAACAAGAAAGACGGCAAAGAACCAAACGAAAATCCGCCACATTGTGATTATACACGTCAGCTCACCTCAGGCGGCACATCTGATGCGGGTGCAGCAGCAGACGGACCTCAGGTTTTGGGCATTGATCCGGAAACCGGTTTGGAAGTCTCCTTGCGCACAGGCCGTTTCGGCCCATATGTACAGCTAGGTGAAGAAGCCAAACCAAAGCGCTCGTCCTTGCCACGTGGCTGGAGCACTGCCGATCTGGATCTGGAGAAAGCCCTTCAGTTGCTTTCCTTGCCACGCGAAGTCGGCACTCATCCAGAAGATGGCAAGACCATTTCCGCAGGTCTGGGCCGTTTTGGACCGTTCGTGCTACATGATGGCACCTATGCCAACCTGGACAGCCCGGACGAAGTCTTCTCCGTCGGCATCAACCGCGCCGTAACCCTTTTGGCAGAAAAGCGTGCCAAGGGCGGAGGCCGCGGAGCTGCCGCAAAACCTCTCAAAGAACTTGGTGACCACCCCGATGGCGGCGCCATCAACGTATACAGCGGTCGTTATGGCCCCTACGTGAAGTGGGAAAAGATCAACGCAACCCTTCCAAAGGACGTTGCACCAGAAGCTGTCACGCTGGAACAGGCAACAGAGCTTGTAAACGCCAAGGCAGCAACAAAAGGTAAGAAGAAAGCGCCTGCCAAAAAGGCAGCTGCAAAGAAAACAACGGCCAAGAAAGCAGCGCCCAAAGGGGCACTGAAAGAACTTGGCGATCATCCGGATGGTGGAGCGATGGAGCTGCGCGACAGCGGCCGCCTCGGCGTTCGGATCAAATGGGGCAAGGAGTTCACCTCCCTGCCAAAAGGAACAGACCCGGAGACGGTAACCCGCGAACAGGCAATCGAGCTGATCAACGCGAAGAAGGATTAAGATCCCCGTTACTCTCCGGACAACGAAACATAAGGGCTTCCGTTCATCGGGAGCCCCTTTTCGCGGCATAAAAGCCGCACTGGATGAGATACATTGAGCCGAAAAAAGGCCACTGAAAAAAGACACAAGGGACCGGCAGAAATGCCATCCCGCGAAGACATTCTGAAGTTTATTGCCGACAATCCCGGCAAAGCTGGTAAACGCGAAATCGCCCGCCATTTTGGTATCGTCGGCGCAGCGCGCATCCCCCTCAAACGAATGCTGAGAGATTTGACTGAAGCTGGTCATCTCGAAAAACGCCGGAAACGCATGTTGCGTCCAGGCGATCTTCCTCCTGTCTTTGTTGTAAAAATCACAAGCAGAACTGCTGACGGTGAGCTCCTCGGCATCCCGATGAACTGGGATGAAGAGCATGGAGAGCCACCGAACGTTCTCGTCTTGTCGCAAAAGAACAAAAACAAATTCAACCCCGTCCCAGGCATCGGCGACCGTGCCCTTGTGAAACTGCTGGACGATCAGG
>NZ_LCWX01000163.1:44867-47763 GCF_001431305.1 Pseudovibrio sp. POLY-S9
ATGGATCCCCCGAAGCCAAACACGTCGTGCGCGTGATGAAGCGTCTGGAGAACCAGGACACCGACGTCCTTGGCATCCTGCGCATCAATAAGGCAACCAAAGCGGCAACTCTGGAACCAGTTGACCGCAAGCAGCGCGCTGTCGATCTGGATCCGCGTGAGCTGATGGAATCTGAAGACGGTGACCTCGTAAAGATCGAAGTCCACAAAGTCGGACGATACGGCACACCACGTGGCCGCATCGTCAAACGCTTTGGGTCCACCACCTCAGAAATGGCTGTCTCCGAAATCGCACTGCACACACAGGGTATTCGCAATGAGTTCCCAGGAGCTGTGATTGCTGAATCGGAAAACATCAAACCTGTTGGCCACAAGGGCCGTGAAGATTGGCGTGACATCCCGCTCCTCACCATCGACCCTGCGACAGCAAAAGACCACGATGACGCGGTCTATGCTCAGCTGGACAATAGCCCGGAGAATGAAGGCGGCTGTATCGTTTACGTCGCAATTGCAGACGTCGCAGCCTATGTCACACCGGGCTCCCCGATGGATAAGGAAGCACTGCTGCGCGGCAACTCGGTCTATTTCCCTGACCGCGTAATCCCGATGCTGCCTGAGCGCATCTCTAACAATCTGTGCTCCTTGCGCGAGAACGAAGACCGCCCATCCATCGCAACACGGATGGTCTTTGACAAGAACGGCAAGAAAACATCCCACTCGTTCCATCGCATCATCATGCGCAGCGCGGCTAAGCTCTCCTATCAACAGGCCCAAAAAGCCATTGAAGGCGTGACAGACGACAAAACCGGCCCGCTGCTGGAACCGGTTCTTGAGCCATTGTGGGCTGCCTATGAGATCCTAAAGCGTGGCCGAGACAAACGCCAGCCGCTGGAACTCGACATCCCGGAACGCCGTATTCTGCTCAAAGAAGACGGCACCGTTGATCAGATCGTCGTTCCTGACCGTCTGGATGCGCACAAACTCATCGAAGAATGCATGATCCAGGCGAACGTCGCAGCCGCAGAAGAGCTTGAGAAACGCAACTCTGCCCTGCTCTATCGTGTGCACGATGCGTCGACACCGGAAAAGCTGGAGAATCTGAGAGATTTCCTCTCCACGCTGGACGTCAAACTGCCTCACATTGGCGGACTGCGCCCATCTGTATTCAACAACATTCTCGACAAGTTCAAAGACACCGCAAGCGCAACCATGGTGTCAGAGGTCGTGTTGCGTTCGCAGGCACAAGCGGAGTACAATGCCGAGAACATCGGACACTTCGGCTTGAACCTCCGACGTTATGCACACTTCACATCCCCTATTCGCCGCTATGCAGATTTGATAGTGCACCGCGCCCTCATTCGTGCACTCGGCCTCGGGGACGATGGCCTGCCATACGGCATCGAAGAGAAGCTACCTGCCATTGCAGCAGAGATTTCTGCGGCAGAACGACGGGCAATGTTGGCTGAACGCGAAACCATTGACCGACTGATTGCCCTGTACCTTTGCGAGAGAATTGGGGCTGAATTCTCTGGGCGAATTGCCGGAGTGACCAAATCTGGCCTGTTTGTCAAACTGCTACAAAATGGCGCAGACGGCTTCATTCCTGCATCTACCATTGGTATGGATTACTACGAATATGTAGAATCGGCTCATGCCCTTCTGGGCAGAGCAACTGGTGAAACCTACCAACTTGGTGACGCAGTGCAGGTCAAACTGGTGGAAGCCGCCCCATTTGCGGGCTCTTTACGGTTTGAAATGCTCACAAAAGGCAAATCCAAGGGCGAAGCAGCGGGACGGGTTGCTAAGCACAAGGGTTGGCAAGCAAGAAACAACAGCAAGCCAAAAGGTTTACGCCGGTCAAAAAACAGAAATAAGCGGAAGCGCACATAAAAAGAACGTGCGCTCCCCTGCATTTACGGGACGGAAAAGGCAGGTATAAATGAATACCCATCAAGATCGGAATACCGGAGAAGCGGTGCTGCGTGGTATGCGCTGCAAATGCCCTTCCTGTGGCATTGGCTCTGTCTTCGACGGTTACTTGAGCGTGAAACAGTCCTGCGACAACTGTGGTGAAGAACTTCACCACCACCGCGCAGATGATGCTCCGCCCTATTTCACAATCTTTATCGTTGGTCACGTCGTCGTTGCGCTGGCCATGTGGGTAGAGATGGCCTACGTGCCGCCTATGTGGCTCCACATGGCTGTCTGGCTGCCTTTAACCATCATCATGTCTCTGTCTCTCCTGCGCCCAATCAAGGGCGCCTTGGTTGGTTTGCAATGGGCACTACGTATGGATGGCTTTGCAACTGCCGGCAAAGCACCTAGTTTTGGCCCAACACGCGCCAATCAGAGGTAAGGAATGTCCACGGAAGACCTGACGAAAGAAGTCAAAGTTGAGCGAGCGGAAGAAAACAACAACCCGGCCGCTCAGCCTTTGAGGCCAAAAGACGCCTCCACACTGCTTATTCTGGATCGCAAGGACGATGGCTCCCTGCATCTGCTGATGGGCAAGCGCCATATGGCGCACAAATTCATGCCTGGCAAATTCGTATTCCCAGGTGGCCGTGTCGATTCTGAAGACAGCCGCGTCAGATATGTACGTGACTATCATCCGGATGTTCTCGCCAAACTCAACTACGACAAAAAGCAGATCAAGACTGAAAGCCGCCTGCGTGCACTGGCAATTGCTGCCATTCGCGAAACCTATGAGGAAGCAGGCCTGTTTGTTGGCCGCAAAACCGAAGGCGAAAGCGAACCAGCAGGTCCAGGCTTTGAAGCTTTTGACGAACTGGGCATCCTGCCGGATCTTGAGCCACTTCGCTACGTTGCCCGTGCAATCACCCCTCCAGGCAGGACCCGCCGCTTTGATGCACGTTTCTTCGCTGTATGGGCGAACC
>NZ_LCWX01000163.1:47910-62272 GCF_001431305.1 Pseudovibrio sp. POLY-S9
CCAGTGGCTGCCAATTGAGCAGTGCAAAGAGCTGGACTTGCCACGCATCACTCTGGCTGTCCTGACAGATCTTGAAAATCGCCTTGCCAAAGACCCGGATCTTTCTCCAGATGGCCCTGTGCCATACTACTACTGGAAGAATGACGGCTTCGCGCGCGAAGAAATTTAATTCTGATTATCCAAGGCGCAACAAACATATATCGCCACGATACTATGTGTTGCGCCTTGCACTTTTCCTGATAGAAGCATTTAGAGCGTATCCCCGAAAGCAGATCTGTTTTTCGGACAAGAACACGCATGAAACACGGCTTTAGAACATGACGCGTGAATGTATATGAGCGCAACATGGACGAAAGCACCTGCTCGTAACGAGCTTGAAACGCAGTTGTGTAAATGCTTCAGACATCGGGCACTTTAGCCAAATCCCTCTCACCGAAACAGGTTCGCGGCATCATTGCAGCCATCGCGGCGATCACAGCTGTTGGCCTTTCTCTGTCTGCAAGCCTGCCTCTGCTTGCACTCACGCTTGAGTATCGCGGCGTCAGCGACACATGGATCGGCATCAACACCGCATTCTCCGGCGTTGCCTCCATTGCTGCTACTCCAGTCGGCCCCTACCTTGCACGCAAACTGGGCACACCTCAGGCGCTCCTGATCAGCCTGTTGGTCGCTGGCTTCTCCCTGCCCTTCTTTTTTGTGTTTGAAAACTTCTGGGCATGGTTTCCACTCCGTCTGTTGTTCCACGGCGCAACAACCTCTGCCTTCATCCTCTCCGAGTTCTGGATCAACGCACTGGCACCTTCAAAGCACAGAGGCTTCCTCATGGGTGTTTACGCCACTGTGCTGGCCCTTGGCTTTGCCTCAGGGCCTCTGGTACTTGCATTTGCGGGCACAACAGGCGCACTCCCATTCTTGCTGGCAAGCGCAGGCATCATTATTGCAGCCTTACCTGTGTTGATCGGCTTCAACGCTGCACCAAGAATCGAAAGTGAAGCGACCTCAAAGCTCTATGCATTTTTGTGGATAGCTCCAGCTGCCACATTCGCCGGATTTGTCTTCGGAGCTGTGGAACAATCAGCCATATCATTGCTTCCTTTGTTCGGCCTCAAGATTGGCCTGACAGCGCAAACTGCGACCCTGCTCGTCTCGGCAATGGCTGCCGGCAACATGGTACTCCAGATCCCGCTGGGAATGCTCTCTGATCGCATGAACCGCCGTCATCTGTTGGTCTATTGCGGAGCTTTTGGCGTGATCGGTGCACTGCTTATGATCCCGCTCTCCGGCAGTTTTTATGGCATCTGCGCTCTTCTCTTTGTCTGGGGCGGCGTCGTGGCCGGGCTCTACACAGTTGGTCTCACACACCTTGGTGCACGCTTTGATGGGGCTAATCTGGCTTCCGCCAATGCGGCCTTCGTTCTCATGTATTCTATTGGCCAGTTGGTGGGCCCTGCCAGCACCGGACTTGCTCTTTCCGCGTGGGGTGCGGACGGACTACCACTGGTATTTGCAGGATTCTTGGGCGCATATGTAATTATATGCCTGATAAGGGGGACAAGACTCGGCTCAGCACCCTAATGCATCTTGACTTTAGCCCTGTGATTAGTAATGTGCGCGCTGAATTCCCAAAGTTTCCCCGGAAGCGCACCCTACCCGAAGCGAAGGTGTGAGGGTGCCACCGGGACAAACAAAACAACCGGCCACTTCTTAAAAAGGCCGAAAACAGACAGGATCCTTAGCGATGGCCAAGGCGACCACCATTAAGATCAAGCTGCAGTCCACTGCGGACACCGGCTACTTCTACGTGACCAAAAAGAACTCCCGTACCATGACTGAAAAAATGGTGAAGCGTAAGTACGACCCAGTCGTAAAGAAGCACGTTGAGTTCAAGGAAACCAAGATCAAGTAAGTCTTGGCTTCATCTGAATTTTCAAAAAAGGCGTTTGCAGTCTGCAAGCGCCTTTTTTGTATGCGCTCTCAAGAGCGCGTTCTCACGACAACCCCTCCAGCACTCAAGCGCAAACAAGAATCGCCAACTGAGCACTCCTCAGACAATTCGCCTGCACGCTCGAACCACTCAATTGTCAGGGGTGGACAACATTTCCTCACACAAGAGGAATTGGACTGAGTATAGTCCGGTCAATACGGTCAATTCCGCTTCAAATTCAATGAGAATTGGCCGCCACGATCACTTTGACACATAAGAAAATCGCCCTGACTGAATGACCGATCACACCAGCCTCACGCCTCCTGCAAGCCTTCCACGCACCAACTCTGGCATAGACGCGCAGAATCCAGCGCAAACAGCACCAGATGCACAGGCCCATGCCTGTGAGCGTCAATCCTCTACTATTGGAAGGAAGTGGTGGCCGGCGAGAACCGGATGACACGAGGAGGCCACTCAGAACCCGCTTACTCGCCGGCCAACCCCACGGACCCAGGAGATGCGGCGGACCTGAGCGCTCCGTAGGGAAACTATGAAGCAGTATTGCCGGGACTTATTCAATCAACCAAAGGCCAATACTGCAATTTTGCAGTCAATAATTTCATGAAGCTGATGATTTCGTATATCACCATCGCAACATTTACGACTTTAGTAAAGCTTTAAGGTAATTGCGCTCCTGAAAATGGAGGGGATTCTTCACCTATACACAACAAAAGGAAAGAAACCGCCGATTATCAAGAGGCATACGCACAGAAACCCAATAGTCCCCGCAAGACTCACTCGGTGATTTCATCTAGTTTCAAAGACCTACGACTTTTGATGAGAGTCTTTCACTCAATGAAAACTGGTAAGATCAAACAGGTTACTAAAGCTTTGCTTTCTGAGGATCGGTAAACCCACAACTTCTAGCTGAGCACAATTTACCAATTAACCACAATCACAACTAATCACGGTTGTATTAGGTGTCCTTCAGGAACCCTGAGACTGTCTCCAGGAAGTTGCCAACAGAGATTGGCTTGGAAATGTAGGCCTCACATCCGCCCTGGCGAATGCGCTCCTCGTCCCCCTTCATGGCAAAAGCAGTCACCGCAATCACAGGAATGATCTTTAAGTCATCATCCTCTTTGATCCATTTGGTCACTTCAAGCCCTGAAACTTCAGGCAGCTGGATATCCATCAGGATCAGATCCGGCTTATGTGCACGAGCGAGCTCAAGCGCTTCCATGCCATTGCGAGACTGCAAGGTCGCGTATCCATGAGCTTCAAGCAGATCGTTAAACAGCTTCATGTTGAGTTCGTTGTCTTCAACAATCAGCACGGTCTTTTGCATCAGTTCAGTCCTGCACAGAATGCCGCCCCAAAAATGGTTTAGCCATAAATAAAGGTGTGATGCAGCCGCGTTGCGACTGGCATTGGGACAAGTCCCACACTAAATTTCCTGCTACATAGTTAACTCGGATTCGTTTCAGAAAGGCAAACACCAATGAATTTAGGCAAAACCGGCAGTTTGACCGAAGATACTGCACAGGAAATTGCAATTGGTGCCCTTACATTTCTTGGCAGCGAGCCCGAACAGCTCGGTCGCTTCCTGTCTTTAGCCGGGATTGGGCCTCAAGAGATTCGCGACGCGGCAGCCGAGCCGGGCTTCCTGGCAGGCGTCCTTGAATTCCTGATGCAGGACGAGCAACTACTACTCGCCTACACAGAAAGTGTCGGTGTTCGCCCGACCATGATTGCCGCAGCTCATCTTAAACTTGCTGGAGGCGTAGATTTCCTTGCCCAACATTGAGACCGCAAACGCCAACGCATTGCAGCAAATCAAAGAGATCGAAAAACGCGCCCATCCGCTCCTCATCTGCGACGTGGACGAAGTTCTGTTGCAATTCATCCCGCACCTTGAGCGTTTCATGAAAGATCATGGCGTCGCCTTCAAGGAAACCGCCTACCGCCTCAAGGCAAACATGGTCTACACGCAGACTGGCGAGAACCTGACAGACGATGCCTGCATGGCAGTCATTCATGATTTCTTCGAAAGCGAAGTCGGCAAGCAGGAAGCTGTTCCACATGCAGCTGAACAGCTTGAGCGCCTGTCAAAGCTCTGCGACATCGTCATTCTGACCAACTTGCCCGGGAGCCACAACAAATCCGCCCGTGAAAACCTGCTCGCACGTCTTGGCATGGACTATCCGCTCGTCACCAACGAAGGCCCGAAAGGCGGAGCCGTTGCGGCTCTGTGCGCTAAACGGGGCCATCACCCGGTTATTTTTATTGACGACAGCCCAACCAACATTATCTCCGTCGGCAAAAGCACACCTCACGTACAGCTCGTACATTTCATTGCCGATTCACGTTTCTTCGCAACAGCTGGAGATCTGCCAAACGTTGCTCTGAAGAGCAATTGCTGGAAAGAAACAGGCGATTTTATTGAAAATCTGCTGGTCGCTGCGGTAAGGTAAGCTCACAGCTGTTAGTGAACCTTTCACAAAACCAGAGAATCCAAGCGTGGAACAACTTTCAAGCACGACCCTTCAGTATTTTCTGGAGCGTTTTGGACATTTAAACGGGGCGATATTGCAAAGCGCCCTGTTCACCTCCGGTGTATCCGGCGGCCCCGGCTCCATGCTTCTGGAGTTTGCCGCGCATGACTGCCAGCGCCCGGCAACATCACCACAGGGGGCCATCAGCAAGCTGAAGATCAGGGTCGAAGAGAGTCTTGAGTTCAAACTCCACGAACCGGGCGGTGGCGCCTACACCACGATCAAACACCCTATTGTCGGCATGTTTTTGCAAGACAAGTTTTTCCTGAACTTTGATCCCGTCAACTCAAAAGACTGGACGATTGAGGAATGGGACAAAGACCAGATGCGCAATTCCGTGTTTTATGTGGGCGGCGCACGAATTTCCTGGGAGATTGAGGACTAGGTCATGCTACAGACCCTGCACCTGAACTCCAAAAGCAATCTAAGGTCTGGCTTCCATGGCACCTGAGGCCACCACTCCCCTCAAAGCACTCTGCAGGGACTGTACACACAGGTTTCGGGCAGACCTGACGCGATGCCCCAAATGCGGCAGCCCGCGCATCCTTGCCCACGCAGAACTGGATACACTCGAAATCGCTCACATCGACTGCGATGCATTTTATGCCTCCGTCGAAAAGCGTGAGAACCCAGAGCTGGCAGATCGTCCTGTCATTGTCGGCGGTGGCCAGCGCGGCGTTGTCTCCGCAGCGTGTTACATCGCCCGCATTTACGGAGTGCGCTCGGCTATGCCCATGTTCAAGGCACTCGATGCCTGCCCGGACGCAGTCGTGATCAAACCGCGCATGGAACTGTACTCTCAGGTTGGCCGCCAAATTCGCGAAGAGATGGAAAAACTCACCCCGCTCGTCGAACCCCTATCCATTGACGAAGCCTTCCTCGACCTCTCCGGCACGCAGAAACTTCATGGCGCGACACCAGCAGAACTACTCGTCCAGTTCGTGAACAAGATCCAGACAGAACTCAGGCTCTCAGTCTCCGTCGGCCTCGCGCCCAACAAATTTCTCGCCAAAATCGCCTCAGACCTGGACAAACCCCGCGGTTTTTCAGTCATTGGCGATGCAGAGAAGAAAGAATTCCTCGCCAAACAGCCAACCAGCGTCATCTGGGGCGTTGGCAAGGTGTTTCAGGGCAAGCTGGAACGGGACGGCATCAAAACCATCGGCCAGTTGCAGCTCAAAGACCCGACAGACCTTGCGCGCAAATACGGCGCCATGGGCTTGCGCCTAGCAAAACTGTGTCAGGGGGAAGATGATCGGCACGTCTCCTCAAACAGAGGCGCAAAAAGCATCAGCGGCGAAACCACATTCAACACGGACGTCTCTGACGTCATTCAGCTTTCAAAAAGCCTTTGGGCGCTGACTGAAAAGGTCTCCTACCGCACCAAGAAGGCAGAAAAGTCTGGCAGATCTGTCACGCTGAAACTCAAGACCGCCGACTTCAAAACCATCACCCGTTCGCGCATGCTGCACGACCCCACCCAACTGGCCGACAAGATTTTCCGCACAGCAGATGATCTGCTGCACAACGTGGCCGACGGTAAAATGCGGTTCCGCCTCATCGGCGTAGGGATTGGGGATCTAGGCCCGGCAGATCAGGCCGACCCGGAAGACTTACTGGACGAACAGGCCGAAAAACGTGCCAAAGCAGAACGGGCAATGGATGCTTTGCGTGGAAAATTCAAAGACAGCTCAGTCGTCTCACTTGGCCGCTCCATAAAAGCACCGAGCAAACGCTAAGCTACCGCAGCTGCTCTTTCTTGATCGCCCCTGCAAACGGTGCGCTCACTTCTTCTTCCAGCGCCACGGAGCTTCCACATGTACTGACATGCACAATAGGCTTCAGATCCAACTCAACCAAAGCACCTTCCAGCTCAAATACACCGTAATTCAGATTCATGCTTCTTGTGACACCGTTTTCATGAAGCACTGTCCGTAACTGGTAGTCCGGCGTCCGCTCACCACGTGCACCATCACTTAAGTTGAAATAAGCGATAGAAACCGGCCAGGCATCTGCATGTCCCAGAGCATTCGGCAGGGAAAGCTGATCGGAACGCTGCGCCAAAGGATCAGCCAGCTTGCGGCCAACAACAGTGGTGGCCTCAAACAACTGCTCACCAGTAACACTGCCATCATACAGCTTGGAAACCATAAAGTGCTGCCCGCCAGCGGCACCATCAATCACGCTGTGCAGATGCTGCAGCGGAAACATGATGGAACCATCAAAGCTCAGCGTCTTCTCATTTGGTCCGCTCAAATCCACGTCCACTTTGGAGCTTTGATGCTCCGCTGTACCTTGTGCTTGCTCGGCCAAAAAATCATCAATGAAGGTTTTGTAGGCAAACGAAAGCTGAGAATTGTCCGGAGCTTCAAAGTAGGTGCTGCGCAGATCAGTGATTGTCTCCTGCCCCTCGTCATCAACACTCATCACCACAAACCGCAGGTCCACAGTAAATCCATCACAGGTAGAACCGGAAAGCTCATAGACCATGCGCCCGTTCACATCAGAAATGTCCGCACCATTTTGGGCGCTCGACAATCGCATGTCATAAACGGCTTTGTGAGGCTGAAGATCGGCAGCACTGCCTAACGAGGGAAACAGCAAAAAACTCATAGAGAGGGAAGAACCTGCAATCCCGCGAAGACCATGTCTCAAGCGTAGTTTCAGCATAAAACCTCCGATCATGTCGGAACAAAAGACACGTGGGCATGCCTCTCTTCCAGCCTCAAAGAGTGCATAAACGCCACCGCCAACGCAAACATTCCACCAAGGAAATCGGTGCTAGGGTAAATCTTTCAAATTAGATACACGTTTCCCACGTAGACAACGCCCCCTGCACTCTTGCAACCATAGTGATTCTAATGTGAGTCTGCGCCTCACCTTGCAGACCACGGCTTCGTGAAGAGATAAACTCTTGAGTTTTCGTGGATTTGCATCACTTATTGCAAAACAACATTCCGACCGGAGGGAAAACGAATGTCTGATACAATCCAGCAAAACCTCGCAAAGCTTGGTGTCACACTGCCGGAAGCTGCTGCTCCTGCTGCCAATTACGTGCCTTTCGTAAAAACCGGCAAGATTGGCGCTGACCTGAGCATCGAAGATGGTGTGGAAGCAGCACGTCTTTGCGCAATCAATCTGCTGGCACAGGCAAAAGCTGCCACCGGTGACCTCTCCAAAATCGTACGCCTCGTCAAGATCGTTGGCTTCGTCAACTCCAATGGCGACTTCGGCGACCAGCCAAAAGTCATCAACGGAGCATCTGACTTCATGGTTGCCGCAATGGGTGATGCTGGCCGTCACGCACGCTCTGCTGTCAGCGCTGGCTCACTCCCGTTCAACGCAGCAGTTGAGATCGAAGCAATTTTCGAAGTTGCTGATTAATTGTGTTCTGATCACGCAAAACACCTCCCATTTATTGAAGAAGCAAGTTCGAATAATCCATGCAAGATCTCTCCTGGCTCACCGCCCGTCCGATCGCTCACCGCGGCTTCCATAACAAAGAAGCAGGCATTCTTGAAAACACCCCGTCTGCTATCAAAGCTGCCGTTGAAAACAACTTCGCCATTGAAGTCGACCTTCAGGAAACCAAAGACGGTCAGGTCATTGTATTTCACGACCCGAACCTTGAGCGCCTGACACACGGCGAAGGTAAGGTCATCGACTTCGATTTGGCTGACCTGCGCAAGCTCTCCATGCGCGGCTCCACTGATCCAATGTGGACCCTGCAAGAACTGCTCGACCTGGTCGATGGCAAGGTGCCGCTGGTCATTGAAATCAAAACCCTGAACCTTGCAGAAGGTCAGGATGAGTTCATTAAAACCATCGCTAAAATCCTCAGCGATTATAAAGGTCCGGCAGCAATAAAATCCTTTGACCCGAAAATGCTTCGGACCATGAAGGACGTCGCACCGCGAATCCCACGTGGCTGCATCTCCATGACCACGCTGAGCGAGAACGATCACCTCCACCTGACAGAACATGAGATCGAGAAAATCTCCTGGATGGTGCACATGGCAGGAACAGACCCACACTTCGTCTCATTCTTCGTGAAAGATCTGCCAGCAGATGGTCCGAGTTTCCTGCGTGAGTTCTACGGCCTGCCAACCATGACATGGACTGTCAGAACCAAAGAAGATCGTCTCAACGCGGCCAAACACGCTGACCAGATTGTCTTCGAGGGCTTCAACCCAGACGAAGATCCACTTTAGGACCAATTGATTTGCCAGTACCACCATCACCCGTTCTGAAAGTTCTCTCATCATTAGATGAGATACCCAGCACCGACTGGGACGCACTGGCAAATCCCGGCACGCCGCCGATCCTTTACGATCAACAGGATTGGATCGATTCACCTGAAACGACCCAATCCGCACCAAACTCGCAAACTGAATCAACTTCTCAAGTTTGCGAGTTTAACCCAATGCTTTCACATGCTTTTTTACAAGCACTGGAAGAAAGCGGATGCGTCGGGTGGGACGCAGGCTGGATCCCGCAACACATCTGGTGGGAGGCAGATGGCAAACCAATCGCTGCCATCCCAACCTATGCAAAAAGCCACAGTCAGGGCGAATACGTTTTCGACTATCCATGGGCTGAAGCATTTCAGCGCACAGGCGGAAACTATTACCCCAAACTGCAATGCTCCATTCCCTTCACACCAGTACCGGGACGCCGCCTGCTGATCTCACCGCAGGCCAACCGACCAGAAACGATCAAGATCCTCACCACAGGCCTGAAAGAGCTGGCAACACGCATCGAAGGCTCATCAGCTCATCTCACCTTCCTCACTGAGCAGGAATGGAAGGAACTGGGCGACGAAGGCTTCCTGCTACGAACAGACCAGCAGTTCCATTGGGAGAACAACGGCTACAGCGACTTCACCGAGTTTCTGGAGGTCCTATCCTCCCGCAAACGCAAAAGCATCCGTAAGGAGCGTAAGACCGCGCTGGACCACAATATTGAGGTGGAATGGATCACTGGCCCGGATTTACAAGAAAGCCACTGGGACGCGTTCTATGAGTTTTATGTAGACACTGGCAATCGCAAATGGGGTTCGCCTTACCTCAACCGGGAATTCTTCTCGCTCCTCAGCGAAAGACTGGCTGACCACACCTTGCTCATCATGGCAAAGCGCAATGGCCGCTACATCGCCGGAGCCCTCAACATGATCGGCGGCAACACCCTGTATGGTCGCAACTGGGGCTGTATCGAGAACCACCCCTGCCTGCATTTCGAGATCTGCTATTACCAAGCCATTGAGTTTGCATTGTCGCGTGGTCTGCAACGTGTTGAGGCTGGCGCGCAGGGAAGCCACAAACTCGCCCGTGGCTACATGCCCAACCTCACCTACTCCGCTCACTGGATTGCACACCCTTCGTTAAGGAATGCAGTCGCACACTATCTGGATCAGGAGCGCCAAGCCGTTCTGCATGAACAGAAAATCCTGTCGGAACATGGACCGTTTCGCCAACAGGATGCCTAGAACCTACATTAAGACACCCCTACAAGATTCTGAAGAGACTGACAAATCTCGCCAAACTTGAATCAGCTTCTTAAGTCCACTCAGGTTCTCAACACCTACCAGATCACAACATATATTTCTTATTGGGATTTCCGCAGTGAATCGCGATATGAATGGGGCCAAACATTATTGAGACCATTGAGGACCCCACAATGACCAGCTCCGCATATGATGAACAAAACATCTTCGCCAAAATTTTACGCGGCGAACTGCCTTCCGAGAAGGTCTTTGAGGACGAAAATACGATTGTAATCATGGACATCATGCCACGCGCAGATGGCCATGTGCTGGTTCTGCCTAAAAA
Organism: Pseudovibrio sp. POLY-S9; assembly: GCF_001431305.1. Taxonomy (NCBI): domain Bacteria; kingdom Pseudomonadati; phylum Pseudomonadota; class Alphaproteobacteria; order Hyphomicrobiales; family Stappiaceae; genus Pseudovibrio; species Pseudovibrio sp. POLY-S9. The sequence goes on from NZ_LCWX01000163.1 coordinate 58,218, forward strand.
CGGCTCCCGAAACATCCTCGACATTGAAGAAGCTGACCTTGCCGCTGTCGCAAAGACGGCCCAGAAGATGGCTCGTATCCTCAAGCAGGCATTTGCAGCGGACGGTATCACCATCCACCAGTTCAACGAAGGCGCTGGTGGACAGATGGTGTTCCATACCCATTTTCACGTCATTCCGCGCACTGAAGGTGTTTCCCTGCGCCCGCACACAGGCGAGATGGAAGACGGCGACAAGCTCAAAGCAAACGCAGAGAAAATCCGCGCAGCTGTTGCAGCTCACTCCTGATCATTTCAAATGAAACAACCTCGCGCACTCACACCAGACTGCGCGAGGAAAAGTCGATTCACTTGAAACGACCGACCTTCCTGACCTGCAATTTTGAATCTAATTACAACGCACTAGCCTGCACGCTTGAATCAGATTTTCAAGGCACCCAGAATTTCGATTCATCTGAAATGATCAGACAGGTTCGATAGACACTTTCTCATTCAGTGCTTTTTGCATGATCTTATCGAAGCGGGAATCCATGCAAACGCTCACGTCCGTCGTCACAAACTTCCCGCTCCAATACAGCGAGAAAATCGTGGCAGGTGTCGGCGCCCTCTGCGCCTTTTCCAGTGTATCCAGATGAACGATCTTGAGCGGTAACCCACGCTTCTGGGCAGTCTCTTTCAGGTTCTGCATCACATGATGATCCGTGAACGGACAGCGATTGGAATAGTATGCAACCAGCCCCTCCTCATTAGGTCCAGCACCTTTTTGAGCGGCTTCAGAAAACGATGCAGAACCAGTCTGTCCATCAACACCAAGCCGCAACAGCTCGATACCATCGGGAGAGGTGTCGCAGACTTCAAAGCCTTGCCGCTTTAACCATTTGCCATCTGAGAGAAAAGGCATCTTCTTGGCGCCAGCAATCGTCACCAGCCCCATTGCACCAGCCTGACGCGCCGCCTCCACGGCCCTGGCCAACAACGCCTTGCCATGGCCCTGCCCTTTGTACTTGCCAGAAACCCAGAAGCAGTTGATGAGCAGATGTCCGGGAGCAACCACAGGCGCCCAGCCAGCTTCCACCGGACCAAACTCAATGAACACCTTTGCACGCTCATCCAACCGTATGAACTGATAGTCCGAGGAGAATTGCTGGCTCAGCCAGTCCTTCTTCAACTGGTAGCCCTGCGCACATTTTTTGTCCGAGATTGCACAGCAGATATGCTCATCACAGAGTGTCTGCTCATTCAAGGCGATATAAGTCATCATCAGCTCCCGAGTCGCTAACTTACGTTAGAGCGGGAAACAACGATCAGCAATGCGTGCGATCAAGCTTAGCAAGATCCGCTAAATCAAAAAGGCCCAACCACCAATAAGCACAAACTCAGCTGTGATAATCCCAGCCATCAGCCGGTCGTTGAGGAGCTTGTATCCAACAACACCGCCACCCACCGCAGCAAGACGCAGCCACACCGGCACATCGCCCAGCACACCTTCCGGAAACAAAACCAACCGCGCAATGATGCCAGCAATCAACGCCGTCGCAACGGCCCGCACCCACGCAAACAGCAAGCTATCCTCGCGCAGTTTGCCGGAGGCGAACACACCTATCCAGCGCCAGCACTCTGTTGCCAGAAAGCCAGCAACGAGGATCATCACATAAGGCCACCACCAACTGCCATAAACTTCACTCACAGCTCAGCCCTCCGCGTTGCAAACAACCAGCCCGCAAAGGCAACTGTGCCGCCCACAAACCCGGTCAGCAGCAAATCAGCTCCCGGAAAGAAGTGATAGAAGACAGGCCCGAGAATGAGCCCAAGAATGAGCGCGGCCCTGTCACCACTCGTGCGAGAAGCCTGATACATGGAAAACATGAAATAGATCGGTGTCAGCAAAACCAGACCAGCAGCAATCGGCCCTTCTACCGCTGGAAGCACTATATAAGACAACGCCGTCGAACACAGCACCACAAAATGCACTGTGGACCCGAACCCGGCAAAGAACGGAAGGCGCGCCGCCCTTGGCATGCTTGGCAGATTGCGCATGGCAAACACCCACGCCGTCACGGCCACGAAATGTGACACAATCAGCATATGCCACGTCTTGGTGCGCTTCTCATCCCGCAGAACGGGCATCAGCGCCACCGTCATCGGCATCAAACGCACAGCGGAAAGAGCCACTGCAATCGCAGCGGGGATCAACCCCGCTCCAGCACTCATTGCACCCGTCAAAACAACAATGCTCGGCAACGCCCACATAAATAGGCTCATCAAGAGCACTTCAGTGAGCGTGAGCCCAACTTCGCGGGCCAGCGAGGTAAACCCCACAAAGGCCATCATCAAAATAAGTGTCGGGAGGCAAAACGCGCCTTTAGCTCCTTGGCGGAACCAATAAGCACCTCCCTCAAATTCCGAAGGACCCTCTCCTTCGTCAATATCCATGTCTGAACTGGTCATTTAAGAACTCGGAGGCTCGCGAGAAAGAAGAGCCTTTGGGGAAGAAGAAACGCAATCTATTGAAGCTGCATAAAGAAGCCTACACAAGACTACGTAGCTCCACCATACAAAAAAGCCGGAACAGATGCTCCGGCTTTTTCTCAACTATCAATGCTTTAATCCGCAATCGGAATACCGGGAACATCACCACGCTTGGTGGCATCAGCGCCCCGGCCCGTTTTCGGAACAACGGACTTGCCCTTGCCTTTGGCAACCGGCTTTTTCTTGGCAGCCTTCGCCTTAGGTGTCGGACGTTCCTCAACGCTTTCAAGAAGCAGACCTTCAAGATCCTCAGAAACGGAAACCTTAACAGTACCACCCTTCTGAAGCTTGCCGAACAGAACCTCATCAGCCAATGGCTTCTTGATGTGCTCCTGAATGACACGGCCCAGCGGACGGGCCCCCATCAGACGGTCGTAGCCTTTCTCAGAAAGCCAGGCCACAGCTTCAGGTGTCAGTTCAAAGGTCACGTTACGCTCCGCAAGCTGAGCTTCCAGCTGCATAACGAACTTCTCAACCACACGATGAATAACGTCACTATCCAGATTTGCGAACGGAATGATCGCATCAAGACGGTTCCGGAACTCCGGAGTGAACATCTTGTTGATCGCATCCATATCATCACCATCACGGTCAATGCGATTGAAGCCCATAGGAGCTTTCGCCAGATCAGCCGCACCAGCGTTGGTGGTCATGATCAGGATCACATTACGGAAATCGACAGACTTACCATTGTGGTCCGTCAACTTACCGTGATCCATAACCTGCAACAAAATGTTGAACAGATCAGGATGAGCCTTCTCGATTTCATCCAAAAGCAGCACACAATGCGGATGCTGATCAACAGCGTCCGTCAGCAAGCCACCTTGATCGAAGCCCACGTAGCCTGGAGGGGCACCAATCAGGCGAGAAACCGTATGGCGTTCCATGTACTCGGACATATCAAATCGGGTCAGCTCAACACCCAGTGTCGATGCCAGCTGGCGCGCAACTTCCGTCTTACCAACTCCAGTCGGGCCAGAGAACAGATAAGAGCCAATTGGCTTATCCGGTTCACGCAGACCGGCACGGGCCAGTTTGATGGACGCAGACAACGCTTCAATCGCCGGATCCTGCCCATAAACAACGCGCTTCAGACTATCCTTAAGGTTGGACAGAACCGCTGCATCGTCCTTGGAAACAGACTTCGGAGGAATCCGCGCCATAGTCGCAATCGTTGCTTCAATTTCCTTCAGGCCGATTGTCTTGCGACGTTTGCCCTCTGGCAGCAACATTTGCGACGCACCAGACTCATCAATCACATCAATCGCTTTATCCGGAAGCTTCCGGTCAGCAAGGTAGCGAGAGGACAACTCAACAGCCGCCTTGATCGCATCATTGGTGTACTTGATGTTATGGAAGTCCTCAAAGTAAGGCTTCAGCCCTTTCAGGATTTCAATCGCATCTGGAATGGTTGGCTCGTTCACATCCACTTTCTGGAAGCGACGCACCAGCGCACGGTCCTTTTCAAAGAACTGGCGATACTCTTTATATGTGGTGGAACCGATACAACGGATCGTACCGGATGCCAG
>NZ_LCWX01000163.1:62373-81898 GCF_001431305.1 Pseudovibrio sp. POLY-S9
CGCAGGCTTCAGCAGATTAGATGCATCCATCGCACCACCTGACGTCGCACCCGCACCAATCACGGTGTGGATCTCGTCAATAAACATGATCGCACCTGGATAATCTTCGATTTCCTTGACGACCTGCTTCAGACGTTCCTCAAAATCACCGCGATATCGAGTACCTGCAAGCAGAGACCCCATATCCAGCGCAAAAATCGTCGCGTTTTTCAGTACCTCAGGTACATCACCAACAATGATGCGGCGCGCAAGCCCTTCAGCGATTGCTGTTTTACCAACGCCCGGATCACCCACATAAAGTGGATTGTTCTTGGCACGGCGACACAGGATCTGAATAGTGCGCGAAATTTCCTTCTCACGCCCGATAAGCGGATCAATTTTACCGGAAAACGCTTTGTCATTGAGATTCTGACAATAAGCCTCAAGAGCTTCTGTTTTCCGCTTTGTTTGGTCAGAAGAACCACCAGATGGAGGTTGCGGCATGCTCACATTAGGATCAGCGCCACTATCGGATTCTTCTTCAGCACCACGTACCCGACGCGGTTCAGACAAGCCAGCCCGTTTTGCAATACCATGGGAGATATAATTGACAGCGTCGTACCGTGTCATTTCCTGCTCTTGCAGGAAGTAAGCAGCATGGCTTTCACGCTCAGCAAAAATGGCGACAAGAACGTTGGCACCAGTCACTTCTTCACGCCCGGATGATTGAACATGAATGACAGCGCGTTGAATGACACGCTGGAAACCGGCGGTTGGTTTTGAATCATCATCCCCGTCAACAACGAGGTTCTCTAGTTCAGTATCAATATATTCGACAATGCTTTTGCGCAGTTGATCGAGGTCCACATTGCATGCACGCATCACCGCAGCAGCATCCTGATCATCAATCAATGAAAGCAGCAGATGCTCCAGGGTCGCATATTCCTGATGGCGTTCATTAGCAAACGCCAAAGCTTGATGGAGAGCTTTCTCCAGACTGCGAGAAAATGACGGCACAGGCGCCCCCTATTACTTTTTCTCCATTACACATTGCAATGGATGTTGGTGTTTTCGGGCGAAATCCATAACTTGTGTGACCTTTGTCTCGGCCACTTCATAGGTGAAGACTCCACACTCCCCTACGCCATGATGATGGACATGGAGCATAATCTGCGTCGCATCTTCACGATCCTTATGAAAGAACCGCTCCACAACGTGGATCACGAACTCCATCGGCGTAAAATCATCATTGAGCAACAACACGCGATACAAACTGGGCCTTTTTGTTTTTGGCTTAGGTTTGGTAACGGTTATCGTCCCGCCATCATCGTCATTATCCAGGTCGAAATCGCTGCTCATTTGTTCTCTTTGTCTCTCCATGTATAACGCAGAGGACTTTATAGTATTTAAACGTACCCCCTGCGAATTCAAGGGATATGCATTTTCATAGGGCACACCAACAACTCCAGAAAAATCAAACAGCGTTTCATTTTCTGTTTCATTATACACCGTAAGCATAAGATTATCTCCCCTGAGAACACTCATTGCCTGTCGCTGGTCTCTCATTCACACTCTCGCTACAGCATCTGCGCTGTCTTTTCGCTCTGGTTTACAGACTTGCTGGCGCCAACGCCCCGCACCCGGCGGCATCAGCAGCCTCCCGAATGTACCTGCCAGATCAATCAATTGCAGACATTCAGGACACGCGAAGCCTTCTCTTTCATTGTTAGTACTGATTATTCCCCAAGCAAACTGGAAAATGCAAACCAATAAGAAGAGAAAACACTCAGACTATCCGAAGGGTTAAACCCTGCTCCCAACGTAAGATGAGCATATTCGGGCCATTCTGCGGACCCAAACACGCCCGCCAGAATTCAGGATACTGAATCACAATGTTTTGAGAGGGCCTTGAAGAAGAGAGATAGGTTGTCTGAAAATGGAAACAACCAGGGCAATCTATTTAAAACACGCAAAACCAAAAAGCCCGAAGCGCTAACGCGCCTCGGGCTTTCAATCTCAATTATGCCAGTAGATTACTTGGCAGCTTTAGACAGCATACCCTCATAGGGCTTATAAGCGTCCTTAGCGATCTCAGCGTACATTTCGCCGATTTTAGTTGCCTGACCGACCATGCTTTCGTAGCTCACTTTGGCAAAATCTGCCTGAGCTTCCATAGCCTTATCAAGAGACTTCGCGCCAACAACTTTCTCCATTGCTGCGCTGCTCTCTTCCATAGATTTCTTAGAGTAGTCCGCAACCTCAGCAGAGATCGCCTGCATGCCCTTGGAAAACGCACCGAAGCTTTGCATAGCTACGTCCATGTTATCTTTTCCAAGCTTCTGCATATTCTCAAATCCTGTGACCATGAAAATTACCTCATCAATTGGGCGGCGCCGGTATTTCGATGATTAGGTTTTTGTCTCTTGGGGAGCAAACGCCACATTTCTAAACTTACGCAGCGATATTATGCGCTGCACAAATTTTGTCAACTTTTATTTTGCGCTGCAATATCATGAAAAGACAGGGGCGTAGCCACAAACAAAAAACGGATAAAAACAATATTTTTGCAATCTGCCTTATCGTATTTACAGAATTGTAACCGTAATCGCATCATTCTGGGTATGACGCGAACGGGGGGAGTCACCTGCGCCGCATTTTTAGCGGCTGAGGCTTTCTGAACACACCTCCGCTAGCAATGAGAGAATTTATTTAGTACAGAGCGCGTAAACCGCCATTATTGCTCACGGGGCGAAAAGAACATGGGTCTGCGTAATTTTGGGCCATTTGGGCGCCTAAAAAAGGCATTGGGACAAGCTGTCGGCATTCTTGCTGTATCCTTAGCGATCGCTACAGCTCCGACTGTTGCCCAGGCAAATTCCAAATATGCTGGTATTGTCGTTGATGCAAAAACCGGAAAGGTTTTGTACGCCAACAACGCCAATGCACGACGCTACCCTGCGTCCACCACAAAGATCATGACACTTTATGTGCTCTTTGAGGAACTGAAAGCTGGCCGCGCGACACTAAACACTAAAATGAAGGTCTCCCGCTACGCAGCAGGTCGCCCACCGACAAAGCTTGGCTTGAAGGTTGGCAGCTCTTTGCGCGTTAAGGATGCCATCTATGCGCTCGTCACCAAGTCCGCAAACGATGCGTCGACTGTGATTGCAGAGCATATCTCCGGTTCTGAAAAAGCCTTTGCACGCCGCATGACGCAGACCGCCCGTGCAATTGGCATGCGCAATACCACATTCAGAAACCCGCATGGCTTGCCAAATTCCAAGCAGGTGACCACCGCAGCAGACCTTGCTCTGCTGGGCCGCGCGATTCAGGATCGGTTCCCGAAGTATTATAAGTACTTCAACACCCGCTCTTACACATATGCTGGCCGCCGCATGGGCAACCACAACAAGTTGCTCGGTCGTGTCCGTGGTGTTGATGGAATCAAAACCGGTTACACCAACGCCTCCGGCTTCAACCTTGTAACCAACGTTAAACGTGACAATCGCCAGATTGTTGCCGTGGTTCTGGGTGGCCGCACCGGCAAAAGCCGTGATGCGCAGATGGTCAAGCTGATCAGCCAGTACCTGCCAAAAGCATCCCGTGGTCGTCGCACCACACCGATACTCTACGCAGGAACCACAAAACGCTATCAGTTCCCAAAAGTTGCTCCGGCTATTCCAGTTGCCAAAGCAGGCACACCAGCTGCAGAGCAGCCGACACTGCTGGCATATGCCAACGCAACCGGCACAAAACCGAATTCAAAACCATCTGATCCAATCGCAAAAATGCTGGAACATCAGGCCACAGCCCCTGCTCCGGCACCGCGTAAGGACCTTGTTGCCAATTCACTGGCTGCCCCCGCTGTTTCTGCCTCGGCAAAACTGCAGCAGCCAGCGAAAACAGCTGCACCATCTTCCGCTCCAATTCAGCAGAAGATTGCAAGCTTGAAGCCAGAGGACATCGACACCTCCGGCTGGCACATTCAGATTTCTGCGACCGACAGCCAGGATAAAGCAATCAAGATCCTGGAAAATGCGCGCGCTGCGACAGGGGCCACCCTACGTAACAAACGCATTTACACAGAGCCGGTCAAATCTAAGAAACAAACCCTGTACCGCGCGCGGTTCATCGGGTTTGAAACCAAAACAGCAGCCTGGGATGCTTGTGCCAAACTCAAGAAGGCCAAGTACTCCTGCTATGCCGTCTATCAGTAACTCGTATCAGTCACGGTGAGTCTAATGTCTGTTGAGAAGCCGATCCTTCGCCTCGTTGAGTTTGGAAGCCAGGAAAGCAGAACCCCCACTATCGGGGTGCAATCGTTTAATCAGTCTGCGGTGAGCAGCACGGATGTCTTCCACGGAGGCTCCCGGCGCAAGTCCAAGAACCTCGTAGGCCTCCTTCTCAGTCAGAGCGCTCGAGCTAGACGTGTCTCTCTGCCCCGCTGTGGAATCCGCGTGGAAGTCTACACGCCAGTTGGAGAGCCTGCTATCGAGGTAAGCTTCGAGTAGGGCAACGCTGTCGCCGTCCGGCTGCACGTCGCGCCAAAGCTGTTTGAGCTCTGCAACCTGCAAAGAACTCAGCGCGCGGCCAGCAAAGGAACCGGCAAGCACTTTGCCCTCCAGCTTCTTGCTATCATGATCCAGCTCCATATGGAGAAATCTGGAGGAGATGTTGGAGGTCTGACCAGCACTCTTGGAGGCACCACCCAGTCCTCCGAAGGGGAATCCACCGGGAAACTTGAAACTCTGCGCAGACCCCCAACCCAAAAGGGACAGCGCAAAGGCCGCAAGTGGCAGCGCAATAACGTATCTGCCGGTGACGGCAAGAAAAGCACAGAATGCCAGCAGCAGTCCGCCAATCAGCATTTTCAAAACTTCTTTAAGTTTTGCCGGATTTGACTGCGTCAGCCACTTTGCGAAGAAATAGAGGATGGCAAGCACCAATCCTCCCATGACCAAATAGCCCATTTAGTACCTGACATGTATTAGGCGCATTCCCAAAAAGTGGTTCCGGTTTCCGGATCAGAATACGCACAAAATTAGAGAGCTCGAGCTTGATACGTGAATACAGCGTGCTCTAGCTTAGGTGTTCAATCAAGAATTGAGCACCTTTATGCCCCGATTGCTCAAGGCGCTCAAGGGCCTGTCTGCCCCCGGCGGAAAATGTTGCAATCGCAGCCAGCAATCCGCGCAAGCTCGCAGCAGATCCATCATCAAAGTTCAGATAGACCCCGTTGCTCAACCGGGCGATCTCGCGATACGCTCGCTCTGCCAGGATGTCCTTGCCTTCCTGAAACACAAAAACCGGCACGCCCAACAATCCGAGCTCCCCTGCCTTATCGCAGACCAGATCAGGGTTCTCCTCCATACAGTCACCAATATAGACAACCGCCTGCACCCGCTTTTTCCGCGTCTCAGCCAAGGCGTGATCCAGCACCTTGCGAATCTGTGTCCGCCCAGCTTGCACGCGAATCTTGCGCATCATTCCGCCCAGCTCTTTGGAATTGCTGACCCAGCGCGAGGATTTACACTCGCCATACCCGCGAAAGAACACCAGCTGCACATCAAGCGACCCAACCCGGCCCGCTTCGATGAACATCTCTTCCTGCAGGTGACAAGCCTGATCCCAAGTGGGCTGCCGACTCATTGTGGCATCCAGCGCAAAGATCAAACGGCCCCGCTCATCCTCGGCAGGCGCAGCAACCGCGTCTTTGGCAGCCTCCAGAAAGTTGGAAAGATCACTCTTGCTGTCTGCAGGACTGTTTAAAGATCCGGATCTTTTGGAGAGCTTGTCTGACATGGGCGTACCTGTATTCACGTCACAAAGGATTACGAAGGCATTTTATTCCAACAACTTAACAATTATTGGGACAGATTGGTTATTTCGCTCGCTAAAGACCAATACCCACTATTGGTGCAATGAGAATAATCACAAAATCTGCTAAAATCAGTTATATCAGTTTCTGCTTGCAATTGGGTTCAACAGTTTCTGGGCAAACCCATTACCAACAACAGATAAAAACGCTGCAAAGCCAAGAAATTAAGGGATGAGGTCCCACATGGAGACGCCTATGAGAAATCTCCCAGACGTATACCGTGGTGTAGACGACCTGCGGGCTGCACTATTACCTCTGAGACGAGAAGGCAAAACAATCGCTCTGGTTCCAACCATGGGGGCACTGCATGCAGGCCACCTGTCTCTGGTCGAAAAGGCCCGGGAACATGCGGACATCGTGATTGTTTCAATTTTTGTGAATCCAAAGCAGTTCGCGCCGGGCGAAGATTTCGAGAGTTACCCGAGAACGGAAGAGACCGACCTGCAAAAGCTGGCGGGCTACGACGTGTTTGGCGTCTTTGCTCCAAATGCACGGGAAATGTACCCGAACGGCTTTGCCACATCTATTCAGATCGAAGGTCCGGCCCTTGGTCTGGAAACAGATCACAGACCGCACTTCTTCAACGGCGTTGCCACAGTGGTGGCGAAACTGTTGCTGGCTGTTCTGCCAGATGTCGCTGTGTTCGGCGAAAAAGATTACCAGCAGCTGCGCGTCATCAAGCAACTGGCCAGCGACCTGCACCTGCCAACCAAAGTCATCGGCGCTCCAACCGTGCGCGAAGAGGATGGCCTCGCCATGTCTTCCCGCAATGAGTATCTGGATGATAAGGAACGCACGACAGCCAGAACAATTTCTGAAACGCTGCAGACTGCGCGCAATGCACTTCATAACGGTGAAAACTGGATTGAAGTGCGCAAGAAAGCGCTTGTTGTCCTCAAGCTCTCAGGATTTGCGACAGATTACTTCGAGCTGCGCCACGGCAAGCACCTGGGCACACCCATCGACGCCAAAGGTGCCCGTATTCTGGTCGCCGCCAAAGTCGGTGATACCCGCCTGATCGACAATATCGAAGTTTAAAACGACTCTCCGGGCAGATGAACGCATTTGCCCGGAACCCTACCGCGTCTCAGAAGCTTTCAATTCGCATCTTACTTTGAGAACAGCTTGCCCGTAAAAGGCATCCTAAAAATACCCGACATAGCTCAGATAAGCACCTACTGCGGTAAAAGCGGTGCCTGTGGCCAAAATTCCCCTCTTCCCCATTTGCTGTGACTTTGTCATGTAATCCGGAATGACAATAAGACTTGCCCCCTTCAACACAGCAGCTGCCCCAACCAGTGTTACGAGAGCGCCGGCCATGCTGGACACTTTGAAATGATTGGCAAGCACAACCATGCCAATCACAAAATGCGCAGCACCGGATAAGTTAAGCAGGATTGGGTCTGCTTCTGATTGGGCAGCAATCATCCGCTGGTAAAAACTGCTGGAAATAAAGAAACCAAGGCCTGTCACGAAAAGATACGGCCCGGCAATCGATGCGATAAGCTCGGTCACAGCATGGTTCTCCCGAACAGACAGTCACATGCCGCGTTTATCTCATCCAGCCTTTACAGATGCAATCGGCAAAAAAGAGACCGCTTAAATCAGGCAAAGCTCCTGCAACTCGCGGCGCATACCCTCTGGCATTTCGGCAAGTTGATCCCCATCCAGCATTGGCCCGCTCACATCCGGCGGTGCATCTGACACTTTCAGATACCGCCAGCCCTGAAAGGCACGGCGCGGCTGAAGCTGTGTCTGGTGGAGGAAAGGCTCCATCACAAGGTCACAGCGCTTCTTGCCGGAATCATCCTTGTGCACGCGGATATCAATCAGTTTCTGGCGAACCTGAACATTGCCTTTGATCACCCAGTACAGCGAACCACCATCCAGAAGCTCGTCAATGCGAGTCGGCACCATACGAGTGGTATGGATCTGCTCGTCACTCAAACCGTGTGACAGCGCCAGAATCTGTCGCTGTTCAATGTAATTCCGCAGCTGGTCAACGCTTTCCACGCCAACACAGAGTTTCACCAGATGTAACGTCATAGCGCTCAAATAGCAGGAAGCTTTGGCTTTTGCCAGTCATAGCAGCCTCCATAGCTAACGCATTGCACAAACATATCGGTGATCGCACAACCGCGCTCTCCATTTTTCAATTTGACTCGGTAGAATGATCACTCTACCAATTAAGCATGACTGATCTTGAACACTCCATCTGCACAGGCCTGGAAGGCGTCTTCGCAGCACGCGGCTTCACCGCCCCCGGCGTTGCAGAGCTCAAGCGCGGCGCCAATGTAAGCCTGCGCACGCTCTACAAGTACTTCCCCTCCAAAGAACATATGATCATCGGCGCGCTGGAAGTCCGCAATCAGCGTTACCTGTCCTTCCTGAGTGAGGCAGCAACGCAGTCCTCTGATGATCCTCTGGAGGGCATTCTCAGCACCATCGAACATTGGATGGCAAACAACGCACCGCACGGCTGCATGGATCAGGCGGCCCTTGCGGCCTATCCGGACAGCGCACTCGTCAGAGAATGCGTCACACGCCACAAACAGCAAACCAAAGACCAGCTGGCAGCTCTTCTCGGCCTCGAGAACAATGCCGGAGAGCTCTTCATGATCCACGAAGGCGTTGTCTCAACCTATCCCCTGCACGGATCCACGGTCTTCACTTGGGCCAAGTCCGCAATTCAATCACTCACTCAGAAAGCAACATGATGAGCAACCTCCCCACCACAATGACTGCAGTAACGCTCACCGGGCACGGTGGACCGGACATGTTGGAGCTGCACACCGACCTGCCCGTGCCTGCCATCGGCCCTGAGGATGTGCTGATTGAAGTTCTGGCGGCAGCCGTCAACAACACAGACATCAACACACGAAAAGCATGGTACTCACGTCACGACAATCAGGCAGAAGATGCCACATGGTCCGGCCAGCCGCTCCAGTTCCCCCGCATTCAGGGCATAGACGTGTGCGGAAGGGTCGTCGCGGCAGGCGCTAAGGTCGATCAGGCCCTTCTGGGCAAGCGCGTGCTGGTAGAGCCATGCCTGCAATATGCCAATGGCAAAAAATTGGTGTCACCATGGTTCATGGGCTCAGAATGCGATGGCGGCTTTGCTGAATTTGTTTCAATCGATCACCGCCACGTCTACCCGATCCAAAGCCAACTGAGCGATCTGGAGCTGGCATCCTTCCCCTGCTCCTATTCAACCGCGGAGAACATGCTGACCCGCGCCAACCTGAAAGCCGGAGAAACCGTTCTGGTGACAGGGGCCTCAGGAGGCGTTGGCTCAGCGGCCCTCCAGCTGGCACGCGCACGCGGCGCAAACGTCATCGCCATCTCCTCCGCCTCAAAGGCTCAGATGCTTCAGGAGCTCGGAGCAAGCCGTGTGCTGGATCGCAGTGATGATCTGGTTGAGAGCCTTGGCCCCAACAGCATTGATGTGGTGGTTGATCTGGTCGCCGGTCCGCAATGGCCAGACCTTCTCGCCATTCTCAAGCCTGGGGGACGCTATGCAGTCGCCGGAGCGATGGCTGGCCCTATCGTGGAACTGGATGTGCGTACACTCTACTTGAAAGACCTGAGCTTCTTCGGCTGCACCGTGTTGGAACCTGAAGTCTTCGGGAATCTTGTTGCTCACATTGAATCAGGCGACATACAGCCACTGGTCGCGCAAACCTTCCCGCTTGCTGAAATTGGCAAAGCGCAAGAGGTTTTTGAGCAAAAGAAGCATCTGGGAAAGATTGTGCTGGCAGTTGCAGACAATTGCTCTGGCGAGAAAACCGCACGCAATCTGCCCTAGCGTCCATTGCGTGACAAAAAGCACATTATCGATTTTGAAGATACGCTAGAACCAGCTCAAAGAAAAAGGGATGCAGACGTCACATCTGCATCCCTACCAAAATCCGCGTTTAAGCAGTTATCTTGGGATTAACTGCCGGCACCTGCAAATACATAAAGCAGCGCCATAACGCCGCCGAGGGTTGCGACAGTCCACACAGTGAACCCCCAGCAGGACTTCTGAATTTCGTGATCCATAAAACACCGTTTAATGGTTGATACACGTGCGCCGAGGAGACCCCGTCAGCACAGGGCGCACGGAATATCCCTTCCGTGATCAAAGCGCAACAGCAAAACGGCAAAATTTGGCTTGGCAGACTGCCGCACCTCACTACGTACAAATCACTACTCATTCATCAGTCAGATATACCTACCCCATAAAAACTCATAGCTCCAAAGAGTTAGGGTTCTTTAGAATTGATAAAATTATCGATAACCATAAAAAAATTCACTGAAAATATTTATGCAAAAATTCGTTCAAAACTCGACTTAATTGAGAATTGGCTACCCTATAGGACAACTCAAACTCCATTTTTTGACCATTCTGAGTCTGTTTTCTCGCAATTTTGCCGGGCTCACACAGCCGCATATCATGCGCGCCCTCTAGCCCCTCTCCGCAAATCATGCCAAACATAAGACTGCCCGTTTCCATCAAGACGGGTTCATGTCCGGACTCAGGCTTAAAAACAGAAAGACCAATGCTTCAGATCCCGTTTTCCAACTTCATTGCCATCCTCGTCTTCGTCTCCTCATGGGGCTTGTACAGCTGGTTGGCCTATCGAAGCCCCTGGTCCAAAAACACGCTCTCTCACGCCATGGACGCGCACCGTTACCGCTGGATGCGCGCGATGCTCAAACGAGAGGTCCGCATTGCTGACACCAACATCGCGTCCGGCCTGCAGCAAGGCACCGCATTTTTTGCCTCAGCCTCCCTTCTGGCCATCGGCGGCACAGTCACTCTGCTCAGCGCGATGGATGAGGTCACCGCCCTCGCCCGCACGCTCGACCTGCCATTTTTGGATGATCCAATACAAAATGAAGCCAAGACCTTCGGTTTGATGATCATTCTGGCGTACGCGTTTTTTAAATTCGGCTGGGCTTACCGCTTGTTCAACTACACAACCATCGTCATGGGCTCTATCCCGGATGATTGTCATGAAGACAATGAAGAGGCTGTTGAAGCATCCCTGCGCGCAGCACGGCTGGCAACCCTTGCAGGCCGCCATTTCAGCAGCGGCCAGCAAGCGCTCTTCTTCGCGGTAGGTTATCTGGGATGGTATGCAGGGCCGTTCGTGTTCATCGGAACGACCCTGATGGTGACATTGGTGCTGCTGCGCCGTCAGTTCTTCTCAAAGGCGAGAAAAGCCGTATTGCCGGGTCCAAACACACAAGACCTCGTCAATTCCGGCGCTTGATAAACTTTCACCGGCGTGGGGAAACCCTTGAGTGGGTATGTCCCCACATAGGTATCCTCACAACAGCTGAGAACTTCAGCAACTGACTGCGAAATCAGCATTTCCTGATTAAGGCGTTTTGAAAGGTCAGCAATCCGTGCGGCCTCATTTACCACAGGTCCAACAACCGTAAAGTCCAGTCGCCGCTGCCCACCAACATTGCCAAAGAACACGCGACCTGAATGCACGCCCATACCAACATGGATGGCAGGCAAATCAGGAAACCCGCGCGCATTCGCAATCGTCAGATCCGCCATGCTTTCGCGCAGTGCCGACATGGCTTCAAACGCCGCTATTCTGGCGCTTTGATCATCCGTATAGGGAAACACCGCCAGAACTTCATCACCGATAAACTTCAGGATCTCGCCGCCGTGCTGCTCAACCCGCGACGTAACAATGCCGAAATACTCGTTAAGCAGCTGCAACAAGGCTTTGTCTGGTAGGTAATTTGAAAACCCGGTGAAGTTGCGAATATCGCAAAACGCTACAATCGCGTTGATATGCTCCCCATCTCCCCACCGGATCTCACCATTCATCACCCGCCGTCCGGCACGTGTTCCAAGATAGGTATTGAGAATGTTCTCAGAGGCCTGCCGGGAATTAAACAGCTCACAAATCAGCGCGAGGGGAGCAGTGATCTGCTCAAACACACTGATATACTCATCCTTGAAACCATCAGCCGCCCGCGAAGCAAAAGCCAGCCCATGGACCTCACCATCCGAGAACACCATGGGGAGTGCAACGTAATCCGTGTACCCTTGCTCTTTAAGCTCCTGAATAACCTTGAGCCGGTCATACTCATCATGATGCCCAAACTTATGTCGGATCATATGCCCGGCTTCAGTGGACCGCTTCCAAAGGCTTTGATTGTAAGACTCACTCATCTCAGGTGTGTGCTGGAAATATCGCACACGCGGCCCAACGCCCCGCTCCCAGATAAGCCCCTCACCATGATAGTTCGGGTCCAGAATAGAGATACCCGTAGAGATCCGGTCCACCTCCACGCCTATATTCTGCAAGTGTTCGCCCAATGCCGCAAAGATACGACAGGGACGCCCCAACATTTTTGCGTCCTTGGACAGCCATTCCATTAAATCGCAGAGGGAAAAAGACTCACTACTAGACATTTACACCCCAGAGACGAGCGGAGAAGAAGACCACGTAAAATCACCACACTCGCAAGCAAACACGGCAAAAGTTCCAATATTTCTTATCATTTACTTTTCAACTCAGACATTTACAGGAATCCCTTCAAGAAACTCTCGCCTTTTTTGCTAGACTTTCTCCACAATTCAACACACGCACAACGTGTAAATACTTCAAATTTTAGAAATTTGTAGCCAACAACCTGATCAACTCCTATTTTTGCCCAAAAATATGAACACAGCACGCATCTGGTGATTGTCCATCCAATCACAGCGCCCTTAACCGAGAAACCCAGCAATGTTAGATCGCTTTTATCTGATCATCGATGGCACCCAGTGGCTGCCACGTATCCTTCCTCTTGGCGTCAAATGTCTCCAGCTCCGCATCAAAGATAAATCAGAGGATGAAATCCGATCGCAGGTCCGGGAAGCAAAACAGCTTTGCGACAAAGCCGGCGCAGTGCTTATCGTCAACGATCACTGGCAAGCCGCCTACGACGCAAACGTGGGCTATGTGCATTTAGGACAGGAAGACCTGAAAACCGCCGATTTCCGCGCACTCCGTTCCGCAGGAATCTACTACGGTGTTTCCACCCATGATGAAGCCGAGCTGGACACAGCTCTGGCACTAGATCCTGAATATGTGGCCCTTGGTCCAATTTACAATAGCGCAACAAAAGAAATGCACTGGCAACCTAAGGGTCTCGAAACACTCAAAAGATGGCGGACGCGCACAAGTAAACATCTGGTCGCCATCGGCGGCATCACACTGGACCGCGCTGCTGAAGTCTTCGAAAGCGGTGGCGATTCCATCGCCACCATCTCCGACGTCATCAACGCCCCCAACCCGGAACACCGCACCACCCAATGGCTCCAAGCCTCCCAAAACTGGCGGCAGTAGAAGCGCATCCCATAACGCATCGCCTCTTTATATAAGGAGAGCGAACTTGCCCGTCACTCATCCTGACCCGGGCAGCAAAAAAGGCAGCCAAACGGCTGCCTTTTTCAAATTCCAGCAAGCAAGGTACTAGCCAAGCTCGGAGACGTTGTTGATGACTTTACCAACAAGACCGTACTCGATGCCCTCTTCCGGGCTCATCCAGTAATCACGGTCAGTGTCTTTTTCAATGCGCTCAATCGGCTGACCAGTTGCATCTGCAAAGATCTGGTTCAAGCGATCACGCATCTTCAAAATTTCTTTGGCCTGAATTTCGATGTCAGTTGCCATACCGCCGGCACCACCAGATGGTTGATGAAGCAGGAAGCGTGTGTTCTGAGTGCAGGAACGACGTTCTTTAGGCACTGACACATAAATCAGAGCGCCAGCGCTCGCGACCCAGCCCATACCGAGAATACGAACTTCCGGCTGAATGAACCTGATCATGTCATGGATCATATCACCGGACTCAACGTGTCCACCCGGAGAAGAAACAATAACGGTAATCGGGTCACTGCTAACCTGGGAAAGCGCAAGCAGACGGGAACAGACTTCCTGGGCCATCTCTTGAGTCACAGGTCCTGTAATCAGCACTGTACGCGCATCAAAAAGATGCTTGTCCACCGGGATGGACTTGTCAGGATTCTTTGGCGCGTCTTCATCACCTTCGAGGCGAACTGACGTCGAAGCACAAATGTCCGTCATGCGAATGACATGCTCCCTTATATTAGCTACCGCCCCACGCGGCAGACTGTGATCAAACATAACTAAAAGATACTGCGGCAGACCGCAAACACGCAAAGTCATAGCCTAACAGAAATTCCCTAGGAAAAAGAGGGCGTTCTCCCCTCACTTTTGATAGGCTTTTCGGAAAGCCGCCGTTTCTCCACTTAAAATCAATGCATTATGCACATTTTCAGTTCCTTTGTTCCAACTTAAAGGCAAAGGAATAACGTTTTAATAACCTTGCAACTCACATAATCGGTAAAAATAACGATCTACCTATAGCTGATATAGACATGCAGGGGATGGTGTCTAGTCCTTGGACACAGCACAAAGGGACTTTCGGGTTTGACTGGTTATACTGAAACGCTGGATTCCAACGTCCAATATCATTCGCCTGTCCCGGCGGAAGACCAACGGGCTTTTGCGCGCGTGGACGTTCCCATGTACATTGTTGATGTCAGCCAGACCAAGCTTGTCTGGGCAAATTCTGCGGGCTTGTCCTTCCTGGGCCTTAGCCTGAGCGAGTGTATAGACGCCTCCGGAACCTTCCGAATGGACTTGCCTGCGCCGTTCGATGACCTCTCCTATCAGCGCCAGCTTCATTCCTATCTGAGCCGGGTCACGGAAGAAGGCCGCATTACAGAGTGCATCACCGTAATTCCCAACTCCCAGCCGGTCTCTGTGTATTGCTCCATCTCCCCGCAGCCATTGATCACGGGAAACCCTGCACTTTTGGTGCAGGTCATTTCAGAGGTTGGCAACGAGCCTGAGCAAGTCCGCAGCGCACAGGTGTTGCTTTACACCACGTCCATGATCAGCATGTTTGATGAGAACGGCAAACTCATCTTTGAAAACCCCGCAAGTCGCCTCAACCGTCCAGACGGCTGCGAAGACCTGATCAACCGCATGTGCAACCGCCGCGATTTTGATGCGCTGCTGGATGAACTGCGCAAAACAGGCCGCGCGAATCTCGTCGCACTCATGCACTCCTCTCAAGGAGAACGCTGGTTCGATCTCAACGCCCGCAGTGGATACGATCCTTATTCCGGCTCCCGGGCCATCCTGCTCAGTGCAACAGATGTCACCAAACGCCTGAAAGCAGAACATGAAGTCCGCTATCTGGCCCACCATGACACCCTGACAGGATTGGCCAACAGATCCTTTCTTGAGATTGAAGCAGAACGCTATCTGGATGAAACCCGCATCACCGGCAATCCGGGTGCACTGATCTTCATTGATCTTGACCGCTTTAAAACAATCAACGACACCCTCGGCCATCTGGTCGGCGACGATCTGCTTGTCGTCATCGCCAAGCGCCTCAAAGAGGTTGTTGAAGGCATAGGCTTTGTGGCGCGCCTCGGAGGGGATGAGTTCGTGGTCCTCATTGCCAACTTCGCAGATTACGACCTGCTCGACGACATCAGCCGCGAAATCAGAACCGCTCTGTCCAAGCCCTGCAAAGTGCGCGGACATATGCTGCAGGTGACCCCATCCATTGGCGTGTGCACCTATCCCGAACACGGTGTTGATCTGGACACTCTCATGCGTAAAGCCGACCTTGCCATGTATAAGGCAAAGGATCTGGGCCGCGATCGCATCTGCTTCTTTGATGTATCCATGTCCCGCGAAGCTGAAGAGCGGGTCAGTCTGGAAACCGCCCTGCGTCAGGCTCTGCGCAATCACGAGCTCGCCGTTCATTACCAACCGCGCGTCTGCATCACCACCAACCGCATTGTTGGAGCAGAAGGCTTGCTGCGCTGGCATCATCCAACACGCGGCCTCGTCTCTGCCGCAAGTTTCATTGAGATCGCTGAAGAAGCAGGCATGATTGATGAGATCGGAGACTGGGTCGCCCGCGAAGCCATGCTTCAGCAAAAACAATGGGCGCTGGCCGGTCACAACATCGCCATCTCAATCAACCTGTCTCCGGCTCAGTTCCGGCGCGGACGCATATCCCAGCGCCTGCACCGCATACTTCTTGAGACAGGCGCCTCAGCCAGCTCAATTCGCCTTGAGATCACCGAAAGCGCTCTTCTCAGTGATGCCAATGAAACACTGAAGGAACTCAACGCACTCCGTGATCTGGGCTTTACGCTGGAAATTGATGATTTTGGAACCGGTTACTCAAACCTGGGCTATCTCCAGCGGTATCCAGTCACAGCACTCAAGATCGACCGTTCCTTCATCGCTGACACCAAACGCTGGCCAATTGTGCAAATGATTGTGCAGATGGGCCGCCTGCTGAACCTGACACTGGTGGCAGAAGGCATTGAGACACGAGAGCAGCTTCGCCAAATCCAGAAACTGCAGTGCCATGAGTATCAGGGATACCTGTATTCTCCTGCCGTCTCCCCCCACACCTTTGAGTGCCTTCTTAAAGGACAGCACACCGTCACCTCCCCGCCAACAGTTGGCGCCTTAGCGTAACGCAGTTTTTGCAGAGCGGCTTAGCTCCATCAAAGCGGCCAGTGCCTCCTCAGCCTTTTCTTCCGGTACAAAGATGTGGTCGTGATAATACGCGGCTACAACATTGGCAGAGATGCCCACATCTGCCAGCGCGCTGGAAAGAGCTGCCGTAAGACCCACCGCTTCAAGCGAACTGTGAACCGCAAGCGAAATCCGCCGGAAGCACGGCTCAGTTTCAACGCCAGCCTTGCCTGCATTTTCAATAGATAGAATGGCTGTCAGGCCCTCGTTCTCCCAGAACAACCCGAGCGGTGAGTGCTCAGCCAAACCCTCAACACTGCCATTGGGAAAGCAGCAAAACACAAAGCTCTCTTCAGAAAGAGAGGCTTCCATGGAAGCGAGAAGTTCTTGCAAATCCAGTCCGCCGCGCGATGTCATACCCAATGGCTCCCTCTCTCAACACTCAAAACATCTCTCAATAAGGCCTAGCATATCCCAAAGAACATATAGGGGAACAAGAAAGCACATTCACGGAAAGCGGTTCCAGTTCCCGGACAACAATGCACCCTATTCTCCCGGAGAGAACGTGCCATCAGCATTGTAGTCAACAACAACGATTTGTGGCCCATCAACAGCAAACTCAATCAGCACAGGCGCCGAACCAGCGAGATTGTAAGGCACAACTTCACCCTCATCGTAAAATCCGGTACTCAGCCAAAAAGCAAACAGCGGCGCGCAATCAATCTGAGTGTCAGCAACAGGCAGTACAAAGCTGGAAAGCACCACCCGCCCATCCGAATGCTGAATGGCATTCCCGCAGCAAACCCCAAGCAAATCATCATCAGACACAGATGGGATCGTTATCCTGAAACTGCGGAGGGTCACACCAGCCTCATTGGCAGAGGGGGATAAACCCAGCGGCTTTGTGGTTAAATGAGTGCCGTTGAGAGAAACACGATCAGCGGAACTTTGTGTCCCCACCATGCGCTGTGAGACGAACTCCAAGGCATCTGTCTCATCCTGCCCCGTCGTAGAAACATAGAGACAACCGCCAGCAGCCGGCCTTTTCTCACGCACAGCACCAGCCAAAACATGTTCACGAAACGCGAACTCAAGCTGAGGTCCCGAAGCGTTGTAAGGCGCGATATTTCCAGAACAAACACAGCAGGACTGCACAACGGGAGGCACGCCACGCTGAACCACATAGGAGGGCTGCAACTGAAAGAGATAGAAACCACAGGCCTGATCTGACCGGTTTCTGATTATGATCTTGCACTCCTGAACCATAACTCCCGCCTTTCGACAAAAAGTCATCTGCCAATCCTAAGACTGGAACTGCAAAAGGAGATTACACCGCAAAACGCGAGACGCGTTCTAATCCTGATAGTTGGGCCACAGTCCCGGTGTTGCCAGTTCCACCACATTGCCAAACGGGTCATGGAAAAACAGGCTCACACCGCCTTGAGGCCATCGCACCTCACTGCTGATCGCAACTTTTTTCTCTTCAAGGTATTCACGCCACTCGATCAATGCACTTCTGGAGATCGCAAATGCAAAATGAGAAGGGCCGTCAGTGCTGTGCCCCGGTACCATACCATATGGGCTTTCAACATCCTCACGGCACACACCGCGCCTGAAGACCAGAAGCATCTGATTGGGGCCAACGTCATACCCATGCATGCGCTCGCCTTCAACAACCCGCCTCAACCCCAAAAACTCACCATAAAAATCATGCGCACTGGCAAAATCATCAACGTAAACGGCAGTTTCGACAATTCCATTAATACCTGGGGCGTCCATTCCTAACCTCCTGATTGGCTAGTATGGCAGACCGAACCACCACGCAGCCAGGAACAAAAATGTAAAGAAGCCAACAACGTCCGTTATGGTGGTCACAAAAACTGAAGAAGCAATGGCAGGATCCGCTCCAATTTTCTCTAAGCCCATAGGAACCAGCAATCCAAACAGACCAGCGCAGATTGAGTTAATCAGAATTGCGCTGCCAATAACCACCCCAAGTTCTGGGTTGAGGAACCATCCCCCCGCGATAGCACCAATCAGGAATCCGAGGCCGACACCGTTGATAAGGCCCACCAACAGCTCACGTCGCAAAACGCGTAGAATGTTACGCCGGTTCAATTCCTGGGTCGCAATTGCGCGCACCGTCACCGCCATGGTCTGCGTACCGGAGTTTCCGCCCATGGACGCCACAATCGGCATCAACACAGCCAAAGCCACCATGCGCTCAATCGTGGCCGTGAAGAGCGATATGACAAAAGCGGCAAAGATTGCGGTAAACACATTCACCGACAACCAGGAGAAACGGGACTTGGCAATCTCAAGCACACTGTCTGAGATCTCCTCATCCCCCACACCAGCCATCGCCAGCATGTCTTCCTCAGCCTCTTCCTGAATGACGTCAACAATGTCATCAACGGTCACAATACCGACCAGACGTTCTGAGACGTCAGTCACCGCGACAGAAACAAGGTTATAACGCTCAAACAAACGCGCCACATCTTCCTGATCATCCGTGACCAGAACAGAATGACGGGTCTCCTCCATGATTTTGGAGATCTTTTTGGATCGTTTCGTGCGCAACAACCGGTCCAGCGCCACAGCACCCAAAAGATGGAAACCGGGGTCAACCACGTAAAGCTCATAGAAACTGTCCGGCAGATCTTGGGAACTGCGCAGATGGTCAATCACCTGCCCCACAGTCCAGAACGGTGGCACGGCAATAAAATCAGTCTGAACAATACGTCCAGCAGTATCCTCAGGAAACTCCAGCGCACGTTTAATCTGGACCTGATCCACATTGGGCAACTGAGCAAGGATCTTCTCCTGCTCTTCCTGCTCCATGTCCTCAAGCAGATAAACAGCATCATCGGATTCAAGCTCGCCAATCCCCTCAGCAACATCCCCATCCGGCAAAGCATCCAGAACCTGCGCACGCACAGACTCTTCAGTTTCGGTCAAAGCGGCAAAGTCGAATTCTTCACCCAGCAGCTGAATCAGGAGAACGCGATCATCCTCGCGCAGCATCTCCAGCAGGTCACCCATATCCGCGTCATGCAGATTACCCGCCAGCTCACGCACAACAGCCGCATCCCGCGTATCAAGGGCTGCTTCAACGTGTGCAACAAAGTCGGTATCA
>NZ_LCWX01000163.1:81997-83284 GCF_001431305.1 Pseudovibrio sp. POLY-S9
AGGTGTCCGCTTGCATCTCTGACATGTGGTGGAGGGGGCGCGGCATGAAGCGCACCGGGATTTTCCGATTGGGTCATGTGACCTCCACACGTTAGAGCGCGTTCCGTTTGAGTAGATTTAATCAAACGACAAGAATTCGCTCCACCAAAGATGCTAGAATGCGGTGCGTGAATGTAAATGACCGCGACGCGTTCCAGAGTCAAATGCTTGGCGTGAGCATCGTCCTTCGAGATTGCTGAAAATTGAAATGCACGTGGAACCATCGTCCCTATGCACAGTTTTGTGTTTATAGCGACCTGCGCAGACCGTGCAATCCTTTTACGAAGAATTCACGATTTACATCAAAACGCATTTTATTTGAGCGACCGCACTCAAGATGAGAACGCACGCTCAACCAACGAACGCATCAAAAACGTAAATAACGCAAATTCGCGCAAAAAATCACAAAGCAACGCAAAACAGCGACACTCCCCTTTTCAGGGAATGGCATATGCATATTTTATGCTGAGAAAAAACAGAGGCTTAGATAGCAAAAAACCCCGGCTCATAAAGAGCTCGGGGCTTTTGGTGCGGCCGAGAAGACTCGAACTTCCACGGGTGTTACCCCACAGCGACCTCAACGCTGCGCGTCTACCAATTCCGCCACGGCCGCAAAACCTTGGCTTGCCTCCGGTTTGTTTGGCTCGCTGGCCTCGCCCCGTCGGCTGGTGAGCGGTGATATAGCCAACCCCTCGAACCTGCGCAAGTACCCTTTTTCAAAAATTCACAGCGCAGAGGAAAAAAATCGAAAAAACCTCTTTTAGACGGGCACTTATCCACTGCACCAGATATTTCAGATGCGATCTTCCATGTTTACAGGTCGCATATCCACAGCACGCTGCAATACCTTTGTGATGACAATGCCAACTTTATCGCCAACCACAGTCACCTGCCCTTCAGCAACAGGTGTACTGTTCGCCAAAATCGTAACATCATCAGTTTCATGGGTGTCCAGCTCAATCACCGCACCACGTCCCATGCGCAACAACTGATGCACTGGCATTTCAGATTTGCCCAGCACCACTGATATGTCGACGGAGATATCATCAAACCTGTTCATCTCTGTCTGCCTCCATCTGAGGGAATAAAATGCACCCGTCTCGTCTCTGTGAGTTGGTGCCCTGTTATTTTTAGTGTAGACGCTAACATCTCATTAGGGCAAACCAACTAACCGAAATCCGCAGATCATTTTGGGATAACAACATGGCCGATCGTCAAACCCTTAAAACAGACTTCTTCCCCTTAGAG
>NZ_LCWX01000163.1:83381-110181 GCF_001431305.1 Pseudovibrio sp. POLY-S9
GGGTCTCCCCCTGTTGAGTGGGTGATCGACGACGATCTCGTGCCTTACGAAGTTGCCCAAAAGGAAATGGAAGAGCGCGTTGCCGCAATCGCAGCTGGCGAAGCCAACGAACGCGTCTGGCTTTTGGAACACCCGCCCCTTTACACAGCAGGCACAAGCGCCGATCCAGTCGACCTGATCGCCAAAGACCGCTTCCCGGTTTATGAAACAGGCCGCGGAGGGCAGTATACTTATCACGGTCCAGGACAACGTGTTGCTTATGTTATGCTCGATTTGAAGCGCCGCCAGCAAGACGTCCGCGCCTTCGTCGCAGCGCTGGAAAAATGGCTCATCGACACCCTGTGGCAACATCACGTGCGCGGAGAACGACGGGAAGATCGTGTTGGCGTTTGGGTTCAACGTCCCGAAAAAGGCAAGGACGTAGAAGACAAGATTGCCGCTATCGGCATTCGCCTGCGCAAGTGGGTAACCTTCCACGGCATCTCACTGAATGTAGACCCGGATCTGGAGCACTTCACCGGCATTGTCCCCTGCGGCGTGCAAAAACATGGTGTCACCAGCTTTGTGGATCTCGGTCTTCCACTCACCATGCCAGAGGTGGATATCATCTTGCGCGAGCAATTCGAAGAGATCTTCGGAGCCACAGAAACCTTTGGCCCGTCCGGCCTCGTTCAAAAGCCTGAGAGCGTATAACTAGTACTCGATGCGGAAAGACCCCTTCTCGTCAGGGGCATCCGCCAGCAGTGTCACCGCTTCAACTTGTGCCCCGACGGGCCCCTGCTGAACAGCCATCAACAGGGCATCCACTTTTTCCGGATCACCGGTGACAACTGCCTCCACTGATCCATCAGCATTGTTCTTGCACCAGCCGGAAACACCGAGCATTCCGGCTTTTTTATAAAGCCACGCACGATATCCAACACCCTGCACCAATCCCGTAATGGAAAAGTGTTTGGTTTTCATTGGTATCTCCCGGTGCGCTTAAAGGCTTCACAGATAAAACTTTTCTCGATTCAGAGGACGAAGTTGGCAACACAGCCCAGTCTCGCCACAGCCTTAGATTGCAAGCCATAAAAAAAACATCAACTCCTATATCTAATAGGTAGCCCTTTAGGAGAGACTTTATGAATTTTCTCAAATCCCGCCTGACTGCTCTTTCATTCTCCGCAGTCATGATTTTTCTACCAGCTCAGAGCTTTGCTCAGATCAATTTCACCAGTCAGTTCAACGAGATCATAGAAATGGCTGATTATGAAACCGGCATCGCTTCTTTTGTAAGCAACACTAAGCAGAATCCGGAAAACAATCAGGCAAAGCTCGCATTGGGCGCCCTGCAGTTTCTCAATGCCCTCCAAGGCATTCAACAAGACCTATACAAATATGGCGCCGGAAACACATCTCCAAACAGAAGCCTGAGGTCGATCCTCCCCGTCTTCAGAATCCCGGTTGCCCCAAACCCAACGCCAGAACCCATTACCTACAACAAGACAAGGGAAATGCTGGAGAACTTCGTGTCTCAGCTGGAACAAGCAAATGAAACTTTGAACGGGATATCAGAGCAACCAGTAAAGCTCACGGTAGACCTTTTGAAGATCAACCTGGATGCAGACAACAATGGAACCGTGGAACCTCACGAGAACCTTGCCGCAATCCTATCTGGCCTTTCCAGAAGAAGTCCGTTTCAGCTTGAGGATGATACAACTGCGTTTCCTATAACCTTTGACAGGGCAGACGCAAAATGGTTACAGGGATATTCTAACCTACTCATGTCAATGGGCAATTTCCTACTCACCTTTGACTATGAGAATACCTACGACCTCACTTTCCATAGTGTCTTTGGCGCATCTGCAACCACCTATGGTCAGCAGTTAGAAGACATGGGAAAAGCAGACAACGAGCGCGGATTTGGCTCCTTCGCCACCCCAATCAACTTCCTGCATTCCATCAATTGGACTGTACAGAACCCTGATCGCCTCAAAGCAACGCGCCAGAACCTTTTGAAGGTGATGCAGCTGAACTACGAGACATGGGATCTCATTCAAAAAGAAACGGATAACGACAACGAATGGTTGCCAAATCCCAATCAGACCAGCCCCTTTCAAGCCCTCCCTGTCACGCAAGAGACCATCGACAGCTGGCTGGAAGCCGTCAAAGCCTCCGAACAGGTGTTGACCGGCGAGCTTCTGATTCCATCCATGGTGTTTGAAGGCGGGATCAACATGAAGACCTTCTTCGAGACCGCAAAGACCTTCGACCTTGTGCTCTTCATCACCGGACCAAACTCCGTTGACTATGTGGAACAAGGCCCTGTTTGGGAGGGCGATTTCATGCGCACCATAACGCGCCCAATGGGCCGAAACTTCGGTTCATTTGCGGTCTGGTTCAACTAACTATTCCCTAAAGAAAAAGCCCGGCAATTAGACCGGGTTTTTCAATTAGTTCTGTTTGCGCTCCACATGCACAGTATAGAGTGATGCGCCAATGATCAGCGCAGCTCCAAGCCACAAGTTGCCCGGTGGTACCCAGCCGAAAATAAGAAATCCACAAAGCACATTAAGCGGCAGCTTGAGATGGTCAAACGGCTGCAAATAAGCTGCATCGACCTTCTCATAGGCCATAGCCAATGAGCCTTGCGCAATCGCCCCCAAAAGCCCCGCCAGAATAATCAACCACCACATGTTCATGCCAACTGGCATTGCCAAACCACCTGGAGCCAAGAAAGCCAGGACGAAATTAACTGGTGTCAGCAGTAGAAGAAGATAGAGCGTAACAGATTGCGGGCTCTCACGTTCTTCCAGCTTCTTCATACAAAGAATAGAAGAACCCCACAGCAGAGCAGCGATAATCGGCAGGAAAGCAACCAGCTGAAAGGCATCATCCCAAGGACTCAGAATAATCATGCCACCCACAAAGCCGACAGCTGTCGCCGCCCAGCGCTGCCTGCTTGCTGTCTCACGCAAGAACAACGCTGCTCCAATGGTCACGAAGAACGGAGAGGTCATCAAAAGCGCAATTGCCTGCCAGATTGGCACACCATTCGCCAAACCAGCCACCCAGAACTGAACGCCCAGCGCTGCCAGAAAGACGCGGAAGATATGCAGCGCCAATTGTTCTGTGTGCAATCCGTCAACACCAATGCGCCAGATCACTGGTAGCATAGCAACAAGCGAGATCAGGTATTGCCAGAAGGTTGCACTGGTAGAACTCAATCCCTGCACCATCGTCAGATACTGCATGGCAGAATTGGTGATAGCAAAAGCAGCACCGGCAAAAACCATCCAGCTTGCGCCCACAACAGCTGCGGACGCACGAGTAGAACTGCGTGATGAACTCATACACGCACCTCAAATTCACGAGATAAAAACGGAATAAACATAAGAAATCTTTCTGATCCAAAGGGCCAACAACAGCCACGTTTCATTGAATCAGGACGCGCAAGCAAACAGTGCGTTTCAAAACACCCCTCACCCACATTCTCTTTCATCCGGACTATAACCGTCGGTTCCGGGTTCTCACCGGATCTGCTGACCCTTCCTGAATATGGAAGGCGCTCGCGGACTTATGGCACGAAGGCCCATCACCACCGGTAGGGAATTACACCCCGCCCTGAGAATTATCTCCCATCATAGGGAGACCTGATTTCTAACAGATTCTCAGGAAATTGCGAGTTGTCTTTCAGTCTAACTGAAAACACATTTGTGAACGGACTGTCACTCGAAGACAGCCTCGCAACTTGATGCCAGGAGAGCTGCTATCGCAGATCCCACTGGCGCAATTCCTCACGGTATGTCTCGGGGAAATCCCAGTGTTCTGCAGCTTCTAAAACACCTTCCCACGCCTTTACGTGAGGTTTCCCTGTCCGCACAGTGCGGCTCATATACATAATGGCAGACTTATTCTGCCCACCGCTTCGAACCGGAAGAAAGACCTTGTCCAGACCCTTGCGGAAAAGCGCCTCTGCGCCATCCACAATTGTAACTTCCCCGATGCGGCAATCCCACAGAACACCGTGAACACGCTTCCCCGGCGCTTTCACCATGGAAGGAACGCCTTCGGACGTCACGATAAAGCGATAGCCATCCATGGAAGCTGGCCCCAGCGCTTTGGCTTGCGGGCAACGGCTTGCCATGGTCTTCGGGTTCATCAAGCGGCCATAAGCGAAATAAATCGGCATCAATTCAACTCATTACAAAGAAGGTCAGACGACAAGACTGTCAGCAAGGTGAGCGGCAAGCTCTTCACGCGAAGCAACCACGGTATCAGCTCCGCAATCTGCAAGCTCACTTTCAGAGCCGTAGCCCCAGAGCACACCAACGGATCGGACACCATTTTCTTTCGCTGCAATAATATCGTGTTTGCGATCGCCAATCATGAGACACTGAGACGCTTCCAGACCTTCCTGCTCCAACAGATAAGCCAGAAGATCCACCTTATTACCGCGGGTCATATCCAACTCGCAGCCATAGGTTTTCTCAAAAAAACCATCCATCTCAAAATGCGCGACAATCTTTTCCGCATAAACCCAAGGCTTGGACGTACACACGAACAACCGGTCCCCACGCTCCTTAGCAGCCTGCAGCAGCTCAATGATCCCATCGTAACGCACGTTTTCATAAAGCCCAACAGTGGTGAAGCGCTCGCGATAAAGGCGAATCCCCTCAAGGATCAGCTCTTCATCTTCCGTATTCAGAAGTTGGCGATAGGTTTCTGTGAGGGGCGGCCCGATGACAAAGGCAAGATCTTCAGCAGGAGGAACGTCGCGGCCAAGCTTTTCAAGCGCGTATTGAACGCTCGTTACAATGCCGACAAAAGGGTCTGTCAGCGTTCCATCCAGATCAAAAAGCAGAGTGCGCAAAGCCAAATCCTCAACATAGGAATTGGCTTCGCACCAACTCCTTATTCAAATTCCATGATAACAGCATCAACTGCCAGACTGTCACCCGGTGCAGCCTTGATAGCGCTTACCACACAATCGCGTTCGGCCCGAAGCACATTTTCCATTTTCATGGCTTCAACAATGGCCAGCTGCTCTCCAGCTTTCACTTCCTGCCCCTCTTCTACATGAAGAGAAACAACAAGGCCCGGCATTGGGCAAAGCAACAGGTTGGATGTATCAGGTGCAACCTTCTCAGGCATCAGTGCTGCAAGTTCAGCATTGCGAGGCGTCATCACCTTGGCAACAACAGAATAGCCTTGCCAGTCCAGCTGGTAGCCATTCTCAACAGACCGCACTTGGGCACTTACAGCACGATCACCAACGTGACCTTTCCAAAGCATATCGCCCGGAACCCAGGAGGACGCAACGCGTTCGCGGGCACCACCCTCAACACACACATCAATATCAAGTGGTGTTGCCGCCATGCCTTCAATCAACTCAGCATCCAGCTTCTCACCATTGATCAAAACACCCCACTCACGGCGTACACCGCCATGATGCGGACGCAGGCGACCCGGCAAGTGATCCAAACGCTCACGCTCAATCAGGTGCATGGAAAGCGCAACAGACGCCAACACATTACGGGCCTCAGCATCAGGTGTAGCTGGTTCAAACCCATCAGGATACTCATCAGCAATAAAGCCAGTTGCCAACTGACCAGAACGCCAGCGCGGGTGTTTCATGAGAGATGCAAGAAACGGCACGTTGTGCTGGATGCCATCCACCTGAAACTCATCCAGCGCAGTGCTCATGCCTTCAATCGCTTCAGCGCGGGTCGGCGCATAAGTCACCAGCTTTGCGATCATCGGATCGTAGAACATGGAGATTTCAGAGCCTTCCACCACACCAGTATCATTACGCACTACATAAGCACCGTGATCACCTTCTACAGGTGGACGATAGCGCGTCAGGCGGCCAATGGATGGCAGGAAGTTGCGGTACGGATCTTCAGCATAGATTCGGCTTTCAACAGACCAGCCATTCAGCTTGACCTCATCCTGCTTCAAAGAAAGCTCTTCACCAGCTGCAACACGGATCATCTGCTCAACTAGATCCACACCAGTGATCAGTTCAGTCACTGGATGCTCCACCTGAAGACGGGTATTCATCTCAAGAAAGAAGAAGCTCTTGTCCTGTCCAGCAACAAACTCAACAGTACCCGCGCTGTCATAGTCAACAGCCTTGGCAAGCGCGACTGCCTGCTCGCCCATCTTGCGGCGAGTTTCTTCGTCCAGCAAAGGAGACGGCGCTTCTTCAATCACCTTCTGGTTACGACGCTGAATGGAACATTCGCGCTCACCCAGATAAACTGCATTGCCGTGTTTATCGCCCAGCACCTGAATTTCAATATGGCGCGGGTTCTCAATAAACTTCTCGATGAAGATACGATCATCGCCAAAGGAGCTGATAGCTTCAGACTTTGCGCGCTCGAAGCCATCCATGGCCTCTTCATCATTCCAGGCAATACGCATGCCTTTACCGCCGCCACCAGCGGAGGCTTTAATCATCACGGGATAACCAACCTCAGAGGCAATCCGCTTGGCATCTTCAGGGCTTTCAATCAGCCCCATATATCCAGGTACAGTGGAAACATCAGCTTCAGCCGCAAATCGCTTGGAGGTGATCTTATCTCCCATCACCTCAATCGCTTTTGGATTAGGGCCGATAAAGACAATGCCTTCCTGCTTCAAACGCTCACAGAATTCTGCGCGTTCAGAAAGAAAGCCATAACCTGGATGCACAGCCTCAGCACCGGTCTGCTTACATGCTTCAATAATCTTGTCGATCACAAGGTATGATTTCGCTGCAGCCGGTTCACCAATGTGAACGGCCTCATCAGCCATCTCCACATGAAGCGCATCTCGGTCCGCATCGGAGTAAACAGCAACCGTTTTGATCCCCATCGTTTTTGCCGTTTTGATAACACGGCAAGCGATTTCCCCACGGTTTGCGATCAGAATCTTTGAAAACATGCCCATCCCACATACACACCTTCTTTATTTACAGTGCAGGGTTGTAGGCATCTCTACGCACTTCCGCAACCTCACAATTGGGCGAAGAACCATCGCACTTTCGTAGGGGCAATGGATGCACAAAGCATCTAAGTTTTGACGGGGCTTCACCCGAATACAGAGCATTATCACTTAAAATGCGTTGAGTTTCGCGCTCACCTCTGGCAACACAGTTTTCCAACAGTCGGAAAGTCCTCAGGAGCCAAACAATGAATGAAAACAAGATTTTTCTGGAAGGCCTGTCTTTCTATGCATTCCATGGTCTCCATGATGAAGAAGCCAAATTGGGCCAACGCTTTATCATTGACCTGACCTGTTGGGCTGATTTTGAAAAGGCAACTGTTTCAGATGACTACGAAGACACCATCTGCTACGGCACCCTTGCAAAAACTGTCGAGGATGTTGTGACCAACTCCCGTTTCAATCTGTTGGAACGTCTTGCCGGAGCTATTTGTGAGGCCGTTTTCGCGATGGATCAGCGAATCTCCCAGGTCACTGTGAAAGTGAATAAACCCTCTGCGCCAGTGCCGGTTCATACAGGCGGGTTTGGCGTAGAAGTCACACGTGCACGACCTGCAGCAAAAAGTTAAATCAACGACATCTTCTTTAGAACCGGCTAACCACCGCTCACCTTGATACTCGCACTTTTGAGCTATTGCCTTCAAAACATATGGAACTGCGGCGTTCACGCCAGCATCAACATCTGCATTGTAAGGCAACTGATCCCATGCGTAGTGCCTCCACCACCATTATTGCCAGTAGTCTCATAACTCTGTTGTGGGTAGCCTCAGCCAATGCTCAGGCACGTCCAGATGCAAGGGCCCTGACATGCGAGCAGGCAAAGCAACTGGTCGACAGTCGTGGAGGCGTCGTCCTGACCACAGGCCCGCGAACCTATGAGCGCTTTGTGAGTAACATCAGGTATTGCCTGCACAACGAAGTGCTTCGCAGAGAGTGGACCCAGACCAAAGACAACAACTCCTGCCAGATCGGTTATCGCTGCTCACCACGCACACGGCAGAACCAGTAATAAGGGAGGAGACTATGCGGATATCAACATTACTCGTTCTTTCGAGCACTCTGCCTCTCATAGTTTCCACCGCAGCGCACGCACGTCCTGATACACGGCAAATGTCCTGTCTTGAAGCCCGCTCCGTCGTACAGCGTGCTGGCGGCATTGTATTAAGCACTGGCGTTCGTACCTACGACCGCTTCGTCGCAGGCCTCCAGTTCTGTCAGCCTTACGAACGCTTGATGAGCCGCTGGGTCCCCACAAAAGACCAGAAGCGCTGCTTCATCGGCTATTCATGTGAGCCAGGTTACAACAGCGGCGAAGGACCATTCGGCTCCGATATCTTCGACTGAGCCCTTTGAAGATCCACGTTTCACGCAAATACACTGCAGTTGCACCATAAAACGTAGCTGCAGTTACCCACATTCGAATCCTTCATCCACATCCTGCGAAACTCACCTTGCCCGTTCGGCATGACCAACAGGCGGTTGAGAACTCCTTTCTGCACCACCATCAAGCAAAAGTGTGAGCTTGATCACAGACAGGCAAGTAATCCCCAAGAACACGAAGACACGAGTTCGTTACCAGCCTAAATTCAAAGTTGCGAAAAGAAAATTTTGTGTTCCAAAACACATCTTACTCAAAAATTTCCAGTAAACATACAACCATCAACGAACAACAACAAACCACAAACATCTAAAAACAAAGCATACAACAAAAATAAGCTTGAAGAAAAACAAGATAACTACAAAACACAAGATATAAGGCGGCACGGAGTTGCCTTGTATCAGTCTAAATTGAAAAGACACGCCGAAGTAACAACCAACATCGGCAAAACCCCATCAGAAAGACTGCTCCTCCCGGTCTTTCGCTCTGAAAATGACTAGAACTGAAAGTAAAACAAATGAAAAAGATCGCTCTGACCCTATCCGTACTTGGCCTCGTATCTGCTGCTTCCATCGCTCAGGCTGCTCTGGTGAACACCGGTGACCTGACTGCCTCCCAGGCAAAATCACTCGTACAGGACAAAGGCGCAATCGTCCTCGCAACCGGCCCAGGTCTTTACGACCGCTACGTTGCAAACGCTTCTTACTGTGCTTCACACGAAGAAACTCAGCGCGCTTACGTCGTAACCAAAGACTCCAACAGCTCCCTCATCGGTTACACCTGCGTCGTCGAAAACAGAGATAACTAAGCCTCTAATCCGCCTCAAGTTAGAGAGCTTCCCCCATCAACCTCTTAGGGAAAGACTGTCCCTCCCCAGTCTTTCCCTCCCCAAATGATACAAATTAAAATTGAAAGTAAGACCAATGAAAAAGATCGCTCTGACCCTATCCGTACTCGGCCTCGTATCTGCTGCTTCCATCGCTCAGGCTGCTCTGGTGAACACCGGTGACCTGACTGCCTCCCAGGCAAAATCACTCGTACAGGACAAAGGTGCAATCGTTCTCGCAACCGGCCCGGGCCTTTACGACCGCTACGTTGCAAACGCCTCCTACTGCGCAACACATGAAGAAACAGAGCGCGCCTATGTCGTGACCAAAGACTCCAACCATTCCCTTATTGGTTACACCTGCGTGGTTGACAACAAAAACAACTAAAATCTAACTCGCCCCAAGTTAGACGCACGTCCCCCATCATCACGCTCCAGGGAAAGGCTTTGCCTCCTAGTCTTTCCCTCCCCCATTTCCCAAAAGAATTAAGAAACCGAAAGCTAAACAAATGAAAAAGATCGCTCTAACCCTTTCCGTCCTCAGCCTCGTATCTGTTGCTTCTGTTGCTCAGGCTATGAACGCTCCACGCACCAATACAACTGACCTCACAGGGTCTCAGGTAAAGTCTCTGGTGCAAGAAAAAGGTGCGATCGTTCTCTCCACAGGTCCTGACCTTTATGACCGTTACGTAGCAAATGGCTCTTACTGTAGCCCAAGCGAAGAAACACAGCGCGCCTACGTTGTGACAAAAGACTCCAACCACTCCCTCATTGGTTACACCTGCGTGGTCGAAAACGACGAAAGATAAGACCTAACTCGCCTCAAGTTAGTCCCCCTTCCCATCAAAAAACCCGGCCTTCGTGTGAAGGCCGGGTTTTTTGATGTTTCGTTCGATTAGACACCAATTTTAGAGCGGAATGTTATCGTGCTTTCGCCAAGGCATCTGCTGGTTCTTGGTCCGCAACATCGCAAGCGCTCTCGAAATGCGCATCCGTGTAGACTGCGGCATGATCACCTCATCAATGTAGCCACGCTCCGCAGCAACAAACGGGTTCGCAAACCGGTCTTCATAATCCTTGGTGCGCTCAGCAATCTTCTCAGAATCACCCAGCTCGTTGCGATAGAGGATCTCAACGGCACCCTTTGCACCCATCACAGCAATCTCAGCAGATGGCCATGCATAATTCATATCACCACGAATGTGTTTGGAGCTCATCACATCATACGCGCCGCCATAAGCTTTACGCGTGATCACTGTGATTTTCGGAACAGTCGCTTCACCATAAGCAAACAGCAGCTTTGCGCCATGCTTGATCAACCCACCATATTCCTGCGCAGTCCCTGGCAAGAAGCCCGGAACATCCACGAAGGTTACCAGCGGAATGTTGAAGCAGTCACAGAAACGAACAAAACGCGCAGCTTTCCGGCTTGCATCACTGTCCAGAACACCCGCAAGAACCATTGGCTGGTTGGCGACAATACCAACTGTGCGTCCTTCGACGCGGCCGAAACCAGTAATAATGTTTCCGGCAAAGCTTTCCTGAATCTCAAAGAAGTCCTGCTCATCGACAGTCTTCAGGATCAGTTCCCGCATATCATACGGTTTGTTCGGATTATCCGGAACCAGCGTATTGAGGCTCTCATCCAAACGAGATGGATCATCATAAACGGAAAGTTCAGGTAGCGGAGCCTGATTGTTCATCGGCAGGTAATCCACCAAACGACGAATCTGCAGCAACGCTTCCACATCATTGTCAAACGCACCATCGGCGATGGAAGATTTGGTCGTGTGAATGCTCGCGCCGCCCAGTTCCTCAGCCGTCACAGTCTCATTGGTCACTGTTTTCACAACATCAGGACCAGTGACGAACATGTAGGAGGTATCGCGCACCATAAAGATGAAATCGGTCATGGCAGGTGAATACACATCACCACCAGCACATGGACCCATAATCACAGAAATCTGCGGAATAACACCAGATGCCTGAATGTTACGCCAGAACACTTCACCGTATCCACCGAGCGCAGCAACACCTTCCTGAATACGAGCACCACCTGCATCAAAGATCCCGATGATCGGTGCACGATTCTGCAGCGCCATATCCTGGATCTTCATGATCTTCTCGGCGTGTGTCTCAGACAGCGATCCGCCAAACACAGTGAAGTCTTTCGAGAAGAGGTAAACGGTACGGCCGTTGATGGTTCCCCAACCAGCAACAACACCATCCCCCGGAAAGTGCGTTTCCTCCATACCAAACTCGGTACAGCGGTGTTGCTTGAACATATCGAATTCTTCGAAGGAACCTTCATCTAGCAGAATTTCAATGCGCTCTCGTGCGGTGAGTTTTCCGCGTTTGTGCTGCGCATCAATTCGGCGCTGTCCCCCACCAAGCCGCGCTTCATCACGTCTTTTTTCTAATTCAGCTAGAACTTCCTTCATCAGATATCTCAGCTCCCAATCTAACTGAGTTATCTCCTAGCACGCCCCTACGCACAAAAACTAGTAAGCCGTTGGATTGAGAAGCCTCATGCAATGCAACTGATTACTCCCTCAACCCAACAACCAACAACCCTTAGGAAACCAAGCATTCTTTGATGCTTTGATGCTTTGACAGCTAAAACTCACTCTGCCTCATCAGCACTGCCAGCATTGAGCAATCCATATTTTTCTTCGCCTATTTTCTCAAGAAGCTCCAATTGAGTCTCAAGGAAATCACAATGGCCTTCTTCATCTGCCAGTAAACTGTCAAAAAGAGCCATTGTCACGAAATCACCTTGCTGCTCACAGAACACACGAGATTCGCTATAATACACAATTGCTTCACGCTCCCCTGCCAGATCAGCTTCCAGCACTTCCTTCACTGAGGACCCGATGCGTAAGGGCGCAATATGCTGCAGGTTTGGGTGCCCTTCCAAAAAGACAACTCTTTCCACCAACCGATCCGCATGATGCATTTCTTCAATCGATTCAGTCCGCTCTTTCTTTGCGAGTTTGGTGTAACCCCAATCTTCAAGAAGTCTGAAATGCACCCAGTATTGATTGACAGCTCCAAGTTCCATGGAAATGGCTTTGTTCAAACGTTCAATGACACCGTCTTTTGCTCTCATGAGTTCTCAGTGCAAGCACTGCTCCTTAGGGAATGCAGATGAAACACAACTCGTTTTGAACCGACCCTAAAACGAGCTTTGATCCAGTAAACATAGATCAGCCTAACCCGCCGCCAACCCAAATCCCCTATCGTTCCTAATGAAGCGCTAGTCTGAAACAAACAACTTTAACCCAACAAAAAAGAGCCGCCCAACAGGACAGCTCTTTCTAATCAAAACAAACGGTTAGGCGAACTTATTCGCCAGTATCAGCCGAGTTTGCATTCAACGCGCCGTAGTGCTGTTCACCAATCTTCTCAAGGAGATCCAGCTGAGTTTCAAGGAAGTCAATGTGACCTTCTTCATCAGCCAGTAGATCATCAAACAGCTTCATGGTGACGTAATCACCTTCAGCATCACAAATCTCACGGCTCTTCTTATAAGAGGTGCGAGCTTCATGTTCACCAGCAAGATCCGCTTCCAGAACTTCCTTAAGATTGGTGCCTATCTTCAAAGCGCCAACAGTCTGCAAGTTTGGATGACCACCAAGGAAGAGAATGCGCTCAATCAGCTTGTCAGCATGTTGCATCTCTTCAACGGATTCTTCGCGCTCTTTCTGCGCCAACTTTCCAAAACCCCAGTCATCCAGCAGGCGGTAATGCAGCCAGTACTGGTTGACGGCACCAAGTTCCAGTTTCAGAGCTTCGTTAAGCCGCTCAATAACTTTCTCATTATGTTTCATCGGCGGAATTCCTCAATATTCTTGATTAGGGCAGTATTTGGCGATGTTTTCGTTATTACGAAAGCCCTGAACTCATATGTGCAGCAAGAGTGCATAGTTCAACAGATTCGATGGTAACACGGCAAATGAAATTCACTTGCCCACATACTACAAACTATTGATTTCTTTCTACGATATCAGGAGAAACCACAACACCAACAAAAAAGCGCAGCCAAAAGCCGCGCCTTAAGACAACTTCGCAAAGAATAAGCCTTAGCTTTCTTCTGGTGCTCCAACGAGAATAAGCACTGCTGCGTTGAACTCGTCGTTTTTGAAACGACGAATACGAGCAGCCTCTTCATCCTGCCCCCACTGCTCAATATTCCAATCTTCATCAACATGAGCTGCAGACCAGACAACATCCGCCTCAAAAGCTTTTTCAGCCAGTGCCAGCGCCAGCAAAGCAGAACCGCTAATGGACGTCACTGTATGGATCGCAGTCAACTGAAGCGCATCATATTTGCCCAGTTGCGCACGATAGGCTGTTGTCACCGCCTCATCTTGCGCGACATGCATAATCCCTTCAACGAGTTTGAAGCGACCAGCAAACAACGTCTCCGCCCAACCCAAGACTGGGTCCCACTGATTTTTCTGGCGAGTGACCAGTTCTGCAGGGGAAGCTGCGCGGTAACACAAATGATCATTTCCGGCATACCGTGTGATCTCGTCTGCAACTTCCGCAAACTTGTCTTCAACGGCATCAATCGCAGAATGGGCAATGCGCGTCAGCGGCATCGTCGCCGGATCAATCTCTTCTTCCTGCAGCTCCCATTCGGCAGCCACGCCTTCAGCAATCACTTCATCCTTAAACACCAGTGCATTGCGACCGGGTGTTTTAATGGAGCGTCCATCCAGCAATACAGCGAAGACGTCATCTTTCAGCTCGACACTCACACGCTCGTAAAAGCGTTTTGGCAAGTTCCGTTTGGTGTGTTCACGCGCAGCCTGAACAGCATCAACAGGTCCTTTTGCAATGTCATCTGCAATCTGCTCAAAAATGTCACGCATTATGCAACTTCCTTATTCCATTTGAAGTGCTCACTAAGCACCGGAATGAGTTCCTTAAACTGATTGATAACATAGGTGGCTCCAGCGCTCTTCACGTCTTCAGCGCTGTGATAACCCCATGTAACTCCGACAGATTTCACACCTGCATTGCGCGCCATGTGCATATCAAAAGTCGTGTCACCAATCATAATCGTGTTTTCCAGATCAACACCAGTTTCGCTCATCGCCTGAAAAATCATACCTGGATTTGGCTTGGAGGGCGCAACATCTGCTGTCTGCATGGTGGTGAAAAGCCCTTCCAGCTCATGCAAGCTGATCAGGTGTTTCATACCGCGGGAATGCTTGCCTGTTGCGATACCAAGAAGCACATCCTCCCGGCTATCCAACTCTCGCAAAGCATCAATCGCCCCCTCATAAAGGGGATCATAATCACGCCCCTTGGAACGCATTTCCCAAACGATCTGCTGGTATCCCTTGACCATCTGCTCAATCAAGTCCGGGTCATTTCGCCCCAGCAATTGCTCAAACGCCACATCCAGTGTCAGGCCAACCGTTGCAAGAATTTCATCTCGCGATGGCATAGGCAGATCGACAAACCGATACGCCGCAGTAAAACCAATCATGATATTGTCTTGGCTATCCGCAAGCGTGCCGTCGCAATCAAACACAATGAGATACATGTAGATCAGCCCGTAACGTTGCTATTACTTATTCTGGTTCATTGATGTCCGGATCATAGTCCTTCACATCCATACCAAGCAAGTTCCAGGTTTGCTGCATATGCGATGGCAGCGGAGCAGAAACATCAATCACACCATTACCTGACGGATGCGGGATCATAATCCGGCGCGCCAGCAGGTGCAGCTTGTTCTGGATGCCACCGGGCAGCTCCCAGTTTTTGATATTGAAGTATTTTGGATCACCGACGATAGGGCAACCAATATGCGCAGCATGGGCACGCAGCTGGTGCGTACGGCCAGTTACAGGCTTCAGTGATACCCAGGAAAGCTTCTGACCGGACTGCTCAACCACATTGTAAAGGCTGACTGCGTGCTGTGCTTCATCATCACCATGACGGGCAACACGCATGCGCTCTTCACCCTCATCACGCGCCAGATAGGTCGAGATACGCCCCTGACGCGGCTTTGGTACGCCAGCAACCATCGCCCAGTAGATTTTACGCGTGTTGCGATGACGAAATGCCTTTGTCAGCTCCTGAGCTGCACGGCGGGTCTTCGCAACCAGCAAAATACCGGAGGTCTCACGGTCAAGACGGTGCACCAGACGCGGCTTATCGCCCTTCTGGTTGGTGAAGGCGTCAAGCATACCATCCACGTGACGCGTCAAACCTGAGCCACCCTGCACAGCAAGGCCAGCAGGTTTACTCAGTACCATCACATGCGCATCTTCAAAGAGCATCATCTGCTCAATGGCTTCACGGTCACTGTCAACCAACTTGCGCGGACGAGGTCTGGCATTCTTGCGGTCATCAGCAGCCAGCTCAACACCGAGCGGTGGAATGCGGACTTCTTGCCCCTTTTCCAATCGGGTAGAGCTTTCGGCACGTTTGCCATCAACTCGAACCTGCTTAGTGCGCAGCAGTTTCTGCAAACGGCCAAAGCCAAGTTCCGGAAAGTTTTCTTTAAACCAGCGATCAAGACGCATGCCTGCTTCGTCGGCATCAACGCGGCGCATCTCAATTTTAACTGGGCTGCCACCGTTGTTTTGCGGCGCTGCTTTGTTCTGGGAGCCACTCATGGGTGAAGGTCCTGACTTCTAACGCGGCGGCAGCACGAAGGGTGCGCCAGCCGTTCCTATTAAATCCGTTGGCGCTCATTTGGCAGCTGAAGGCAAAACATGCAAGTCTTTCACGCAGATTCAGCCCTTAAAAACGAAAAACCATCAAGTTTCTATGAGTTTTTGCGGGCAACTTGCAAATTAGGCGAGAACCTGCCGTGTGAGATAAAGACCTGCAAACAAGGCTGAAACGG
The DNA here is from genome assembly GCF_001431305.1 of Pseudovibrio sp. POLY-S9. Taxonomy (NCBI): domain Bacteria; kingdom Pseudomonadati; phylum Pseudomonadota; class Alphaproteobacteria; order Hyphomicrobiales; family Stappiaceae; genus Pseudovibrio; species Pseudovibrio sp. POLY-S9. The sequence continues at coordinate 99,423 of NZ_LCWX01000163.1, forward strand.
AAAGAATAAGCGAGACCAACACATAAGCGGCGGTCGCAATAGGTTCTCCGCGTTCCCACAACACAGCGACATCCAGCGAGAAGGTTGAGAAGGTAGTGAAACCGCCAAGGAAACCCGTCGCGATCAGATAACGCAGCTCAGAAGAAGCGTTCAGTCGCTGAGCAAGAACCTCAACAAAGATCCCCATCAGCAATGAACCAAGAATGTTTACGGTGACAGTGCCCCACGGAAATGAAGGGCCCAGAAGACGAAGTCCGGCCATTGAAACCAGATGCCGACAAACCGCTCCTGCCCCGCCACCAAGTGCTATCAGGATGAGATTTTTCATGCATTCTCCCTATCGGATTTTGAATGGCATGTCTTGCACAAATTGCACAGTAACTAACATCCCTTAGAGAAGACCTCATCAACCTTCTCACGGCAAGCTTCCACCAACTCTTCATGATCTTCCAGATGCGCTTCTTCCTCATCCAGAATATCAAGGAATATCGCGCGCAGGTTCATGTCATCACCAGGAGCAATCCGCTGTGCCGACCCGTGGCACTGATGATAAACATCCCGCAGTAACCGCACCAGCCGCTCTGCAGCGTTGAGCCGCCCCCACAGGTAATCATGCTCGCGCCATCCGCGGTTGAAGAAGGCACCAAACATCTGCAATTGCGCGCCTTTTAGATCAACGCCACCGGGACAAAGCAATTGGGCATCCTTTGGGCTGATGCGCCCCACCTCAATCTTACGAAGTTCAAAAGCATCAAGCGCCTGCTGAACCGGAAACATGCTGGTGTCGAAGAACGGAAAGCCGATATAGCCTTCAAGAATACCTTGCGCCGCCTTCAGATCACCTAGTTTCCCAACTCCCTCAAACACAATGGAATCTGTCAGTTTATCAAGATCGGCAAGGCCCATGCGAAGGCTGAGAACCCCGAGCACTTTGCGCACTGTCTCCAATTGCGGCGATACTTCCTTCAGCAGCGTCGCAAGGTAGATGGTCTCTGTGCCATAAAACTCCACGGACCAACGGCTCCGCAAGTTGGCAATCTGCCCATAAAGTTCACGCTTAAAGACATCCAGGTGGCGCGCAAACTCAACAGACCCAGCAATCTCTTCATGGTGATAGAACTTGTTGATCTGCTCGATCAAAAACCGCAACTGACGAATGCGATAGTCGACATCAAGACTCTTCAGCTCACGAAGAATCTTAGCCTGATCCCGCTGCGCTTCCCCCTCCTCTTCTTTGGAGAAGGTCAACGCATTCACGACCACTTCTTCCACGCTTTCCCAAGACCAGAGAGCAACCTCCTCACCCTTTTCAACGCACCCCTCTTGCTGCGTGCCGGAAAGCTCGGAAATCAACAAGACAACCCGGTGGGCGAGATGCCCCAAACGAAGCTGAAGATAACCGGCATTGGCGAAACCAGATTGTTCCATCGCTGCCAGCTCAGCCCCTTGCCGCACAACTGAGAAGTCACCCTCGGTCTCCGGCAGGCTGCCATGTTTTTCAAGCAACAGCTGCACTTCATGGCGGACCATCGGCAATGCAGCTTCAGCCACTTCCTGAATCCGCCGCACCTTCATGTTGATCTGCTCAATCTCTTGCAGTTCATCACCAATCGGTTCATTACGCGGAATGTGAGCTAACGATGCAAAGATGCTCTTGAAGAAACCGGGAGGTTCTGGCTCAGCTGGCACATCACGGTGCGAGAAGGGCAACGGATCCAGATAAAGCAAACGACGCACCACTTCGCGAGCTGCAGGTCGTTGTGCAATGGAACCTATAAGCGGCTCGAAGGGCTTGTTCATCACCAACGACCCATCAATGAAGATACGCTCCCCTTCTGCATCGCAATTGGCATGAAGCACGTTGGTTAGGAACGCTTCACGCCCGCTCCACTCAAGACCCTGACGCTCAAGAACGCCATCCATCTCCTCAGCACTCATAGGCGGAAAGGCTCCAGGGAAACTAGAGGTCGCTCTCGCAGCAAAGACCAGATCAGGAATACACTCCGCACTCATCTGGCTATGCAAACCGCTGGACACCCGATGAATGGCATTGAACTTTACAATACGTCGATGATCCAACTCCTCAATAAACTCGGGATCATGCAACGCAATACGCCGCAACACACCGTGAAAATCCGTGAGTGTCACGAACAGCTCCAACCGCTGTCCATAAGGGATCAACGTCTCCCCGCGATCCTCTTCATCCATCGCGCGGCAAGCATCCACCAGCCATCCTGAGTAGCGCTCACCTGAGAACGGCGGCGCAAACCAACGGGAACTGATAAAATCTCGCAGTTTGGTGCGCGTTTCCTTGTTCTGAGGAACATCAGTCCCAAGGAAAACCAGCAGCTTATCCAGAATGGGCGCAAGCACCCGCTTGGCATGTTTGCTGACCCCGGATGTTTCATTGGCCAGCTTGTCAACATCAGCAAGCGACAGCCATAGATCGCTATGGTGCTTGAGCGGCAGATCATGCGCCAGTGCCCGCGCCAGCATGATCGCATTCACACCTCCGGCAGACGCGCCAGAGATTGCATCAATCACAACCCGCAGGTCCAGCTGTGGCCCAAAACTTTCAAGAAGATCGAAGTAGGATTTCGCTGAGCCTTCGAGAGTGACATCACTCTCAACACCGCGCTCACGGTCTCTCCGCAACTGATGCAACGCATGGGAGGCACGCTGAAGATTTAGGAGTTCACGGGTGACACCGTGCATATAGATGGCGAGTGAAACCCCGCCATACAGCACCAGTCCCAATCTCAGCTCAAGTTGCCTCATGCATGCACCAGAATTCGCTTAAGTAAAGAAGTCAGAGCATGATGCGCAGATATAAATGACCGCAACAAGCTCATATGTCAGTGTGCGAATTAGGATGCCCGAATGCAATCGGGAAACCCAAACAAAGTTACGTGTAGTTTATGTGTAGTCTTGAAAAGTGACCGCCAGTTTTCAGAAAAGGCGAAACAACGAACTCTGTCGCAACGTTCCAACGAGAACCCAGACAGACAGCCCTAAGCAGTGCCACGCTCTTTTCTCAAGCGATCCCAATAGCTCAGACGTTTTTGAACATCACGCTCAAAGCCACGAGCATTCGGCTCATAATACTTTTGCCGACCCATCTTCTCAGGGAAATAATCCTGACCAGAAAACGCATCTGGCTCATCATGATCGTAGCGATAACTTTCACCATACCCCATCTTCTTCATGAGCGTGGTCGGTGCGTTCAGGATGTGCTTTGGCGGCACAAGAGATCCATGTTCTCGCGCATCCATGCGAGCAGCCTTATAAGCCAGATAAGACGCATTCGATTTAGGGGCCGTTGCCAGATAGACCGCAGCCTGAGCCAGCGCATACTCCCCTTCTGGTGAACCAACCAGCTGAAACGCATGACGTGCAGCATTCACCTGCACCAGCGCATTGGGATCAGCCATGCCAATGTCTTCAGAAGCCATCACCGTCAGACGGCGAATGATGTAAAGCGGGTCTTCTCCGCCCTCCAGCATCCGGCACATCCAGTAGAGCGCCGCATCAGGGTCCGACCCGCGAATGGACTTATGAAGCGCAGAGATGAGATTGTAATGCCCGTCCTTGGTCTTGTCGTAGATCGGCGCACGTCGCTGCACCACTTCCGCCAGGCGTTCCGTGTCGAAAATCTCGTCATCGCCAGCCGTACGCCAAACGTCTTCCGCCAAAGTCAATGCAGACCGGCCATCACCATCTGCCATACGCACGAGAGATAGACGCGCATCCTCATCCAGCGGCAAGTCACGCCCCATCACCTCTTCCGCGCGTTTGAGCAAATCAATCAGCGCATCTTCATCGAGTGAATGGAACGTCAACACATGCGAACGGGACAGCAGCGCCGCATTCAGCTCAAAGCTCGGGTTCTCAGTCGTCGCCCCTACCAGAGTGATGGTGCCATCTTCCATCACAGGTAAAAAACTATCCAGCTGAGCACGGTTGAAGCGATGGATCTCGTCAACAAACAGCAAAGTCCGCTTGCCGGAGATCTGACGGCCTCTTGCACGCTCAAAACACTTTTTGAGATCAGCAACTCCGGAGAAAATCGCAGAGATCTGCTCAAATTCCAGTTCCGTTGCATCTGCAAGCAAACGGGCAACCGTGGTCTTACCGGTACCCGGAGGCCCCCAGAAGATGAGAGACCCCAGAGAGCCGGACCGTAGCATACGGCTTAAAATACCAGCATCACCCAAAAGGTGGCCTTGTCCGACAACATCCTCCAGAACACGAGGCCGCATGCGGTCTGCAAGCGGCCTGTCTTCCAGCTGATCCATCCCATTGGCGGAAAATAGATCACTCATGGTCTCTCAATATTCCTCTAAACTGTTCTGGAGAGTAAAACTCTCAAAACAGCATTATCGCAAACTTACCTGTCGTAGCTGACCATCACGTTTGAAAGTGATGTTCCAGGTGCGCTGTTTCTTGCCGGTCAGCTTGGAAAGGTCTTTGGTGCTTTGAACTTCAGCACCATTAATCTCAACCACGATATCACCGGGTTTAAAGCCGACATAGGCAGCAGTACTACGAGCTTTAATATCAGCAATTACAACGCCTGAAAACTCGTTGTACATGCGCAACTCTTCAGCCACAGCAGGAGAAAGATTCATAACCCGTACACCAGTAAATGGCGAGTTCCCTTTGATCTCTCTTTCATCTCTAGCCACAGTTTCCGGTGCACGCTCAAGACTGATCTCAACAGCAAAAGCTTCGCCACCACGCAACATCTCAAAACGCGTGACACCGCCAACTTTCTTCGTAGCCAAACGGTAACCATAAGCATCTGGATCATCCACCTGAGTACCACCAACAGACATGATCAGGTCACCTACACGAATACCAGCACGGTCAGCTGGGCTTCCTTCCTGAATACGTGTCACCAGAACCCCGCTAGGACGCTCCAATCCAAGGCTGGCAGCAATATCAGAGCTGACTGGCTGCACACTGGTTCCAACCCACGGGCGGCGCACGATACCGCCGTCATCGGCAGCTGAAGCAACCACTTCCACCATATTGGCAGGGATTGCAAAACCAATACCGTTGGAGCCACCGGAACGCGAGAAGATCGCGGTGTTCACACCAACAAGATGCCCGTTTAGATCAACCAGCGCCCCACCCGAGTTACCCGGATTAATGGCAGCATCTGTCTGAATGAAGAATTGATAGTCCGAGACGCCCACCTGATTTCGCGCAACAGCGGAGACAATACCTTGCGTCACGGTCTGCCCAACACCAAACGGGTTCCCAATCGCCAACACCAGATCACCCACCTCAAGTTCATCAGAGTTGGCAAACGGCACAACAGGGAACGCCCCTTCTGCGTTGCGCACCTTCAAAACTGCAAGATCTGTGCGCTCATCCATCAAGATGATATCGGCATCAAACTCACGCCGATCAGAAAGTGCCACACGCACCTCATCAGCGCCCGCGATAACGTGATGGTTGGTAATAATCGTCCCATCAGCAGAAACAATCACACCAGAGCCCAGAGAGCTTTGAACACGGCTACGCGAGCGAGGCGCGAACCGATCGGATTGCTCACCAAAGAAACGACGGAAGAACGGATCATCAAAGAATGGAGAAACTCTGCGGCGCTCTTGCACGGTACGACTTGCGTACACATTCACCACCGCTGGCGCGACCTTCTTCACAATAGGAGCGAAGGAAAGTGAAATCTCGGCTTGAGATGTTGGAACAGTCTTTTCACTGGCCAGTGCACCAGTGCCTTGCGTTGCAACAACGCCAGTAGTCCCAAGAACTGCACAAAAAAGCAGGTGAGCAGCTGACTTCCTGATTTGACCCATTCTTAAATCCCTTCGGCAAGAGCCCCCAGTTCACAATAATTTTCTTTCAAAAAATTTGGGAGCAGCAGGTTACAGATAAGTCTGCAATATGGAAATGAAAAGGCCAATCTGTCGGTTTTAAGCAGCGAGCTCGTATCCCCGAAAACTGCATGTGGATTTCAAACTAGTAATAGTTTGAGTGCACTAAAAAAGATCACACCTGCTCAAAACGCAAAACGCCGGGTCTCCCCGGCGCCTCACTCATCTCGATAAAACCTGACAGAACTTAGGCTGCCCGGATATTCTCAAGGTATTGTTCAACCATGTTCTTCAGCTCTTCTGACTGGTGTGTCAGCTGGTTTGCAGCGCCAAGAACATTCTCTGCTTCATGACCAGCGTCACTTGCGATCATGCTCACACGGGTAATGGCCTGAGCAACCTCAGAGCTACCAGAAGTCACCTGCTGAATATTGCTGGAGATATCTGTTGCGGTTACGGCCTGTTCCTGAACAGCACCTGCAATCGCAGTCGCCGCTTCATTCACGTCACCAATAACCGTGCTGATTTCCTTGATAGCCGCAACAGCCTTCTCGGTCTCAGCCTGAACAGACTGAATCTGAACACTGATCTCGCCAGTTGCCTGACCAGTCTGGTTCGCAAGGCCTTTAACTTCGGATGCAACAACCGCAAAGCCCTTACCAGCTTCGCCAGCACGTGCAGCCTCGATCGTCGCATTCAGCGCCAACAAGTTGGTCTGATCAGCAATATCATTGATGAGAGATACAACTTCACCAATGCGCTGCGCAGCTTCCATAAGACCGTTTACAGACACCTCGGCCGCAGCAGCCTTCTCAGCTGCTTGCTTGGAGACATCAGCAGAACGACGAACCTCACGGTCAATCTCACCAACAGTCGCAGAAAGCTCTTCAGCAGCACCTGCAACAGCCTGAAGGTTCATCAGGGATTGTTCAGAGGCAGAAGATACCGTCTGTGCTTCAGTGTTGGTCTGCTCAGAGATGCTTGCCATACTCTTCGCGGTGGTTTCCAGATTACCGCCAGCGTCAGTCACAGTGGTCAGGATGTCTCGAACACCAACATCGAAGTTCTCGTTCAAAGCATCCACGCGCTTCACACGCTCTTCCTGTTCATGTTGCTCACGCACCTGTTTCTCATCCAGCTCTCTTGCACGGACAAGACCAACCTGGAAAGACTGAACAGCTCGGCCAATATCGCCAATCTCATCCTTACGCTGAGCAGAGATAATCTCCACATCCAGATTGCCGTTCGCAATCTTATTAAGATTGGCTGACAGTCGATTAAGCGGAGTAGACAGGCTACGTGCCATGAAGATGCCAATTGCAGCAACAACTGCCAACACGATTAATCCGCTAATGATGATCTCTTTGGCGAGGGCATGAACCACAGCCAGCGCTTCGCTTACATCAGTCTTTGCAACGATAACGGTTGGGAGTTTTTCAAAACCAAGTGGCAGGGCCAGAACAAACTGTTCCTTCACTTCCGCAAAACCAACATTGCTTTCCAGGTTCGCTTGCAGGTCCTCAACAACTTTCGCAACAACCTCTGGATCATCTTTCTTCACCAGCGCCGTCGGTACATCAGACAGAACCTGATTGGAAAGGATGGTGCCGTCAATGCGTGCCAGATAGGTCTGCCCAGTCTCACCCATATTCTCACGATTTTGCAAAACGCTATCGAAGAACTCAGAGCCGAGACGAATGGAGATAACACCCTTAAACGTGACCTGGTTGAAGTCTTCAACAAACACAGGAGCCGAAATCAAAAGGGATGCAGAATTTCCATCAGACGCATATTGAGCGATCTCAGAATAGACCACGTCGCCTTCAGTGGCTTTCGCCGCCTTATTGAATTCCTGACTAAGCAATGTACCGGATAGCTTGCCATCCTTCACGCTCTCAAGAAACTCAGAGGACTTGGTCGCAGAATAAATCACCAGACCGTTTGCATCCATGATCAGGATGTCCGCATAACCTCCACCGGTTACACTCGCCACAAAGTCTGGATGAACAACAGCATGACGCCAGGAATAAAGCGTCTTGTTACCATTCCCAGTCAGCTGCAGACGATCAGCAACAGAAGAGCCACTCTTTTGGAAGTAGCTAAGGATGTCATCCTTATCTGCACTCAGAGAATCCATGGAGGCCAGCAAGTCGGTCATGGTAACGCGCATTGCGCTACTCTTGACCAGACGCTTGATATCGCTATCAACGCGCTCCAGCTTTTCATCGAGTGTATCCCGACGAGCCTGTGCCACGAGTACGAGCTGTGTCTTGCTCGCTTCAGTCAGCGCGCTCTCAGCACGCGTATACCCAAGGAATGCCACAACGGCACTCGCAATAATTGCAAGCCCAACCATAATGAATGGAAGACGAACAGCAATACGATTAAAATAATTTTTGACTCTAGGTGAGGATACAGAGCCGCTCTCATCAGATTTAGAACGCATATTTGCCCCCGAGTAATACGTTGGGAGCATAGTCGGGCTATAGTGTTAATCTCCGCTTAAAACAAATATTTAAAATGCTTTTCAAATCGAAGAAAAATTGAAATACCGATATGATTTAGCAGTGTTTTCTCACAAAGCTCGAAGCACGTTGCACTATCATAAGTTGCAGTACCAACCTGATCCGAACAATCCAGTTCCACCTGTTAAAACTCACGTTACGCAAACTATTTCATCAGATTCGTTCTGCAAACAGCAGGAGCCCTTGAGTGAATTTCATTCAGGCAACAAAAAAGGGCACCCGAAGGCACCCTTTTTCAAATCGCTTATGCGAAAAGCTTATGCAGCAGCTTCAGCTGTCTCAGCAGCTTCTTCAGCAGCAGCGCGTGCACGATCTGCAGCGCCTTTAGCTTCTACGTCGCGCTCAACCAGCTCGATAACAGCCATTGGTGCATTATCACCATGACGGAAACCAGCTTTCAGCACGCGAGAATAACCACCCTGACGGTCCGCATAACGCTCTGCAAGGGTATCAAACAGTTTTGCTACCATTGCAGTGTCACGGATCTGGGAAATTGCTTGACGACGTGCATGCAGGTCGCCGCGCTTGCCCAGAGTGATGAGCTTCTCGATGATTGGACGCATCTCTTTTGCTTTCGGAAGCGTCGTAACAATCTGCTCATGCTGGATGAGCGAAGCTGCCATGTTAGCGAACATCGCTTTACGGTGGCTTGACGTCCGATTGAGCTTGCGGCCGGAATTACCGTGGCGCATGGCCCTCTCCTTTGTTAAGTCAATTACGATCTAGTACATCAGATCGCCGGAACCTCACGCAGCGCGCTCAGTTCCTGTTCCTTTAATATTGGTGGTCTTCGTAGCGCTTAGCGAGCTCATCGATATTTTCAGGCGGCCAGTTTGCCACTTCCATACCGAGATGCAGGCCCATTTGCGCCAGAACTTCTTTGATCTCGTTGAGAGACTTACGACCGAAGTTCGGTGTACGAAGCATTTCTGCTTCTGTCTTCTGAATGAGATCGCCAATATATACGATATTGTCGTTCTTCAGGCAGTTTGCCGAACGTACAGACAACTCAAGCTCATCAACCTTCTTCAGCAGTGCTGGGTTGAACGCAAGTTCCGCGACTGTGTCTTCCTGAACTTCACGCTGTGGCTCTTCGAAGTTCACGAAGATAGACAGCTGATCCTGCAGGATACGAGCAGCAAATGCTACTGCATCTTCAGGGATCACAGATCCGTCAGTTTCAACAGTCAAAGTCAACTTATCATAATCAAGAACCTGACCTTCACGGGTGTTCTCAACCTTATAAGAAACCTTCTTAACCGGAGAATACAGGCTGTCAACCGGAATCAGACCGATTGGAGCGTCTTCTGGGCGGTTAGCGGCAGCTGGAACATAACCCTTGCCGGTGTTAACAGTGAATTCGATGCGAACTTCCGCACCTTCATCAAGGTTACACAGCAGCAGACCTGGGTTAAGAACCTCAACGTCACCTACAGTTTCAATATCGCCAGCGTAGACCGCACCTGGACCCTGCTTACGCAGAACCATACGCTTTGGTCCCTCGCCTTCCATGCGAAGCGCGATTTCCTTGATGTTCAGGATGATGTCAGTCACATCTTCACGAACGCCAGGAATAGACGAGAACTCATGGAGAACGCCATCAATCTGAACCGCAGTCACTGCAGCACCCTGAAGGGAGCTAAGCAGAACGCGGCGCAGGGCGTTACCAAGAGTCAGGCCGTAGCCACGCTCAAGAGGTTCTGCAATCACAGAAGCCTTAAAGCGTGCATCATCGCCAGCACGAATGTCGAGTTTAGTTGGCTTGATAAGCTCTTGCCAATTTTTTTGAATAGTCACGTTCATAAACCCTCTGGCTTTCCCGTTGACCTAAAAGTCAACTAATCCTTGCCTGGGTGGAAAACTAGCCTAACGAACTGTTAGACGCGGCGACGCTTGCGTGGGCGGCAACCATTGTGCGGGATCGGAGTTACATCACGGATAGATGTAATAACGAAACCTGCAGCCTGAAGCGCACGCAGAGCGGATTCACGTCCAGAACCTGGACCACGTACTTCTACTTCGAGAGTACGCATGCCGTGTTCAGCAGCCTTACGACCAGCGTCTTCGGCAGCGACCTGTGCAGCATAAGGGGTAGACTTACGAGAACCCTTAAAGCCAAGCGCGCCGGCAGACGACCAAGAGATCGCATTGCCCTGAGCATCGGTGATGGTGATCATGGTGTTGTTGAACGTAGAGTTCACATGCGCGACACCTGAAGAAATGTTCTTCCGTTCGCGACGACGCACGCGCGTCGATTCTTTAGCCATTATATTTCCTAACTTCGATATCTACACCGCCGTATAGCCGGCGGCTCCACCGGATAACCGGCTAGTTATTTCTTCTTACCAGCGATCGCTTTAGCAGGGCCCTTACGGGTGCGAGCGTTGGTATGAG
>NZ_LCWX01000163.1:110275-122411 GCF_001431305.1 Pseudovibrio sp. POLY-S9
TGCGCTGACCACGAACAGGCAGACCACGACGGTGGCGCAGGCCACGGTAACAGCCAAGGTCCATGAGACGCTTAATGTTCATTGCAGTTTCACGACGAAGATCACCTTCAACGGTGTATTCAGCGTCGATTGCTTCACGGACTTTCAGAACTTCTGCATCAGAAAGTTCGTTGACGCGACGCTCTGCAGCAATACCGACTTTCTCGGTGATTTCCTGCGCGAACTTCGCACCAATGCCATGAATGTACTGCAGCGCGATAACTACGCGCTTATTCGTCGGAAGGTTGACGCCAGCAATACGTGCCACGTTTGTTTTCTCCAATTACGAGGGTACGTTTGTTCCCTCTCCCATTTTTTTTGCCGATAACACACCTACAACCAGGCAGGTTGAGGGCGCACCATCACACAGCAAAAAGATCAGCCTCGGTTTCCCAAGGAAAACCGGCGCCAATCGATTATGGTGTCGATGTGCGCCGGCTATACTTTATTATAAAGGCAAGCGCAAGCGCCTGCCTTCAAAAAGCACGGATTAAACCGTGCTCAAAATCGTATCGATCTCTGAAGCAACCTCGTCAACGGACTTCATGCCATCAACGCTCATCAGCATGTTCCGCTCACCATAGTACTTGATAAGCGGGGCTGTCTGCTCGTTGTAAACTGCAAGACGCTTCTTCAAAGACTCTGCATTGTCATCGGATCGAGCTTCCGCGCTTTCACGAGCACGTGTTTCGATACGCTCAAGAAGGATACCTTCATCGACCTTCAGCTGCACAACAGCATCAAGTCTCTGGTCCTTCTTCTCAAGCAGTTCGCCAAGAGCGTCTGCCTGAGCAATGGTGCGTGGGAAACCGTCCAAAATGAAGCCCTTTGCACAATCAGCCTGATCAATACGATCAGAAATGATGGAACAAATCAGGTCATCAGAAACCAGGTCACCACGTGTCAGAACATCTTTAACCTTCAAGCCGACTTCGGTTTCAGCTGCAACAGCTGCACGAAGCATGTCACCAGTAGAAAGCTGGACAATACCATGCACCGCAACAAGTCGACCTGCCTGAGTGCCTTTACCAGCACCAGGAGGGCCAAGAAGAATCAATCTCATCTACGTTTCCCCCTCAACTTCGTTTTCTTCACCAAGCCCTCGTACTGATGAGCAAGAAGGTGTCCCTGGATCTGAGAAACGGTATCCATGGTGACGCTAACAACAATGAGCAGAGACGTACCACCGAAGTAGAACGGCACACCCGTTGCTGAGATCAGGAACTCTGGCAACAAACAAATGAGAGTAATGTATATTGCACCAACAACCGTAATGCGAGTTAGCACATGGTCAATGTACTGCGCAGTACGTTCGCCTGGACGAATTCCTGGAATGAAGCCACCATGCTTCTTGAGGTTGTCTGCTGTCTCCGACGGATTGAAAACAATCGCGGTGTAGAAGAAGCAGAAAAAGATGATTAATGCTGCATAAAGAGCCATGTAGGCCGGTTGACCGTGTCCCAGCAGCGCAGTGATTGTTGTCAACCACGCCATCGAACCAGTGGAATCACCGGTTTGGAAACTGGCTACAGTCGCTGGTACCAGCAACAAGGAGCTCGCAAAAATCGGTGGAATAACACCAGCCGTATTGAGTTTGAGTGGCAGGAACGAAGTGTTCCCCTCAAACATCTTATTGCCTTGTTGGCGACGTGGATACTGAATCAGCAACCGCCGCTGTGCACGTTCCATGAAGACGATAACGCCGATAACCACCACAGACAGTATGATGACTGCCAAAATGATTGGAGTTGCAAGCGCGCCCTGACGACCAAGTTCCAAAGTGGAAGCAATCGCAGAAGGAAGCCCGGCAACAATACCGGAGAAAATGATCAAAGAAATGCCGTTACCAATGCCGCGAGAGGTGATTTGCTCACCCAGCCACATCAGGAACATAGTACCACCAACAAGGGTAAGAACTGTTGCAATACGGAAGAACCAGCCCGGATCGATAACAATGTTCGCGCCAGCCTCAAGACCAACGGAAATACCGTAGGCCTGGAAGGTTGCCAGAATCACTGTACCAAAACGTGTGTACTGGTTAATTTTTTTCCGGCCTTGCTCACCCTCTTTCTTCAGCTGTTCCAAACTAGGAACAACAGAAGTCATAAGCTGGATGATAATCGACGCAGAAATGTAAGGCATGATGCCGAGGGCAAAAATAGCCATACGCTCGACAGCACCACCGGAGAACATGTTAAACAGGCCAACAATGCCAGTTTGTACGTTTCCGAAGGCCTGTGCGAGCGCGTCAGGATTAATTCCAGGCAGAGGGATATAGGTTCCGAATCGATAAACCAAAAGCGCGCCTAGCGTGAACCAGATCCGCTTCTTCAGTTCCTCGGCTTTAGCAAAGGCAGAAAAGTTAAGGTTTGAAGCAAGTTGCTCGGCAGCAGAAGCCATTCCGCGCTCCGGTCAGTTTGGATACACCCCGAAAAAAAGACAAGGCTGTTAAGCCTTGCCTTCCTTGATTACGACCTTGCCGCCTGCTTTTTCAACTGCTGCAACAGCAGTTTTGGAAGCACCAGCAATTTCGAAAGTTACAGCAGTTTTCAGTTCACCGTCGGACAGAAGGCGTACGCCATCCAGAACGCGGCGAACAACGCCTGCTGCAACAAGTGCTTCAACAGTCACCGTCGCGGAAGCGTCAAGCTTACCAGCGTCGATTGCTGTCTGAACACGACCCAAGGACACAATGTTCAGGTCCTTAGCAAAGATATTGGTGAAGCCGCGCTTTGGAAGACGACGATGCAATGGCATCTGCCCGCCTTCAAAGCCCTTGATAGCAACACCCGAACGGGACTTCTGACCTTTGACACCACGGCCGCCAGTCTTGCCCTTACCGGAACCGATACCGCGTCCTACGCGGGTTCGGTCCGAAACAGCACCCGGGTTATCCCGGAGTTCGTTGAGCTTCATGATAGTTCTCCCGGTCCGCTTATGCTTCGTCTAAAACGCGAACCAGATGCTGAACCTTACGGATCATGCCGCGTACTTCTGGAGTATCCTTCAGAGTACGACGACGGTGCATCTTGTTCAAGCCCAGACCAATCAACGTAGCACGCTGACTAGCAGGACGGCGAAGCGGGCTACCGATCTGTTCGACTGTTACAGTCTTTTCAGTATTAGCCATGACACTAACCCTTGTTCTCAGTCAGCAAAAGCGAGGCTTATGCCTCAGCCTTTACTGGCGCCGCATCATCGTTGTCACGACGACGAGCCTGCAAGGAAGATACCTTGAGACCACGACGTGCTGCAACAGAACGCGGGCTGTCTTCTTTTTTCAGTGCATCGAAAGTCGCACGAACCATGTTGTACGGGTTGGAAGTACCAAGGGACTTCGCAACAACGTCCTGGACACCAAGTGTCTCAAACACAGCACGCATTGGACCACCAGCGATGATACCGGTACCGGCAGGTGCTGCACGAAGTACAACTTTACCTGCGCCGTGACGGCCTTCAACATCGTGGTGAAGAGTACGACCTTCACGAAGTGGCACACGAACCATAGTACGCTTAGCAGCTTCTGTTGCTTTGCGGATGGCCTCTGGCACTTCACGAGCCTTACCGTGACCAAAGCCAACGCGGCCTTTCTGATCACCAACTACTACAAGAGCGGCGAAGCCGAAACGACGACCACCCTTTACAACTTTAGCGACGCGGTTGATGTGAACGAGCTTATCGACAAATTCGCTGTCGCGCTCTTCACGATCCCGGTTATCCTGTCTCGCCATAATAATGTTTCCCGTTCTCTAGGAGCACCAAAAGGCGCTGATCAGAAGCTCAGACCGCTATCACGTGCTGCATCTGCCAAGGCCTGAACACGGCCATGATAGATATAACCACCACGATCAAACACGACTTCTTTGATACCAGCAGCAATAGCGCGTTCAGCAATAAGCTTGCCTACAGCAGCAGCAGCATCTTTATTGCCGCCGTTTTCTACTTTTACGTCTTTCTCAATGGTAGACGCGGACGCAAGGGTTACACCCTTGGTATCGTCGATGATCTGAGCGTAAATCTGCTTGGATGAGCGGAAAACGGACAGCCGAGGACGGCCATTCGCTACCTTTTTGATCGAACGGCGCACACGGGCGCGACGACGTTCGAAAGAATTTCCATTCGCCATGGTCCGTACCGTTACTTCTTCTTGCCTTCTTTACGAACGATGAACTCGTCCGCATAACGAATACCCTTGCCTTTGTATGGCTCAGGTGGGCGATATTCACGAATGTTCGCGGCAACCTGCCCTATCTGCTGCTTGTCAATGCCGTTGATGACAATTTCTGTCGGCTTCGGACATTTGATTTCTACACCCTCAGGAATGTCAAACTTGACATCATGAGAGAAACCAAGAGCAAGATTAAGGGTCTTACCTTGAACCTGTGCACGGTAACCAACACCGGCAATCGCCAGCTGCTTTTCGAAGCCGGAAGTCACACCTGTGATAAGGTTAGCGACCATGGTGCGGGACATACCCCACATAGAACGCGCAGTCTTTGACTGGTTGCGCGGATCAAGACGGATACCATCATCCGCCATATCGACCGAAACGAGATCGTTGACCACGAAGGAGAGTTCCCCCTTCGGGCCTTTAACGATAACATTCTGGCCGTTGATCGTTGCCGTTACCCCGCTTGGCACGGGGACTGGCTTCTTGCCAATTCGAGACATAAGATCAACCTGTCTGTTATTTTAGTTAATCGTGCAATGCCGCGTCAGAAGACGCGACAAAGTACTTCACCACCCACATTTTTCTCACGTGCATCGTGGTCTGCCATTACGCCCTGAGGAGTAGACAGAATAGATACACCCAAGCCGTTTGCAACGTGTGGGATGTTCTTGACCGAAGAATATACGCGACGACCAGGCTTAGATACGCGCTCAATCGTGCGAATCACTGGTTCACCGTCGAAATACTTCAACTCAATTTCAAGCTCAGACTTGCCTGCACCGAAGTCAACAGCGGTATAACCGCGGATGTAACCTTCAGAAATCAGAACGTCCAAGATGTGTGCGCGCAACTTAGAAGCAGGTGTGCTTACTTTAGATTTGCGACGCATCTGCGCATTACGGATGCGCGTGATCATATCCCCGACTGGATCGGAAATCGACATAGCAGTAACTCCTTACCAGCTCGACTTCACGAGACCCGGGATCTTGCCCAGGGAACCCAACTCACGAAGCGCAATACGCGACATCTTAAGTTTGCGGTAGTAACCGCGTGGGCGACCTGTGACTTCACACCGGTTGCGTACCCGTGTAGGCGCGGAATTGCGCGGCAGCTTTGAAAGCTTCAGCCGTGCATTGAAACGCTCCTCCAGGGACAAGCTCTCGTCCTTGGCCATGGCCTTCAGGGCAGCACGCTTGTCAGCATATTTACTAACAAGAGCTACGCGCCGCTTGTTTTTCTCGACCGCGCTTTTCTTCGCCATCGTCTGTCCTCGTTCCTTTCCCGTATACCGCTTTTATTTGCGGAACGGGAAGTTGAACGCGCGCAGCAGTTCACGCGCTTCGTCATCGGTTTTAGCATTGGTACAAACAACAATGTCCATACCCCACATTTGATCTACTTTATCGTAGTCAATTTCAGGGAAAACAATGTGTTCTTTAAGTCCCATAGCGTAGTTGCCACGTCCGTCGAAGCTTTTCGGATTCAAGCCACGAAAGTCACGTACACGCGGAAGCGCGATTGTGATCAAACGATCCATGAATTCGAACATCTGGTTACGACGAAGTGTAACTTTAGTACCCAGCGGCATATCTTCACGAACCTTGAAGGTCGCGATAGATTTTCTAGCACGGGTAATAACCGCCTTTTGACCAGCAATCAAGCTAAGATCTTCAGCAGCGATACGAGCCTTCTTGCTGTCACCAACAGCTTCACCAACACCCATGTTCAAAACGATCTTTTCGACCGAAGGAATCATCATTGGGTTGGTGTAGTTAAACTTCTCCTGAAGCTCACCACGCACTACATCATTGTAGTGCGCCTTGAGCCGTGGAGTGTAAGTAGCGTCAGCCATCAATCACGTCTCCTGAACGCTTAGCGACACGAACAGTGGCGCCTGCATCATTAGTCGTGAAACCGACGCGGGTCGGCTTGCCATCCTTAGGATCAGCAATGGCAATATTGGAAAGCTGAATAGGAGCTTCCTTTGTGATGATACCACCTTCGCTCTGTTGGGTCTGGCGCTGGTGACGTTTCACCAAGTTAACGCCACGCACGACAGCGCGGTTGTCAGATGGAATCATCTGGAGAACTTCCCCAGTCTTTCCTTTGTCACGACCGGCAATTACGACGACTTTGTCGCCCTTTTTGATCTTCGCGGGCATCAGAGCACCTCCGGCGCAAGCGAAATGATCTTCATGTGATTCTTGCCACGCAGTTCACGAGGAACTGGGCCAAAAATACGTGTTCCGATCGGTTCTTTGTTGTTGTTGATCAGGACGGCAGCATTGCTGTCGAACCGGATCACACTGCCGTCAGCACGACGGATGTCTTTAGCCGTGCGTACGACGACCGCTTTCATCACGTCGCCCTTCTTTACACGACCCCGAGGAATTGCTTCTTTGACGGAGACAACAATGATGTCGCCAACGCCAGCATACTTCCGTTTGGAGCCGCCGAGCACTTTGATGCACATGACACGACGTGCGCCGGAATTATCGGCTACGTCGAGGTTAGTTTGCATCTGAATCATGACTCGTCGCCTTGTTCTTTCTCAGCACTCTAAAAGTTAGAAATGCTGGATGCGTTCACTAGCTCGCTGCTTCCGTAGAAACAACGGTCCATTTCTTATTCTTAGAGATTGGAGCACACTCTTCAATTTGAACGGTGTCGCCAACCTTGTAAGAATTATTTTCGTCATGTGCACGATACTTCTTCGTACGGCGCACAACTTTTTTCAGCAAAGGGTGGGTAAAGCGACGCTCTACCTTCACCGTTACTGTCTTTTCGTTCGCATCGCTAACAACGACACCCTGCAAAATACGCTTTGGCATCATTAGCTCCTTATGCGTTGTCAGACACGCGCTTGTCGCGCAAGACTGTCTGGATCCGCGCAATGTCCCGGCGAACCTGACGGACACGAGCGGTGTTTTCGAGCTGACCAGTTGCTCTCTGGAAACGCAAGTTGAACTGTTCTTTTTTCAGTTCTTCCAGGTTTGCCTTGAGCTCATCTGAGGTGTTAGCTCTTACGTCGCTAGCCTTCATGGCCTTTTCCTTTCGATGTCCGATTACTCACCAATGCGCTGGACGAACCGGCACTTGATTGGGAGTTTAGCAGCGGCCAGACGCATTGCTTCACGAGCAATATCTTCAGACACACCGTCCATTTCGAACATGATGCGACCAGGTTTCACCCGGCACGCCCAGTACTCAGGAGAACCTTTACCCTTACCCATGCGGACTTCAGCCGGCTTGGAGGACACAGGAACGTCCGGGAAGATTCTGATCCACACGCGACCCGCACGCTTCATGTAACGGGTCATTGCACGACGGGCAGCCTCAATCTGACGAGCGGTGATCCGCTCTGGTTCCATGGCTTTCAGGCCAAAGGCACCAAAATTGAGGTCCGTACCACCCTTGGCATTACCATGGATGCGGCCCTTGTGCTGCTTGCGGAACTTAGTACGCTTTGGTTGCAGCATCGTTTTCTCTCGCTTTAATAGTTAAGCCGTGTGAAGGCGCTGCTTACGCAGCGCGCTCACGCCGACCGCCACCTTGGCGTTCGCTCTTGCCACCACCTTCAGTCGCACGACGTTCAGAAGCCATTGGGTCATGCTCAAGGATTTCGCCCTTGAAGATCCAGACTTTAACGCCACACGCGCCGTAAGCGGTGTGTGCTGTAGCAGTGCCGTAGTCGATGTCTGCACGAAGAGTGTGCAGAGGCACGCGACCTTCACGGTACCATTCGATACGTGCGATTTCCGCACCACCAAGACGACCACCGCAGTTAATACGGATGCCCTGGGCGCCAAGACGCATTGCAGACTGAACTGCACGCTTCATGGCACGGCGGAAAGCAACACGACGCTCGAGCTGCTGAGCGATAGATGCTGCAACAAGCGCTGCATCGGTCTCCGGCTTGCGCACTTCAACGATATTGAGGTGCACTTCCGAATTTGTCATCTCGGACAGCTTCTTGCGAAGGCGTTCGATGTCTGCACCTTTTTTACCGATAACAACACCTGGACGACCAGAGTGAATAGTTACACGGCACTTTTTGTGCGGACGTTCAATGACGACCTTGGATACAGCAGCCTGCTTAAGTTCTTTAAGCAGATATTCGCGGATGCGAAAATCTTCATGAAGAAGATCGCCGTATTCGTTCTTGCTAGCAAACCAGCGAGAGTCCCAGGTACGGTTGATGCCAAGACGAAAACCGATTGGATTAATCTTCTGACCCATCAGGCAGTCTCCTCAACTTCCCGAACCACGATAGTCAGGTTGGAAAACGGCTTTAGGATCCGTCCAACACGACCACGAGCTCGCGGCTGGAAGCGCTTCATGACAAGCGCTTTGCCAACATAAGCCTCGGCGACGACAAGATTGTCGACGTCGAGATCATGGTTGTTTTCCGCATTAGCAATAGCAGACATCAAGGTCTTCTTGACGTCGCCTGAAATGCGCTTACGGGAGAAGGTAAGATCAGCAAGTGCTGTACCAACCTTCTTACCGCGAATGGATGCAGCAACGAGGTTCAACTTCTGCGGGGAAACCCGCAGCATGCGGCAAACCGCCTTTGCCTCGTTGTCTGGGAGCATCCGCTCATGCTTCTGCTTGCCCATCGCTACTTCCTCTTTGACTTTTTGTCAGCGCCATGGCCGTAGTAGGTACGAGAAGGAGCGAATTCGCCCAACTTGTGCCCAACCATGTCTTCACTGATCAAAACAGGAATGTGCTTTTGACCGTTATAGACGCCAAAAGTCAACCCCACAAAGTGCGGCAGAACGGTAGAACGTCGGCTCCAGGTCTTAATGACCTCATTCCGGCCGGATTCACGAACCTTATCCGCTTTCTTCAGGAGGTAACCGTCAATAAACGGCCCTTTCCAGATCGAACGTGCCACGATCCGTTCCTCTTACTTCTTACGCGCGTGACGAGACCGAACGATAAACTTATCGCTGGACTTGTTACTGCGTGTGCGCTTGCCTTTGGTCGGCTTGCCCCAAGGGGTAACCGGATGACGTCCACCGGAGGTGCGACCTTCACCACCACCATGTGGGTGATCGACAGGGTTCATCGCAACACCACGAACGTGTGGGCGACGACCCAGCCAACGGGAACGACCAGCCTTACCAAGGTTGATGTTCGCGTGGTCCTGGTTGGATACCGCACCAACGGTAGCCATACAGGTGCCAAGAACGCGACGCTGTTCACCGGAAAGCAGACGGATGACTGTGTAACCAGCATCACGACCAACGATCTGAGCGTAAGCACCAGCTGAGCGAGCAATCTGCGCGCCTTTGCCTGGCTTCATCTCGATGTTGTGGATGATGGTACCCACTGGAATAGAAGCCAGAGGCATAGCGTTGCCTGGCTTAATATCCACAGCTTCACCAGCTACAACCTTATCGCCAGCAGCAAGACGCTGTGGTGCAAGGATGTATGCCTGCTCGCCATCATCATAAGTGATGAGAGCGATGAAAGCGGTGCGGTTTGGATCGTATTCCAGACGCTCAACAGTACCGACAACGTCGAATTTACGACGCTTGAAGTCGATCAGGCGGTAGGTACGTTTGTGACCACCACCAATGTTGTTCGCAGTCTTACGACCGTGGTTGTTACGACCACCGGACTTGGACAGACCTTCAGTCAATTTCTTGACTGGCTTGCCTTTCCAAAGATCAGAACGGTCTACCTGGACCAGCTGACGACGGCCAGGAGATGTCGGATTAAATGTCTTAAGTGCCATTTTGTCCTACCCCTTACAGACCGGTCGTCACGTCGATGGACTGACCATCTTCCAGAGTGACCACAGCTTTTTTGAAGTCGTTCTGTTTGCCGACAACACCTTTGAAGCGCTTGGTTTTACCCTTGCGAACCAGTGTGTTGACTGCTTTGACTTTTACGCCGAACAGAGCTTCAACAGCTGCTTTGATTTCCGGTTTTGTTGCAGTGAGAGCAACCTTGAAAACAACTTTATTCTCTTCAGAGGCAAAAGTAGCTTTCTCGGTGATCACCGGAGATACGATTTTGTCGTAGTGAACGAGCTTGCTCATTAGAAGCGCTCCTCCAAAGCTGCAACTGCCGCTTTGGTCAGGACCAGCGTATCACGACGAAGAATGTCGTAAACGTTGATACCCTGTACCGGCAGTACATCTACGAGTGGAATGTTACGAGTAGCCAAACCGAAGTTTGCATCTACTTCAGAACCGTCCACGAACAACGCACTGTTCAATCCGAGAGAACCGAGCTGGTCCTTCAGAGCCTTGGTTTTGGCTTCTGCTGATTTCGCATCTTCAACAACAACAAGGTTGCCAGAAGCTGCTTTTGCAGACAGAGCGTGCTTCAGACCCAGAACACGAACTTTTTTAGGAAGTTCATGAGCGTGCTCACGCACAACTGGACCAAATGCCCTACCACCACCACGGAACTGAGGTGCTTTACGGTTACCGTGACGTGCGCCGCCAGAACCTTTCTGGCGTACGAATTTTTTGGTGGTACCATTAACTTCGGAACGACCCAAAGTTTTATGTGTACCAGCCTGGCGCTTTGCAAGCTGCCAGCGAACAACACGCTGGATTAGGTCGATACGTGGCTCGAGACCAAAGATCTCGTCAGACACTGTGATCGAACCCGCTGCGTTACCGCCGAGGGTTTTAACCTCGAGTTCCATCACTCACCTTCCTTCCCGGCTTCAGCCGCTGCAATAGCAGAGTTCTGACGGAATGCACCTGGTACAGGAACGTTCTCTGGCAGAGCCTTCTTAATTGCATCACGAACCAGGATCCAACCGCCTTTAGAGCCAGGTACAGAACCTTCAACCATGATCAGACCACGTTCTACGTCAGTACGTACAACTTTCAGGTTCTGAGTGGTTACGCGTTCAGCACCGAGGTGTCCGGCCATTTTCTTGCCTTTAAACACCTTACCTGGATCCTGACACTGACCGGTAGAACCGTGCGCACGGTGTGAAACAGACACACCATGAGAAGCGCGACCACCACCGAAGTTGTGACGCTTCATCGCACCAGCAAAGCCCTTACCGATAGAGGTGCCGGTTACATCCACGAACTGACCGTTAAGGAAGTGGTCAGCTGTAAGCTCAGCACCAACTTCGATCAAGTTCTCTTCAGAAACACGGAACTCAGCGAGTTTGCGCTTAGGCTCAACTTTTGCAACTGCAAAGTGGCCACGCATCGCGCGGTTCGTGTTCTTAACTTTTGCCGCACCTACGCCCAACTGAAGCGCAGTGTAGCCGTTCTTGTCTGCCGTCCGGTGAGCAACAACTTGACAGTTGTCTAGACGCAGTACTGTAACGGGCACGTGTTCGCCTGCCGCGTTATAGATACGGGTCATACCCACCTTCTGTGCGATCACTCCAGAACGCATTACTGTGTCCCCTTGCCGCACTTAGAGCTTGATCTCGACATCAACGCCAGCAGCCAGGTCGAGCTTCATCAAAGCATCTACTGTCTGTGGTGTTGGGTCGACGATGTCCAAAAGACGCTTATGAGTGCGCATTTCGAACTGATCACGGCTCTTTTTATCAACATGCGGTCCGCGAAGTACTGTGTACTTCTCAATCCGCGTCGGCAACGGAACTGGTCCACGCACTTGTGCGCCGGTCCGTTTCGCCGTGTTCACGATTTCCTTAGTGGAAGCGTCAAGAACACGGTGATCAAACGCCTTCAGGCGGATCCGTATATTCTGACCGTTCATGACTAATCCTTAACTGAGCAAGGCAACTGCGGTTTAACACAAGATCAAACCGCAGTTCGAACTCAATTCTTATTCGATGATTTCAGCTACAACACCAGCGCCGACGGTACGCCCGCCTTCACGGATAGCGAAGCGCAGACCATCTTCCATAGCGATTGGTACGATAAGTTCAACTGAAACAGCAACGTTATCACCAGGCATCACCATTTC
>NZ_LCWX01000164.1:0-6624 GCF_001431305.1 Pseudovibrio sp. POLY-S9
AAGACCTCTTAAAAACCCCGTAAATCCTTCTGTTTTTGTGCCTCCAGAACCGCGCCTCAGTGGCCCGCCCCGGTGGCGTGAAGCGGGTTATAGGGATATGAGCTGACCCTGTCAACGAGCCTTGAGAGAAAACTTCAAAATTTTCACAGGACTGGGGAAACTTTTTCAATAATCGCAAACCCTGTATTTATATGGTGCTTAAAATCGTGGTTTGCCAGCCAAATTCATAATTTTCTCGCCAATTCCATTTTTTCTATAATTTTTCATAGTATCAGGGACAAAATCCAGCCGTATTTGTCTTTCATCAGTTGTCCCTATCTTCAGCATTGTCTATCAATCGTAAACACGTAATGCAGAACTCTGCTGCAGATGGCATCTCTGCCGATTTGGGGAAAGATAAGTAGCTCGATGAATTCTGGTAGGTTCCATACTAATGGAAGGCCTTCCGTCAATCTTGGCAATGAACCTGCTTTGATGGTGGACAGTCTTGCAAGTTCGTCTGACCAGCCCGCACGGCTTAATGGCCGTTGGTTGATCGGGACGATCCTGACCGGCATGACCTCCATTGTATTAATGGGTGGTGCGTTGATGGCTGCGCTTGATGGCCAGTACACCTATAAGACAGCAAAAGCCCCCGCGAGCACTTCAGCAGATCTGACACCACAGCGTAATTCCAGCGGAAAAGGCGACCGTCTGAGCTCCGCAACCGACGGCTTCTCCAATAGGCAGATCATTGAAGTAAACACAGTGACCCGCAGCGATGGCCGTGACCACGTAAAAGCCAAGCCATATGCGCTCGTCAGCGCAAGCCTTGAGAATATCAAGAAACAGGAAACAGCTGCAGACATTCCGCCATTCGACCCGATCACTATGTATCAGGGAGAACAGGTTGCTCCGTTACAGGTCGCCAGTGATGCAATCTACGGTGCCGACATTGAAGGCGAAGTCTCCATTTCTCAGCGCGACTTCCCGCTGGAAGCTATGAGTATGGTCGCTCTTCCCGATCATAAAGAAGAGGCCGTTCAGGAGCAGGTCAAAAAAGCAGCGATGTTCATGCTGGACAATTCCACCGACATTGCCGCTGTGCCGAGCCTCGAAGACTTCAATGCAGGCTTTGCTCCACTTTCAGAACAGTCATTTGAAAACATCGAAGTCCGCATTACAGAAGAAAACGTTTCCTTCCAGCCCAAGTCCCGTAAAATCTCCCAGGCCAATCAGATCGAAGAACGCATAGTTCCAATCCTGACCCAGACTGACTTTATTGACATTCTGCTGGATGGTGAGGCTTCTGAGAACGAAGCGGAAGGCTACATCAAAGCATTTACCGAAAACTTTGGCATCGACACAATCAAAGCTGGTCAGATCTTCCGCCTGTCCCTCAACACGGACAAGATCGAAGAGGACGACGGAATTCTTGTACGTGTCAGCATCTATGAAGATCAACGTCATGTAGGGACCATCGCACCAAACGATGAAGGCGAGTTTGTCGTCGCACCTGAGCCGTCCACACAGATGGCCGCAGACGCGTTTGCATCACAGCAGCAAAACTCCGTTGGCCCTCGCGCCACCTATTATGACTCGATCTACCAGACTGGTCTTGATAACGACGTCCCAACATCCCTCATCAAAGAACTCGTTCGCATCTATTCTTATAGCGTTGACTTCAACGCCTCCGTAAAAAGCGGTGATGAGATGAGCGTCTTCTATGGCCTTGATGCAGACCAGACCACTGGCGCCTCTGAAATTCTTTACACATCCATCACCGTGAATGGTCGCTCACACCGTTTCTACCGTTTCCGTACACCCGACGATGGTGTCGTCGACTATTATGATGAGAACGGCCAGAGCGCAAAGCAGTTCCTGCTCCGTAAACCAATCGCAGCTGGCCGCTTTACATCTGGCTTCGGCATGCGCCGCCACCCGGTTTTGAAAACCCGCCGTTTGCACACCGGCACGGATTGGGCCGCTCCTCGCGGCACCGCAATCTTTGCAGCTGGCGATGGGGTGATCCAAAAAGCAGCTTGGTCAGGCGGTTACGGAAAACGCGTAGAGATCAAACACGCCAACGGCTATGTCACCACATATAACCACATGACCCGCTTTGGTTCTGGCATTCAAAAAGGCCAGAAAATCAGACAGGGCTCCGTTATTGGGTATGTGGGAACCACTGGGCTTTCAACGGGTAACCACCTCCATTACGAAGTGAAGGTGAATGGCCGCTTTGTAAACTCCCTGAAGATCAAGGTACCGCAAGGCCGCATCCTTGAAGCTAAGGTTCTTGAGAACTTCAAGCGCGAACGCGACCGCATTAATGCTCTGATGGAAACAGGCCGTCCAAGCCAACGTGTAGCTTCACTACGGAACTGACCTCAGTTCATCAAAGGGATCTCACGATTAAAGAGCAAATAGCGTCAAACTACTTGCTCTTTATGATAGCGCATGTGCATCAGGATCACGAAAAACCAGAGATAAATACCAGTCTCCAACGCACGTTGCATGAGACCACTGAAAGCGGTTTCCATAGATAGACTGAAGAGCATCACCAGCAAGATCAGCCCAGGCGCCACCCAAAACGATCTTTCAGCTTTGGCATGAGACAACAAACACAATCCCACAACAGCGCAGAAATAGGCCAAAAAGCCAGCAGCCGTATGTATGAGTTGGCTGCGTGTTGGATCATCCATGTTGCATTCAAAATCACACGGAAAGAACGCGGCAACAGCGATAAGCAGCGGGTAACCTGCAAAAACCATCAAGCCAACGCGCTCTGCGCGACTGCGCATCAGATAAGCAAAGCAGATCACGAGGCATGGCAGCAGCAACAGCTCCACAACCGCAAAACCCCAATAATTCACGGCAGGCCCAAACGGAGCGCCGGTTGCTCCAAGAGCGCTCATGAACTGTGAGATATGGTCGTAATCTGGATAGAACTGCCCGCCAATGACAACAGTCGCGGCAAGCCAGAGATAACTGACAACCACAAGCGATATTGCAATATCAACGTGTCTCATACCCGATGCCCTGCCTCCTAACGAACACTCAAGTTTTAGTCTGCATGACTAGACACCAAAAGCACACATTCGAACAGTCGCTTTATGTTTCAGGGTATGTCCACAAGGCACAAAAAAGGGCCGGAAGATCCGGCCCTCTTCTTTAACTCATGATCCAACCTGTCAGGTCGTTTCAAAAAGCAGTCTGTCCGTTCCCGCAGAGACCCGGATGGCCTGACCGTCAGAGATTGATCCAGCCAACAGCATTTCTGCCAATGGATCCTGCACTTGTTTCTGAATAACGCGCTTCAACGGTCGTGCACCATAAGCCGGGTCATACCCCTTCTCGGCAAGCCAGCCCATAGCACCATCATCCAGCTCAAGCTCCATCTTCCGATCGTCCAGCAACTTCTGCAAACGGGCTAGCTGAATTTCGACGATCCGAGACATCTGAGTCCGCTGCAAGCGATGGAAAAGGATAATCTCATCCAAACGGTTCACGAACTCAGGACGGAAGTGCGCTTTCACCGCATCCATCACCGGCCCGCGAACAGCATCAGCATCTTCACCTTCGCCCTGGGAAGCCAAAAATTCTGAACCAAGGTTCGACGTCATGATGATCAGCGTATTGCGGAAGTCCACAGTCCGGCCCTGCCCGTCCGTCAGACGGCCATCGTCCAGCACCTGAAGCAGAACGTTGAACACATCGCCATGAGCTTTTTCAACCTCGTCAAACAGCACAACCTGATAAGGCCGACGGCGCACTGCTTCTGTCAGAACGCCGCCTTCTTCATAACCAACATAACCCGGAGGCGCGCCGATCAGACGAGCAACACTGTGCTTTTCCATAAACTCAGACATGTCCACGCGCACCATGGCTGTCTCATCATCAAAGAGATAGCTGGCGAGCGCTTTAGTCAGCTCTGTTTTACCAACGCCAGTTGGGCCGAGGAACATGAACGAACCGATTGGCCTGTTCGGATCCTGCAATCCGGCACGAGACCGGCGCACAGCAGTAGACACAGCATGAACAGCTTCCTGCTGCCCAACAACACGCTTGGCCAGCTCATCTTCCATACGAAGCAGCTTTTCTCGTTCGCCTTCCAGCATCTTGTCGACGGGAATTCCAGTCCAGCGAGACACAATCTGAGCAATACTCTCACTGCTCACGGTCTCATTGAGCATGGTGTTATCGACATCTTCCGCTGTCTGAGCATTCAAGAGCTTCTTTTCCAGATCAGGAATAACACCGTAGGCCAGCTCACCCGCTTTAGCTAAATTGCCGATACGCTGCGCCTGCTCCAACTCGGTGCGTGCTTCATCCAGCTGCTCTTTTATTTTCTGCTCGCCGCTCAGCTTATCTTTTTCAGATTGCCAGCGTTGTGTCAGTGCATTGGATTCTTCTTCCAGATCAACCAGCTCTTTCTCAAGGCGCTGAAGTCGATCCTTCGTGGCGTCATCATCCTCTTTCTTGAGCGCTTCCCGCTCAATCTTCAGCTGAATGATACGGCGGTCCAGCTCATCCAGTTCTTCCGGCTTGGAATCCACCTGCATGCGCAAGCGACTGGCGGCCTCATCAACAAGGTCAATCGCCTTATCCGGCAGGAAGCGGTCCGTGATGTAACGGTTGGACAGCGTGGCCGCAGAAACAATCGCACTATCTGAAATGCGTACACCATGGTGAAGCTCATACTTCTCCTTGATGCCACGCAGAATAGAAATCGTATCTTCAACCGTTGGCTCACTTACAAACACAGGTTGGAAACGACGGGCCAGCGCCGCATCTTTCTCAACGTGCTTGCGGTATTCATCAAGCGTGGTCGCACCGACGCAGTGCAACTCACCACGCGCCAGCGCAGGCTTGAGAAGATTGGAAGCGTCCATCGCTCCATCTGCTTTCCCAGCCCCAACCAGCGTATGCATTTCATCAATAAAGAGGATCACACCACCAGCAGCGGCTTGCACCTCATTCAAAACACCCTTCAGGCGTTCTTCAAATTCACCACGATATTTCGCACCAGCGATCAGTGCGCCCATATCCAGTGCAAGCAGTTCCTTGTCTTTCAGGCTCTCCGGCACATCACCATTGACGATGCGCAGCGCAAGGCCTTCAGCAATTGCGGTTTTACCAACGCCTGGCTCACCAATCAGAACCGGATTATTCTTGGTACGGCGGGAGAGAACCTGAATGGCACGACGAATTTCCTCATCACGGCCAATCACAGGATCGAGCTTACCGTCGCGGGCTGCTTCAGTCAGATCCTGAGCAAACTTTTTCAGAGCGTCGTATTGATTTTCAGCAGATGCGGAATCCGCAGTACGGCCCTTACGCACTTCGTTGATGGCTTCGTTCAGGGCGTTTGGCGTGACGCCACCTTGAGCGAGAGCCTTACCTGCCTTGCTGTCTTTATCCATAGCAAGCGCAAGCAGCAGCCGCTCAACGGTGACATAACTGTCGCCTGCTTTCTCTGCAATTTTCTGGGCTTGTTCAAAAAGGCGAGCGGTTTCAGGCGCTAGGTACAGCTGTCCATTGCCGCCGCTCACTTTAGGAAGCGCGGCCAGATCAGTCTCAATCTGTAGGCGGACATCCTGCACACGTCCTCCGGCCCGTTCAATAAGACCAGCAGACATGCCCTCGCTGTCATCCAGCAAGACCTTTAAAATATGTGCGGGAGTAAACTGTTGATGCCCTTGTCCCAGAGCGTATGTTTGCGCAGACTGAATGAACCCACGCGCACGGTCGGTGTATTTCTCAAA
The DNA here is from genome assembly GCF_001431305.1 of Pseudovibrio sp. POLY-S9. Taxonomy (NCBI): domain Bacteria; kingdom Pseudomonadati; phylum Pseudomonadota; class Alphaproteobacteria; order Hyphomicrobiales; family Stappiaceae; genus Pseudovibrio; species Pseudovibrio sp. POLY-S9. The sequence goes on from NZ_LCWX01000164.1 coordinate 5,748, forward strand.
GTCCATATATAACTCCTATGTGCCGTGTCACCCGAAGCATGACGAAGCATTTTGGGAGGATCCGAGCCTCATAAAGAGCACCCGAAGCAGGAGACTTCCCCCTGCACTCTTCATATAGTAGTTCAAACTGCCGACAAAAGAGGGTCCTCGCAAGATCTTGCCACAATCCTTTGTTCCTCATAGTTTCGAATAGCTTAAACAACGGAATTTAATATGACTTTTTCGCCTGCGCATATCACCGCACTCGCAACACATCCAGTTAAAGGCTTAACGGCTCATCCACTTCAGACCACCACAGTAGAAGCCGGAGCTGTCTTCCCGCTGGATCGTGCCTATGCGATTGAAAATGGTCCATGCGGTTTCGATCCAGCAGCTCCTCAGCACATTTCAAAGAGCAAATTTCTAGTGCTGGTTCGTTATGAAGACGTGGCGCAGGTCAAATGCACATACGATCTGGAAAACAAAAGCATCACTCTGTCCAAGCCAGAGAGTGAAGACATCACGTTACCGCTGGAAACAACAGAAGGACAGGATGCACTCGCAGCCTACTTCACAGCACACATGGGTGAAAAAGCCACTGGCCCGCTCAAAGTCCGCCACGCAGACGACCATGCTTTCACGGATACCGCTGAGAATTTCGTACATGTCGTGAATTTGGCCAGCGTGAAAGCGCTTTCTGAGACTTTGGGCGTGGAGATTGATCCAAGACGCTTCCGCGCAAACATCTATGTTGAAGGCTTGGCAGCCTATGAGGAGTTTGACTGGGCCGACAAGAAAATCCGTTCCAGTTCAGGCGTAGAGTTCAAATTCGCGAAACGCACCCGCCGCTGCGCTGCCGTAGATGTAAATCCAGTCACAGCCGAGCGCGACACCAACA
>NZ_LCWX01000164.1:6754-10514 GCF_001431305.1 Pseudovibrio sp. POLY-S9
TGGATGTTGGTATTTATCTGGAAGTGCTCAACAACGGCACACTTTCCGTCGGTGACACACTCATCATTGAGTAAGCCAGCACCCACAACGAACTATTTGCCAGTCAGCAAAAAGAAAACCCCGCCTTTTGAGCGGGGTTTTTCATAGATCTCCGGCAAACCAGTGAGCCAGCAAGCACATCATCAGACGTGCTTAGCTTTCACCGTCTCCGGTTGTTTCCAAAGCCGCAGGTGCTGGTGCAGATGCAGGTGCATCCTCAGCAGGAACACGAGCTGTACGGGTACGCTGTGAACGAGCTGCACGAGGTGTGCGAGCACGAGGCGTACGACGTGGCTTCGTAGAAGCTGCATCATCTTCACCACCTTCAGGTGCCTCAGCTGGCGCTGCTGCACTTGCGGAGGATGAGGAAGGTGTACGACGAACACCACGACCACGAGTGCCACGAACACGACGGCGTGCTTTGCCATCATCTTCGTCAGCTGGTGCAGATGCGTCTCCCGAAGCCTCTGCATTCTCGTCAGCCGCTGGAGCTGTTTCGATAAACGGCTGAGGCGTATCCAGACCGATCACAGGCTGAGGGGTTGCAACCGCAACCTCTTGCTCTTCAGTCGCTGCCACAGCGTTTGGTGTTTCAACAGCAGCAGGTGCAGCTTCATCTTCTGTACGCGCAGAAGGAGCAGCAGTCTGTGTGCTTTGGGGTTGAGCCGCAGCGACGATGCGCTGGTAATGCTCTGCATGCTGATAGTAGTTCTCGGAGGTTACACGGTCCCCGGAGGCCTGAGCATCACGCGCAAGTTGCTGGTACTTTTCAGCAACATGCAATGCGGTACCTCGGATCTTAACGTCCGGTCCATTTGACTCAAAAGTACGTGTCAATGGATTTGGAGCTTTACGCCCCCGTCCACGCATGCGCTTGTTATTCTGATTTCCTGGTCTCATTCTGCCGTTAACTTTCCGGAATAGCAATCGAACCTAACTGTGAGGTTCATGGGAGTAAGATCTCCCGGATTCCAAATGCCGTTAATAAGCCTGCGTGTTGATGAGCACAAAGGCTATCAACATCGAAATGCAATCGCATTCGATCGTATAACTGCTTCAATGCGATATCCGACATCTGATCGCAGCAATACAAATGCATTGCTCTCTCAGTTCAACGATACGAGGGGTTGCTCAACTATCTGCTTTGAAACTATCAACCGACGTCTCTGCCAGGCTCGTCTCACAGTCAGTGAGTGCCCATCCCCATCGTTTTCAGCTTTTAGCTGGTATCGCTTGTCGGCGAGATGAAACTATCTCGTTCCGACGTATTTTCCAAGGGCTTTTTTCCAGATAATTGAATTCTTCGCCAATCATGGAAAAACTACAACAATCACCCTTGGTTGACCGGCCAGATCATGTTCACAACAAGCCTCCAATCCTACGAGTTCCCTCGCAAGAGTTGAAAGTTCATCGGCTTGATCAAACCCGATCTCCATAAGAAGTCCACTATTTCTCTTAAGAACTCGTTTAGCGTTGCCTATCAATTCTTTATAGGCAGTAAGACCATCCACTCCACCATCAAGCGCCAGCATAGGGTCGTGCTGCTTAACTTCATGGCTTAGTCCTTCAATAACAGAGCTGCGAATGTACGGCGGGTTACTCACAACAAAATCATAAGATCCACTCAACGCGTCCAGATATGAACCGCGAACTGGGATAAAGCGGTCACGAACATTGTTGTTTGCTGCGTTTTGTTGCGCAGTCTCCAAAGCCTCTTCACTGATATCAACAGCAAGACAAATTGCATTGGGCAATTCAGTCAGGAGCGCAATCGCAACCGCTCCTGTGCCAGTTCCAATATCTGCAAAAACCCATTCTTTTTCCAAGCCGCCATGGGCCTGACAAAACGCAATCGCAGTTTCAACCAGCGTTTCCGTGTCCGGACGCGGCTCCAATGTTGCCGAAGACAACGAAAACTCCAGCCCCCAAAACTCCCGCTTCCCTAGAACACGTCCTACCGGCTTTCCAGCAAGGCGTTCTTCCACATATCGGGAAACAACCGCCAGCGTCTCAGGCTTGATCACCTGATCATATTCCAGAATCAGGTTTCTCGGCTCAATTCTAAGGGCTTCTGCAACAAGGACACGCGCATCCAGATCTGCCTCAGCCAGGTCTGCATCACGAAACAGGCTCCGCACCGCTAGGTACAAAGCCTGCACATTTTTGAGGTCGAAATTATCGAAGAGGCCGGACATTAAAGTCCTTCATCGGCGAGCAAGTTCGCTTGATGGTCCATAATCAGAGCATCAATCACTTCACCCGTAGCTTCGCCTGCGATCATCTGGTCAAGCTTATACAGCGTCAAACCAATACGGTGATCAGTCACACGACCCTGAGGGAAGTTGTAGGTACGGATACGCTCAGAACGATCACCGGAACCAACCTGAACACGACGGGCCTCGGTCCGCTCATTCGCAGCACGCTCACGCTCCACATCGTAGATCTTCGCCCGCAGCAACTTCATCGCGCGGTCTTTGTTCTTATGCTGAGAGCGCTCGTCCTGCACAGCAACCACAATCCCGGTCGGATTGTGCACAATACGAACAGCGGAATCAGTCGTGTTCACGTGCTGACCACCTGCACCTGATGCACGGTATGTATCGATGCGCAAATCAGCAGGATTGATCTCAACGTCCACTTCTTCAGCCTGCGGAAGAACAGCAACGGTCGCCGCAGACGTGTGAATACGGCCACCAGACTCAGTCTCAGGCACACGCTGTACACGGTGAACACCGGACTCAAACTTCAGCTTACCAAACACTTCCTGACCAGTCACAGCAGCAACGATTTCTTTAAAACCGCCCATGTCCCCCTCAGAAGAAGACATCACTTCAACTTTCCAGCCATTATTGTCTGCAAAGCGCTGATACATACGAAAGAGATCACCAGCAAACAGCGCTGCCTCGTCACCACCTGTGCCGGCGCGCACTTCAAGAATAACATCGTGAGAGTCAGCTTTGTCTTTTGGCAAAAGCCCAATGCGCACTTGCTGGGTCAGCTCTTCAACTACACCAGTCAACTCATCACGCTCAAGCTGTGCAAGCTCTTTCATCTCCGCATCGCTTTCAGGGTCTGCCAGCAGTGCTTCCGCACCTTCCAGATCACCTTCGGCTTTGCGGAGTTCACGAATGGACTTCACAATTGGATCGAGTTCCGCATAATCCCTTGAAAGCTTGATATAAACATCCGGCGCAGGACCAGATGCCATCTCGGCCTCAATACCTTCAAAGCGCGCTAGCAGTGTGTCTAGTTTTTCTGGTGCCAGCATTTCGCGGCAACTCCTCAAGCGTTAGTCAGCTAATCTAAAAGCGCGACAGCCTCTCGGGTCTGCGGCAATCGAAATATACGCTGCTTATACCGGAATATTATTTTCGGATGCAAAGTTCGCCAGGAACTCGCGAATGTCGTCCGTCCCTTTACCCGCTTCCAATTGTTTCAGCAACTCTTCTGAAAGTGCTGATAGATCCAAAGAGCGTAACATCGCCTTAACAGGACCAATAGAAGCCGGAGACATAGAGAGATTTCTATATCCGATCGCCAGCAAAGCCATCGCAGCAAGGGGTTGGCCGCCAAGCTCACCGCAAAGGGTGACGGGCGTATCCATCTTATCGCCAATAACAACGATCTTACGCAATGCGCGTAGGAAACTAGGAGACAGAGCTTCAAATCGCTCCGCAACCAACGTGTTGCCTCGATCAACCGCATAGAAGAACTGGAACAG
>NZ_LCWX01000164.1:10614-18600 GCF_001431305.1 Pseudovibrio sp. POLY-S9
TCATTGGAGCCAACAGAGACGAAATCCACTTCCTTGTAGATCTCTTCAAGCTGGTAAAGCAGCGCCGGAACTTCCAGCATAACACCAAGTTTCAGCTCTTTAGGCGTATCATGACCGTGCTGGCGCAGATGCTTTAGTTCGCGCTCAACATAATCCTTCGCCTGCTGAAATTCAGAAACATCTGCCACCATCGGGAACATGATGCGCAAGGAGCGCCCTGCCCCTGCATGCAACATTGCTCTGATCTGAGTCCGCAGCAAACCCGGACGATCAAGCCCAAAGCGGATCGCACGCCAGCCCATGGCCGGGTTCTCTTCCTGCGCCAGACGCAAGTAAGGCAGAACTTTATCACCGCCAATATCAAGAGAGCGGAAGGTAACTGGCTTGTCACCAGCTGCATCCAGCACCTTGGAATACAGTGTGTGCTGTTCCTGCATTCTTGGGAAAGCAGAAGCCACCATAAACTGCAACTCAGTACGGAAAAGCCCAACGCCATCAGCGCCAGCATCTTCCATGCTTGGCAAATCAACCAGCAAACCAGCATTCAGCTGAAGCTTAACGTCCACACCGTCTTTGGTAATGGTTGGTTCATCCCGAAGCTGGCGATAAATTTCCTGACGCTTTGAGCGCAGTCGCACCTTGTCTGCAAAAGCTTGTTCAACATCATTCGCTGGACGAAGGAAGATCTGACCGATCTCACCATCCACAATGATGGCATCAGTCGCTTCCACCAGGGAAACAATGTCTTCAACCTGACCAACTGTCGGAATGCCAAGCGCACGTGCAACAATGGTCACGTGACTGGTTGGGCCGCTTTCTTCCAGAACGAGGCCGCGAATACGATCCCGGTCATAATCCAGCAGTTCAGCGGCGCCCATGTTACGCGCAATGATGATGGCGTCTTTCGGCAGATCATCTTCGCCGCTGTGGTTCTTGCCCATCAGCTCGCGAATGAGGCGGTGCGCCAGATCATCAAGATCATGCAGGCGCTCACGCAAATACGGATCTGTCTGTCGGAGCATCTGAGCGCGCGTATCGCTCTGAACTTTCTCAACTGCAGCTTCAGCCGTCAAACCATTGCGGATCGCTTCATCAATCTTCCGGATCCATCCGCGGTCATAGGCAAACATCCGGTAAGCTTCCAGAACTTCACGGTGTTCGCCGTGCTGGGAAAACTCACCGCTTGCCAGCATATGATCAAGCGACTGACGCAAGCGCGTGACAGATTCTTCGAGGCGCTTCTTTTCAGTGTCCGCATCCTCGGCAATCAGATTGGTGATAACCACACGCGGTTCATGCAGAACAACGTGGCCAAGGCCAATACCATCAGCAAGGGCGACACCCTTCAGATGCATCGGACGGATCACATCAATCGTTGTGCCTTGCTGTGCAATCGCTTCCAGCTCACCCGCTGCGACCATCTCCGCGATAACCATCGCGGTGGTCTGCAGGGCTTCTACTTCGTCTTCAAAGTAGGTCCGGTGGTCTTTGTTCTGAACAACAAGCACGCCAAGCGTACGTCCCGCACGCAGGATCGGCACACCAAGGAAGGAGTTGTAATTCTCTTCACCCGTCTCAGGACGATAGGCAAACGCCGGGTGCGCCTGCGCATTTGGTAGGTTGAGCGGTCTGGCATCAGAGGAAATCAAGCCAACAAGACCCTCACCAACCTTCAGAGAAGTATGGTGAACCGCGTCCTTATTAAGGCCCTCTGTCGCATACAGCTCAAGAACCCCATCCGCGCGCAAAATGTACACGGAACACACTTCCGCAACCACGTTTGCCGCGATCAGACGTACAATCTTGTCGAGCCGTTCCTGCGCATTAATCGGCTCCGCCATCACTTCACGAAGCTTACGGAGGAGTACGCGCGGTCCGGCCAAGCTGCTGCGCATGCTCCGCCCTACCTATAATTCTGCTGGCCTTTTTAACAGGCCACGTTGTGCCTTGGAAGTTGTCCAAGACACAACAATATTCTCGACAGTAGGAAACCTAGCCGTCAAGTCCGTATAGCGAATGGAGAGTACGAACCGCAAGTTCCGTATACGCGGAATCGATCAGAACAGAGATTTTAATCTCAGATGTCGTAATCGCGCGGATGTTAATCCCCTTCTCAGCCAGGCCTTCAAAACACTGGGCTGCAACACCGGCATGCGAACGCATACCCATGCCGATTACGGAAACTTTTACAACATCAGTCGCGCCTTCGATATTCTCGAAGCCAATTTCCTCGACGTTCTCCTCAATTACCTTGCGCGCACGCTCGTAATCACTCTCTGGAACGGTAAAGGTGATATCAGTCGTCTTCCCATCTGGTGAGATGTTCTGGACGATCATATCTACGTTGATGTTGCCTTCAGCCAACGGGCCAAACACTCTGGACGCAATGCCAGGCTTGTCAGCAACGTTGCGGATAGAAATCTGTGCTTCGTCTTTTGAGTAAGCGATGCCAGTGACGACTTGTTGTTCCAAAATCTCGTCCTCGTCGCAAATAAGTGTACCTACAGGTGTTCCGTCAGCGCTAATCTGCGGGGCATCCGGATCATCAAAGCTGGAACGTACAAACGTACGAACGCCGTGAACCATCGCCATCTCAACAGAGCGGACCTGCAAAACCTTTGCACCAAGAGAAGCCATTTCCAGCATCTCTTCAAACGCAACACGTTCCAAACGGGTTGCCTTGGCCACCACACGCGGGTCAGTGGTATAAACACCGTCCACATCCGTGTAGATATCACAGCGGTCTGCCTGAATTGCAGCAGCAATTGCCACTGCACTGGTATCAGATCCACCACGTCCAAGCGTCGCAAGCCTGTTGTCCGGGGCAACGCCCTGGAAACCGGCACACACCGCAACCTGTCCACGCTCCAGGCGTTCAATGAGAGTTTGACCTTCAATACTCTCAATACGCGCTGCGCCATGGGCTTCATTCGTACGGATAGGAATCTGCCATCCTTGCCAGGATCGCGCTTCCACACCCATATCTTGCAGCACAATCGCCAACAAGCCGGACGTTACCTGCTCACCAGAGGCAACAACCGCATCATATTCACGCGCATCATGCAGCGCTGCAGCATCTCTTGTATAACCGACCAAGGTATTCGTCACGCCAGCCATAGCGGACACGACAACAGCAACCTGGTTGCCTGCTTCCACTTCACGCTTTACATGCCGCGCAACATTTCTAATACGCTCTAGGTCGGCAACGGAGGTGCCGCCAAACTTCATAACCAAACGGGCCATCGCTTCCCAAATTCCTCCGAGGGCCTTTGTGATGAACCGATCATCACTACAAACGGCGCTAATCCATACAACTAGCGCCCTTCTATCGCAACCAGCGGCTTGACAAAAACCGCGATTAGACCCACCAGTACCGGGATGAAAGTGGAGAGTTGAGCTATGAGCACCGCGCAAAAACCAAGCAACGCCGCCAAAAACCCGGCACAAACCACAATCGACCCGGCGGAAGTTGCGCATTTCTCATCAATTGCATCGGAATGGTGGGATCCGACTGGAAAGTTTCGCCCTCTCCACAAATTCAGTCCAGTTCGCATCTCCTATATCAAGGAGTATGCCTGTGACCACTTTGGTCGAGACGAAACATCCCCTAAGGCATTAGAAGGCCTACGGATTTTGGACATCGGCTGCGGCGGTGGCCTACTCGCTGAGCCCATGGCTCGCATGGGCGCAACCGTTGTTGGAGCAGATGCATCTGAAACCAACATCAAAGTCGCCACACTTCATGCACAGCAATCCGGCCTCAACATCGACTATCGCGCACAAACCGCTGAATCTCTGGTTGAGGCAGGCGAACAATTCGACATCGTGCTCAACATGGAAGTCGTGGAGCATGTTGCAGACGTTCCACTGTTCATGAACTCCTGTGCAGATCTTGTGCGTCCCGGTGGAATGATGTTCGTTGCAACTATCAACAGAACTCTGAAAGCCTATGCCCTCGCGATTGTCGCGGCTGAGCGCGTTCTCCGCTGGTTGCCAAAAGGCACCCACCAATATGAGAAGCTGGTTCGCCCGGAAGAACTGGAAGCACCCCTCAATGAATCCGGCATGAACATTTACGAGCGCTGCGGTGTGAGCTTCAATCCGCTGACAGACAGCTGGTCCAGAACAACCGATCTGGATGTAAACTACATGGTAATAGCTCGAAAGCCAGAGTAGCAGCTGGCATCCAATTATTAAGGAGAATGAAAATGCCAGAAACAGCACCTGCCGAAACTGTCGCTTTCATTCCCGGCCTTACCAGCACCGGCACTTTGTTTGGCCCTCAGATCAACTCTCTGAAAGAGCGTCCAATCATCATTGCCGAAACCTGCGACATGGATTCCATTGAAGCCATGGCAAAGAGATTGCTGGAACACGCCCCGGAAAAATTCGCTCTCCTCGGCATGTCCATGGGGGGTTACGTCGCTCTGGAGGTGATTCGACTGGCTCCTAATCGTGTCAGCCGTCTTGCCCTCATAAACACCAATGCCAGAGACGACACTGCGGCCCAGACACAGCTTCGCCATACGCAGATGGAGATTGCAAGGAAGGGAGGCTTCCACAAAATCGCCTCCATGCAATACCCTCAACTTGTCCACCCTGCCCGCCACGACGATACAGCGCTTCGGCAAGTGGTTTTCGACATGGCTGCTGATATTGGCGCTGATAACTTCCTGAAGCAGCAAAACGCAATCATCAACCGCCGCGACCAAAGACCAGGTCTAACGGCAATCCAGTGCCCGACGATGATCGTCGCAGGCGAAGAAGACAGCTTACTTCCTCTGGATAGATGCCGCGAAATGCATGATGCAATACCAAATAGCAAACTTCACATCATCCCGGATTGCGGCCATCTTTCTACTCTGGAACACCCGGTCCACACCAGCGAACTCATTCAGGACTGGCTGGATACGTAGCTACGCCTGCAAATTTAACTAGTTCTTCAGAAAAAAGCCGCTGAAATCCCTTAGAATCCAGAATATCATTTTGCCAATATTAGCGCCTATAAACAGGAGGGTGTACGCGGCGTAAGTTACCGGCAAACGAGCTTCTTCCAAACTCCCTGATCGCTCGAAGAATATTGTCTCAAGACCTAGATCGCCGCCCGAGAACTTGATCAAAGTCCGGAGGAGACACGATGTTAAACATCGACAAAGAAATGAAAGAAGCAATGGACCGCTGGACCGTTGCGACAGATGGACTGCCTTGGCAAGGCTGGTTTTGGGCACAGGGCGGAGACCAACTTTCCAACACAGCGTTGGAGCACGCAATTTCCAACAACAAGTCCATGCTTGAGAACTATCAGGCAATCATGCACGCAAACATGTCCTTCTTTAACAAGCGCATGAAAGCCAACACAGATTTCGTTCAGGAGATCTGGGATTGTCCAACTGGCATTGAATTCTCAAAACTTGCCAGCGACTTCATGCAGGAAGCTTTTGAAGATTGCCGTCAGGAAGGCGCCCGCCAGATGAACCAGATGTCCTCTACAATGAAGGGCACGGTTTCCAAAACACAGAAGGCAACATCAGAAGCTTTGACGAGCATTGATGATTTGAAGGCAATGGCACAGGCCGCACCAACAAAAGTTCCGGCTAAACCTCGCCGTAGAGTGCCTCGCAAGTCAACAAGCACACGCAGCCGGGCAAAGAGCGCAGATAAGCCTTCCGCCCCCCGAGCCCCTGGCAGAAAAGACGTGTCAGCCTGATTGAGTAACAGAACAAAAAAGGCGCCCTGCTAAACGAGGCGCCTTTCGTTCTGCCATCATGACAGCATAAAAATTCAGTTGCGGTCTTCTGGCAGCACCGGCAGCGGCATCAGCTCAATACCCTCTTCCAAAAGCTCCTGAGCATCATCGGGAGTAGTTTCTCCATAAATCCCACGCTCTTCAGTTTCGCCGTAGTGGATCTTACGTGCTTCCTCAGCAAACTTGTCGCCAACATACTCTGAGTTGCTCACAACCTGTTTGCGGAACTCTCGCAGAGCTTCCACCAGCTCCTTTGCTTTCTCAGGAACCTTCTGCAGATCAACAGCTGGAGTTGTCGTGGCAACAGATTGCTCAGAACTTGCTGGCGCAGTTCCACCGCCGGGCTTTGGTTCACTCGTGGCCTTTTCTGTAGCTTTTGCCTGAGCAGCAGCAACGGCCTGCGAAACCTGATGTTCAACCTGAGCCTTCTTCTGGCTTCTCGATGTAGAAACATTCGGCGCCATCAAGCGTTTATGGACCGATGCACTGTCACAAAACGGGCACGTGACCAGACCTAATTCTTTCTGCTTTTCGTAATCGCCAGAATTCCGGAACCATCCATCAAATTCATGCCCATCATCGCAGGCAAGTGAATAGTTAATCAACTGACCATCTCCCCATTGAGGGAAACAGTTGCTACGGAAAACTCACGCGCATTCTTGATGGCTGGAACACGCCGACGTGCTTCATCCACTTTAGCCATGTCAAGTTCACCCAACAAAACACCTGGTGCATCATGATCAAGTTCTGCGATCACTTGCCCCCAAGGGTCAACCATTAAGCTGTGACCATAGGTCTGACGATCATCTTCATGTGTTCCACCTTGCGCAGCAGTCACAACAAAGGCACCGTTTTCAATCGCCCGCGCGCGTTGCAGCACATGCCAATGCGCTTCACCTGTTTGCTTGGTGAAAGCAGCCGGACCAGTCAAAACCTGTGCGCCAGCCTTTGATTGCTCGCGGAACAACGCTGGTTGACGAATATCATAGCAAATCGCCATACCAAGCTTGGCCACGCCTAGATCAACAACCGGAGACACATTGCCTGCGCTGTAGCTTTCAGACTCACGCCAGCTTTCTCCGTTTGGCAGATCCACATCGAACATATGGATTTTATCATAACGAGCGGTGATCTCGCCTTCAGGAGAAATCATAAAGCCGCGGTTGGCCAGTTTGTCATCTTCAAGCCGAATTGCCAGAGATCCGATATGGATCCAGATATTCAATTCATCAGCAAGCGAGCCCAGTTGTTTCAAAAATGGATCATCACTTTCGAAACTGGAGGCAGCAAGTTGCGCTTTGCGGCTACGTTCCAGCACATTGGTCATCTCAGGCGTTTGCACATAAACCGCGCCTTCAGCAGCAGCTTCTCTTATCAACGCCTCACAGGCATCAAGATTTTCGAACGGGTTACGTCCCGTTCTCATCTGGACACATGCAGCCACAAAACTTGTCATCAACTCTCACTTTCAAAGCGTAGTTTGCAATACGCTTCCTAAGCTTCTTTAAAGACCAACGCTCAGCAGACCATCAAGGTGTCCGCGGCGTTCCAATGCAAACAGGTCATCACAACCGCCAATATGCTCAGATCCGATAAAGATCTGCGGGAATGTGTTTGCACCATTTGCTTTGGCAATCATTTCCTTACGGATCGTTGGATCTTCGCTGTAGTTAAATTCTTTATAATCAACACCCTTCTCATCAAGAAGTCTTTTTGCACGAGCACAGAAGCCGCACATATCACGGGTGTAGATAGTAACTTGAGCCATATTCTTGTCCTTTGGATACACAGCGAAGGCCAATAGAAATTCAGCCATCAAAACTGAAGTCTATATGGCTCACGACCAAGTAAACCGCAAGTCCACCTCAACTCAAGTTGATCACTTCGTTATATCGCATAGGCAAAGACAGCCCCTCAACAACACTCAATCACTATCATCAGACATATTTTCAGGATCGACCAGAGCAAAAACAAGTACATCAACCTGTTCCGCACCTGCAGCCTTCAAAACCCGCGCACATTCTTCAACAGTTGCCCCTGTCGTCAGCACATCATCAACCAGCACCACATGAGCACCAGATACCTCTGACAGGAAATGATCCGCAACTGCAAAGGCACCTTTCACATTAGCTGTCCGTGCCCCTCGCTTGAGGCCGACTTGCTGGTTGGTACGCCGTGTTCGAACCAAGCCATCAAGAAGCACTTGCCCCTCTAAATGACGCCCGACATCGTTCGCCAGC
>NZ_LCWX01000164.1:18700-19989 GCF_001431305.1 Pseudovibrio sp. POLY-S9
AAAGCAGATTGATTATAGGTGCGCTCACGTAAGCGCGACTTGTGGAGAGGAACTGGAATAAGAAAACTCTCCGAAACGACAAGTTCTGCCGCTGCATTGAGCATGCACCTGGCAAGAAACTTCGATAACCGGATCTCTCCATAAAACTTAAACCGCTTCACCAGCTCGCGCGCGGGCCCGTTGTAGAGGGCTGCGGCCCGGGCTCGGTCATAATCAGGCGGATTAACAAGAGCAGCAGCGCTCCAGGCGTTCGGTCTCAATTCATAATGCAGAGGAACACCAAGCCGCTCACAATAAGGCGCCGATATCAGTTCCAGTGTCTGCCAACAAGGCAGACACAAACCACCTTCACCTTGAACCAAATGGTTACAAATCGGACAGCTATGAGGAAACAGAGCATCCAGAGCAAAGTTCAGTCCGCGCCTTAGATGAGAGGCCACCTTCATATCAAGAAAGCTGAGTTTAAGAGGTTGCTCAGCTCTATCCACTGCATCAGGCAACCACTCCAGAGAAGAAAACTTGTCGCTCATCTGTGCTCACCGTATATATCTGCAGAAGAATTAAGCTAACAAAGCCTCCGTCGAACATCACTCCATGTTCAATGGGGTTATAATTTCCAATAGTGCACACACAGCACAGTCTGGCCAAAGGCGCCCTCATGAGCGAACACACTCTCTTTGATCGTAAACTCATTGCACAACGTCGCATGACTGCATTGAAGAGAGCGCAAGAAGGCGCTGATTTCCTGATGAAGGCAGCTGCCGCAGATTTGCAAGATCGTCTGGAATTCATCAGCAGAGAGTTTGACTGCGGAGTAGATCTCGGCGGTCACACTGGCCACATCTTTGAAGCACTAAAGACGTCAGGAAAAGTCAAACACCTGCTGCGAGCCGATCTGTTCGGTGCAGACCCAAACCTTTCTGAGCCTGATTTGATTGTAGATGACGCCGTCCTGCCTTTCACACCGGAAAGCCTGGACCTGATTGTATCTTCACTTAACTTGCAGATGCTCGACGATCTTCCAGGAACACTCGTCCAGATCAAACGTGCCTTAAAACCAGATGGCCTTTTCCTCGGCCTCTTATTAGGAACTGATACCCTTGCGGAGTTAAGAGACTGTCTGATGCGCGCCGAGATGGAAGTTAGTGAAGGCGTATCACCACGCGTTATCCCATTTGCAGATACCAGAGATCTTGGCGGCCTTCTCCAACGCGCAGGTTTCGCACTCCCAGTAACCGACATAGATCGGCTAACCGTCAGATATGACACCATGTTTGACTTGATCAGAG
>NZ_LCWX01000164.1:20086-43667 GCF_001431305.1 Pseudovibrio sp. POLY-S9
ATCTGCGCGCAATGGGCGCAACGAACCCTTTGAAAGATCGCTTGAAGTCACCGACAAGCAAGAAGGTCTTCATGAAAGCGGCAGAGATCTATGCACAGGATTACTCAGATGCAGATGGACGCATCCGTGCAACCTTCACTTTCGCATCTCTGTCCGGCTGGGCACCACATGAATCGCAGCAAAAACCTCTAAAGCCCGGCTCTGCAAAGCACAGCCTGGCCGAAGCTCTTGGAACAAAAGAAATAAAGTCCTGATTAGCCAGAAATCGCGGCAAGCAAAGTATCTGAGATGAACTGGAAGTTGTCCGAAATCGTGCTGCTAATTGCAGTCAGGCTGGCGGCAATGGCAAGAACAATCAAAGCGGCAAGAATGGCGTATTCAACTGCAGCGGCTCCGCGCTCGTCTTCGGTCATATGAGCAATCGTAAATCCACATTTCTGATTGTGATACGCTTTCTCATTCAACGCCATTACTGCCTCTTGTTCTCCGTGATCTCCCGCTAACAAGACACAAGGTCGATTAGATGCGGGATCAGCGGCTCATCTGCTGGTGGCATTTCATAATCACGTAAACGCACTGCCCGTACCCATTTCAGGTTTTGCCCCTCTGCCCCGTGAGGTGTGCCCGACCAGCGCCTACAAACGTAAAGTGGCATCAGCAGATGAAAATCTTCGTAAGTGTGGCTCGCGAAACTTAGGGGAGCAAGGCACTCTTTTTTAACTGTAATTCCCAGTTCCTCAGATAATTCACGGATCAAACAGTCCTCTGGTGTCTCACCGGCTTCGATCTTCCCACCCGGAAACTCCCAGAAACCCGCCATTGATTTGCCCTCAGGGCGCTGAGCAAGCAGAATGCGGTTATCAGCATCAATCAAGGCACACGCCGCAACCATCACAATTTTCATTTATTTTCCCGTTTCACAAAGGACCACTCTGAAAACCTTTTGGAAACCATACCAAAGGTCCCGAGTGAAATTTTACTGATTTTCTTAAGGCTGGGCATCTTTGCAATAGTGATAAGCATAGGCTTCGCGATACCCGAGGGAATCGTAGAGCTCTACAGCAGCAGCATTATCTGCCACCACTTGCAACCAGGCAGTCTCGGCACCGCGCTTAGCCCCTAGACTCTGCACTTCGCACATCAAAGCATAAGCCAGTCCCTGACGACGAAACGCTTCAGCCGTCTTCACACTAAAGATGCCGAGTAGATCGCCATCCACCACACCAAGCAGAACAGCTGCTGGAACACCATCTTCAGTTTCAAGCACTAGCGCGATCAGTTCGACAGTCACTCTTGAAAGCACATCATGAAGTGCCTGCTCTGTTTCACTCAACGGCTCCCCATGCTTTGCACCGTCAACCTGCGCGTAACTAGAAATCCATTCATTCAGTGAGACTTCGGAGAGTTTGTACCCTTTAGGCACATCAGTATCACCAAGCCCCCAAATGGATCGTGACAGCACCAGAGTCTCATCAACGCGAGCATACTTCTGAGAGGTCAGCACCTGATCCACATCTGTGGGAACCAAAGGTGTCCAGCGAACATGAAACGCCGTCTCAAGTCGCTTAAAGCGTGCTCGTGCAGAATCCAATCGGCTCTCGGCTTCATCACCGTCTTGGGCATCATAAAAATTCAGAGAGTTATTACGGCGCGCACTGCCACCTGGCGAGAGACGGGAAATCCAGCTCCCATCATGATGCGCCATGAGGCTGGGAAAGCAATTCAGATTTGCCTGCTCCAGCTTCAACACCGTTTCCAGATCGCAATTCGGTTGGCGAGGTTGAACTCGCTTAGCTTCTGTAGTCACCATTGATTGCCACATATTCCTTGGTGAGGTCACAAGTCCAGACAGTCGCACGGCCATTTCCGATGCCAAGATCAACTTTCAGAATGATCTCGTCTTCTTTCATGACAGCAGACGCTTCTTCCTCGCTGTAATCTGGATCCCGCTCTCCTTCAACCGCAACACGGATATCGCCGAACCAAATCGCCAGTTTATCACGATCAGCAGGCTCACCAGCCTTACCAACTGCCATCACAACGCGGCCCCAGTTCGCATCTTCGCCAGCAAATGCAGTTTTCATCAATGGAGAGTTTGCAATCGCCATAGCAATCCGCTTTGCAGAAGTATCGCTCTCAGCACCTTCCACTCGCACTTCAACAAACTTGGTCGCACCTTCCCCATCACGAACGATCATCTGAGCCAGCTCAAGCATCATGCTGGAGAGAGCTTCACGGAACTCCGCGAGACGCGGATCCGCAGCACTTTCAATCCAGTCACCCCCAGCAGACCCAGTAGCTGCCAACAGCACAGTGTCTGAGGTGGACGTATCACTATCAACCGTGATGGAATTAAAAGAGCCGCCCACACACTCAAAAAGCAAGCTCTGCAAAGCAGGCGCTTTAATCGGAGCGTCAGTGAACAAGAAGCCAAGCATGGTCGCCATATCAGGCGCAATCATACCGGCACCTTTTGCAATACCATTCAACGTAACCGTCACATCACCCAGCTTCACACGACGTGTGCTCATCTTAGGATAGGTATCCGTGGTCATGATCGCTTTGGCTGCGTCCATCCACTTGTCAGCGACAGCATCAGCCACCAGGCCACCAGCCACACCAGCAAATTTCTCAGCCGGCAGCGGCTCGCCAATCACCCCGGTAGACGCCAGATAAAGCTCATCCGCAGCAAACCCGCTCGCCTTTGAAAGGATGTCCGCTGAAAGCTCCACAGATGCGAGCCCCTTCTTGCCCGTAAACGCATTCGCATTCCCGGAGTTGACCATAATTGCACGCGCAACACCCTTGGAAAGGTTCTGCTTACACCAGTCAACCGGAGCACTCGTGCATTTAGATGTCGTGAACACACCAGCAATCTGAGCAGGCTCATCAAACACAGCCAGGAGAACGTCAGTACGTCCTTCATACTTCAGACCAGCTGCAGCAGTTGCCATTCGAACGCCCTTAACTTCCGGAAGTTCTGGATAGGACTTGGGTGCGAGTGGAGAAATGGTCGCGGACATGAAAACCTCCCGAAGAAAACTGTGTCTATGCAGCAAAAAAGTAGCCCCGGAAGGCCTAAGCCATCCGAGGCTACAAAAACAAGATGTTTTATTTCAATAATCAGCAAAGCTAATAAGCACTAGCCTATTATTTGCTTTCTTCAGCTTTCGCTTCATCAGCATCGGCACCGATGATTTCCACAGTGTTCTTGGCTTTCAGCTCTTCAAGCACCTCACGGAATTTCGTCAGAACCAGCTCCTGACGGATCTGACCTTCAGCCGTTTCAAAGGCTGGAGCGGACTGTGTGCGTGCTTCCTTGTTCAGGATTACGTGATAACCGAACTGTGTTTGCACAGGCTCTTTTGTAAACTCACCCGGTTTCAGAGCAAAAGCAGCTGTTTCAAACTCAGGGACCATCTGGCCTTTTCCGAAGAAACCAAGGTCACCACCGTTAGGGCCGGAAGGACCAGTGGACTTTTCCTTTGCAAGCTCAGCAAAGTCTGCACCACCTTCGAGCTGCTTAATGATGTCCTTCGCCTCATCTTCCTTCTCTACAAGGATGTGCGCTGCATTGATCTCTGGAGCACCCTGATAGTTGGCATACTCAGCCTCGTAAGCAGCCTTAACTTCGTCTTCGGTGATAGCGCTCTGAATGTACTTCTGGAAATACGCATTGCGAAGTGCACGCGTGCGCTCAAATGCCATTAAGCGTTTAAAATCATCAGTTTCTGCAAGTTTTTCTTCTGCGCCAGCTTCTGCAAGCAGGTTCATCTCAACCAACACATCGGTCAAAACCTTGCGCCATTCGGTTGGTGGAACACGCTGCAGCTGCTGCGCGTAATCTTGAGCTGCATAAGCAAGATCAGCTTCGGTAATAACGCTCTGGCCAACCTTCGCAACTGGCTTGTCCAGATCTGGAGCCGCATCAGCATCCTGTGCCTGCGCTGCACTCAGCCCAATAACCAGAGCAGCAACAGCAACTGAACTACCTAGGATCCCTGTAAATTTACGAAGCATAAGATCACTTTCTTTCCTGTTTATGGAGAGTTTAAAAAGAGTTGCAAAACAACAAAGCACTATATTGCGACGGCAACTGCCGTTGACAACCTTTCGGCCCACTCTTATCTCTCTGTCGCCTGCTTTTTTACTCGCAGGTGTTTAATATGCTGTGACCCAGATCAGACTCACAGAGTTTTGACTGGTTAGATCACGAATGTGAAGATTTTTAGGGCCCGACCGCGACGTGAAAAAACCGGCGCGCCCAAAGTAGGAAGGACCGCCACATGGTGGGGCTCGGCGCACTCGCTCGTAAGATATTTGGTTCAGCAAATGACCGTCGGATTAAGACACTCAAGCCCACAGTAGACGCTATTTCTGCTTTGGAGCCGGAAATGGAAGCTCTGACAGATGAACAGCTGAGAGCCAAAACTGACGAGTTCCGCGAGCAACTGGCAAACGGCGCTAAGCTGGACGACCTCTTGGTCCCGGCATTTGCAGTCGTGCGGGAAGCTTCCCGCCGCGTCCTTGGTCTTCGTCACTACGACGTGCAGCTCATCGGTGGTATGGTTCTCCATGCTGGAGAAATCACCGAAATGCGCACCGGTGAAGGTAAGACCCTTGTTGCGACTGCTCCAGTATACCTTAACGCATTGACAAGTAAGGGCGTTCACGTTGTGACTGTGAACGATTACCTGGCAACACGTGATATCGAATGGATGGGTCAGGTTTACCGGTTCCTCGGTCTGACAACTGGTTTGATCGTCCACGGCATCCCTGATGAAGAGCGCAAAGCCGCTTATGCAGCAGACGTCACATACGGCACCAACAACGAATTCGGCTTCGATTACCTTCGTGACAACATGAAGTATGATCGTGAATCCATGTGCCAGCGCCCGCATCATTATGCGATCGTGGATGAAGTCGACTCCATTCTCGTTGATGAAGCTCGTACACCTTTGATTATTTCCGGCCCGCTGGAAGATCGTACAGACTTCTACAATCTCATCGATACATTTATTCCTCAGTTGACTGAAGAAGACTTTGAACTCGACGAGAAAGCTCGCTCCGCAACCTTTACTGAAGCAGGTAACGAGAAGCTTGAGCAACTCTTGACAGAAGCAGATCTTCTGAAGGGCGAATCGCTTTATGACGTGGAGAACGTGACAGCTGTTCACCATCTTCAGCAGGGTCTGAAAGCGCATAAGCTTTTCCAACGCGATAAAGATTACATCGTCCGCAACGACGAAGTCGTTATTATTGACGAGTTCACTGGCCGCATGATGCCGGGCCGTCGTTTCTCTGAGGGCCTCCACCAGGCTTTGGAAGCAAAAGAAAAAGCTGCTATCCAGCCAGAGAACCAGACACTCGCGTCCATCACATTCCAGAACTACTTCCGCATGTACGACAAGCTGGCTGGTATGACCGGTACAGCAATGACGGAAGCTGAAGAGTTCATGGACATCTACAGCCTGGACGTGGTGGATATTCCAACCAACGTTGCTGTTCAGCGTGTCGATGACGACGATGAAGTGTACCGCACAGTTGCCGAAAAGTACGACGCCATTCAGGTGCTCGTAGATGACTGCCATGAACGCGGTCAGCCTGTTCTGGTAGGTACAACATCCATTGAAAAATCCGAGATGCTCGCAGAGCTGCTCGTCAAGAACGGCTACACTCAGATCGATGTGTCAGACCCGCTCGGCTTTGCAAGCATGTACACCGGCAAGGATGCAGGTAAAAAGAAAGTCTTTGCAGTTCTGAACGCACGTTACCATGAACAGGAAGCAAGCATCATCGCACAGGCAGGTGTGCCTGGTGCTGTGACCATTGCAACCAACATGGCTGGCCGTGGTACAGATATCCAGCTCGGTGGTAACGTTGAAATGCGTATCGCGAACGAACTGGGCGACATGCCTGAGGGCGCTGAACGTACTGCAAAAGAAGACGCCATCAAAAAAGAAGTTGAAGCGCTCAAGCAAAAAGCTCTTCAGGCCGGTGGCCTCTACGTTGTCGCAACCGAGCGCCACGAAAGCCGCCGCATTGATAACCAGCTGCGCGGTCGTTCTGGCCGTCAGGGTGACCCTGGTCACTCCAAGTTCTTCCTGTCTCTTCAGGATGATCTGATGCGCATCTTCGGTTCTGAGCGCATGGACTCCATGCTTCAGAAGCTTGGCCTGCAGGACGGTGAAGCAATCGTTCACCCTTGGATCAACAAAGCACTGGAAAAAGCTCAGCAGAAAGTGGAAGCGCGCAACTTCGACATTCGTAAGAACCTGCTGAAGTTCGATGACGTGATGAACGATCAGCGTAAAGTGGTCTTCGATCAGCGCCTTGAAATGATGGACCCTGAAGTTACTCAGGAAGCTGTTGTGGAAATGCGCGAAGAGTTCGTCGAAGATCTCGTCGCAGCACACATTCCAGAACGCGCTTACCCTGAGCAGTGGGACACAGAAGGCCTTCAGGAAGAAGCACGCACAAAGCTGAACCTCGACCTGCCAATTATTGAGTGGGCAAACGAGGAAGGCATTGCAGACGAAGAAGTCACCGCGCGCCTGAAGAAGGAAGCCAACCAGGTTATGGCGAGTAAGGCTGCAAACTACGGTCCAGACGTTATGCGTCAGATCGAGCGTGCAGTTCTTCTGCAAACCATAGACAACCTGTGGCGTGAGCATCTGGCGAACCTTGATCACCTGCGCTCCGCGGTTGGCCTGCGTGGCTACGCACAGCGTGATCCACTTCAGGAATACAAAACAGAGTCCTTCACTCTCTTTGAAAACATGCTGAGCACCCTTCGCCAGACCACTACATCACAGTTGATGATGGTTGAATTGGTTCAGCAGCAGGCTCCGGAAACACCGCAGATGCCTTCCCACATGGAAGCACATCACACCAATCCTATGACTGGTGAAGACGAGATGATGGAAGCAGACCGCCAACTGGCTGAAGCACGTGCAGCATCTGCACCAGACGGTCGTGAGTCAGATGATCCCGAAACATGGGGTCGTGTAGGTCGTAATGAGCCTTGTCCGTGTGGGTCTGGCAAAAAGTACAAGCATTGCCACGGTGCACTTGTCTGATCCGACATTAATCAAGTTCAAGAAAGGGCTGCTTCGGCGGCCCTTTTTTATTACAGACGACCTCCCGCTTCACACCAAGGAAATCTGCACCAGAAAGGCGGGAGTATTCCCAGAACCTGAGAATGTTAATCTACGCTTCTTTCAGCTCTAATTTGTAAGAAGCGGCAAAACATGAACACTTCAAGCACGCTCGATTTTAACAAGGTCCTCCGACAGCTCACCCCAAAAACTAAACTGGAAAGAACACGAGCATCCGTTGAAGTGCATCTCGGACAGCGTATTGAAGCGTTCTACGCACCTGCAAAAAACAGCTATCTGGCTCAACTCTGCGATGTGTACGGCAGCGATAAAGGCACCAACTGCCCAGAAACCACCCAGTTCAATTGGGAGCCTCACACTTACACCGATTTCTACAGCATGATTTTCGATCATTGCCGAGACAAGATCACAAACGTGCTCGAATGCGGCATCGGCACAAACGATACCAGCTGCCTTTCAAACATGGGCAAAGAAGGCAAACCCGGCGCTTCCCTTCGCGTCTGGAGAGACTATTTCCCCAATGCTGAGATAACCGGCCTCGACATTGACGAAAAATGCTTATTCTCTGACTCTCGCATTCAGACCTATCAGGTGGATCAGACCAGCCCGGAAAGCATCTCAGGCTTCAAAACCACCACAAAGCCAGAGCCCTACGACCTGATCATCGATGATGGCCTCCACCATTATGAAGCGGGGATTGTCTTCTTCGAGAACATTGTAGACCTGCTAGCAAGCAATGGCGTTTACATGATCGAGGATGTGAACCGGCACGACATTCATCGCTATGCCGAGTACTTCCAAAAGCGGGAAAGTGAATTCAGCTGCCGCTGCCTCCTGCTCTATCGCCAGCATGTCAGCCTACGCGACAACATGCTCGTCATGATCACCCGCAAACAATAACCCTCCCCACACATCATCCTCTGAAAAGCCAGACGTTGACGACTCAACACTACCTATTCTAGTACTAGAATATAATTTTATTCTAAGGCTAGGATAGTATGTCTGAAAGCCTCACTGACAGCGAACTGCTCGTCCTCGGCCTTGTCTCCGAGATGCCCCGCCATGGCTATGAGCTGGAGCAGGTCATAGAGCAGCGAGGCATGCGCGAGTGGACGCAAATCGGGTTCTCTTCCATCTACTTCGTGCTAGGCAAGCTGGAGAAGAAAGGCCTCGTCACAGCAGAAAAGCCCACTGGTGTTAAAACAAAGAAGAGCTTCCTCATGACAGAGGCAGGCCACCAAGCTCTCATTGCACAAACCCTCTCAGCTATCACAACAGTTCGTCCAACATACTCATCCCTCCTCTTGGGCATGATCCATTGGCCGACGCTGCAACGAGACCAAGCCCTTAACGCCTTAAGCGAGCGTGGCGAAGTAATACAAAATGAAATCTCCCGAATTGAAAACATCCAATTAGACCAACAACCTTTGCCTGATCACGTCGAAGCCCTCTTTGACTACTCCATCGCTCAACTCAAGTCAGAGGCAGACTGGCTGCAGAAAACTCTGGATTACATGACCTGCAAACCATGGAACACATGAGGACACAACGATGACCACGACCGATTTCAGAGACAGACTGTATGACCTATACCGCCCGCCAAGCGACCATTTCTCGTTTGTCGATGTTCCTGACATGCAGTTTGCTGTGATCGATGGCAGCGGTAACCCTGAAGGGGCATCCTTCGCTCAAGCGATCAAATGGCTTTTCACCGTGATCTATCCCATCAAACGTGATGCGAAGAAGCGGATGGGAAAACGTTTTGCGGAACCACCTCTGGAATGCCTGTGGTGGGCCGACGATATGAATGACCTCATCACCGGTAATAGAGACAAGTTGAAATGGCGTTTGATGATCGTTCTGCCTCATTGGACCGATGACGCCCTTTTCGCTCAAGGCGTAGAAACTGCAGTCGGGCGGCTTGGAGAGAAACCCACAACGCTGCGCAGAGAAATTATGACAGAAGGTCGCTCAGTCCAGATCCTTCACAAGGGCCCTTATGAAGACCTACGCAACATCAGCGCAAAACTCTATCAGGAATTCCTGCCGGAAAATGGCCTGAAACCAAACGGACACCATCATGAGATCTACCTTGATGATGCGACACGAACAGCACCGGAAAAGAGAAAAACAATCATCAGACAACCTGTGATCTAGGTGCTGCTTCAAACCTCTATCTCGGGCTCGACAAAGAATTGCAAGCATCTTCAAACCAAAAGACGAGAAACAACAGCACCTTACAACTTAAGAATTCCTAGGCGATACTCCGCTACTATCCTGAGAAAACAAAACGAGTGGCAGCAGAGATGTTAGCATCCGCGTCTCAGGAGCAAAAGATGACCTCAGACTTCTCTGGGAATGCATTTCATAAGTTTCTAACATTGATGTTAGTGAGCAGCATTTCAATGGGAATGCTCTCACGGCCAGCCACGGCACAATCAGAAACCCCACCCTCTTCGCAAAAGGATAAGGCACCAGTCTCAGGCACGGCCTCTGAGCAACCAGCCACTCCCCAGGCACTCAAAGTGCCTCCCGGCTACTACAGTCAGGTAGACCAAAGCCTCGGCGTTCTACTCTCCATCTACGATGCACCATCAGACGATGCAGCTGTTATTGTTCAACTGCCTGGAGATACAATCCTCAACTCCGACGGTGAACAAAAGCAGGTTGACGGTCTACGCTGGCAACATGTCAGCCTCGGAGAGATAGAAGGTTGGGTTGAAGCCCAAAAGCTGAAGGCCGCTATACCCGTCCCATTCGCCGGGACAGATCTGCCGGTTCTGGGCGTCTGTGGCGGAACTGAGCCGTCTTGGAGCATTGAATGGAACTCCAGCGTCGTAACTTACTCGAACATCACCGGACTGCTGCATCGCGTCCCGTTTCAGTCAGTAAAAGCAGAAACAGGAAAGAACGCTACGTTACTTCAGGCGGGCAATGAAAGCGTCGATCTACAAATGACCATCTCCGAGAAGCAATGCACTTTCACCCCATTGGACTCTTTCGTTTGGGGAGAGGCTGTCGCCACCATCACACAGCCAGGGCAAAAACCAGTGACACTCAAAGGGTGCTGTAGACCAGTTTCAGATGGCTATCGCTAAACCACATCCAACTGCCCAATAAAAAACCCGGGTCACCCCGGGTTTAATGCTCTTAGCCTGTCGATCGTGACTTAGTTCACGACAACCTTGGCACCGATATCGACATGGTCATAAAGATAGGAAACATCTTCGTTGAACATGCGGATACATCCGGATGAAACAGCACGACCGATGCTCCAGTCCTCAGTGGTACCGTGGATACGGTAGATGGTAGCACCCAGATACAGCGCACGCGCGCCCAATGGGTTGTCTGGACCACCCTTCATGTAACGTGGAAGAGTACGGCCTTTTTTCGCTTCACGACGGCGCATTTCTTCCGGCGGTGTCCAACCCGGCCATTTTGCTTTGCGAGTGATACGCTCGGTACCATTCCACTCAAAACCTTCACGACCAACACCGATGCCATAACGCATCGCTTTGCCGCTTTCCTGCACGTGATAGAGATAGCGCTCTTCGGTATCAATGATGATGGTACCTGGCTTCTCATTAGTGCGGTACGTGATCAGCTTACGCTTGAACTTACGGCGAGCTGAATTGGATGCCATAGCAGGAGAATCTGGGAAGATGTCCCATTGGCGTGTGTCTGGATTCCACAGCTTGCCCGCGCTTGCTGGTGCTACAAACACAAAGCTAACCAACGTACAAATGACAGCAAATATTCCCTTGCGAAGATGTCCTCGCATCGTCACCCCCTGAAATTGGCGATAGCCCCTGACCCTGCGGGACCTGTCGAATTTTAAAAATAAATCAGCACCGAGAAAGGACAAACTCTACCAAAAAAAATTCTCGGGCCTCTGAGTTTCCATATGTTTCAAATTGAGACTGATTATCAACATCTGATAATCGATATCCAAGCAAAACCTCACTTCCGCGGGTCATTTGTTTCACTTTTTTCAATTTTTCTCATGCCGAGCGATATTTCCGCCCAATTCTATCGGTTCATCAGCTGATAAAAAAATCCTGCCTTAGCCTAAGTCACAGGTAAACCTCTGAATGAAAGGGGCATATAATACGCCCAATGGGAGGCCTTATATGAATATCGATAGTATCCAAGATGTAACCTGCCTGCCTTTCACCGCCTTTGGCCCTGAAAGTGCAGAACCAATTATTTTCATCCATGGTTTTGGTGGCGACGCCAGCACATGGCGCAATATTCAAGTCCAGTTAGAAAACAAACGCCGCACAATCGCGTTTGACCTTCCGGCGCACGGGCGTGCACTGGCCGATTTTGAACCATGCAACGCAGTGGGCTCAGCAAAAGCCGTCGTGAAGTCTCTCGATGCGCTGAAGCTCGACCGCGTGCATCTGGTAGGTCACAGCATGGGCGGTGCAATTGCAACACTGATCGCCATGCGCAGCCCAGAACGCATTGCAAGCCTCACTTTGCTTGCTCCGGGCGGATTTGGCCCAGAGATCAACGCAAAGCTTCTGCGCCGATACGCAGTTGGCCAAACAGAAGCAGAACAACAAGTGCTGCTGGAACAATTTGTCGGCCTTGACTTCGAGCTTCCGAAGAAATTGGCAGACTATGTGGCCACGCAGCGTTCCACTCCGGGCGCTGCTGAAGCACTCAAAGCTGTATCAGGACTTATATTGGAAGGTGAAAGTCAGGGCGTACTGCCAACTGGCAAACTCGGCGAGCTGCCAATGCCAATCAAGGTGGTCTGGGGCACACAGGACAAGATCCTGCCAACCCGTCAATGCCATAAACTGCCAGGACCAATCGCCTGCCACGTTTTCGATCGTGTCGGCCACATGGTTCACATGGAAATCCCGCAGGAAGTGATCCGGCTGATTCTGGAAAACACCCGCTAAAGCCAAAATCCAGCCTTTGTGCTGAGGTTTGACTAAAAAGCGTGCCGGAGCTCTCTCTGGCACGCCTTTAAGATCGTCGACTTAAGCAGGTGGAAGCAGACCGTCTTTCCACTCCTGCCCAATCACCCGGCGCGCCATCATGTGCGAGCGTGGATGATTGATGCTATCAACCGCAATCAGTTTGCCTTTTTCCAGATACGCGACATAGAAGCTGTCGGAATTTGTATCCCCAACAAGCACAGCCTCATCGTATCCATTAGACAATCCGGCAATCTGCAGCTTGATATGGTGCTGGTCAGACCAGAACCACGGCAACGGGTCATAGTCGTGACTGTGGTCATGGTCGGGATCAGTCAACGCAACAGCAACTGCTTTTGCCTGATCAATCGCATTTTGAACGCTCTCCAGACGAATGCTACGACCATAGCGCTCTGAGAAGAAGCGAACACAATCGCCGCAAGCATAAACATCCTCGTGAGAGGTCTGCCCTGCTCCATCAACCAAAATGCCATCATCCACGTCCAGACCAGCGGCCTCTGCAAGCTCCGCATTCGGTACAGCACCAACCGCAGAAAGTACCAGATCACACGGAATCTCACTGCCATCAGCAAGTTTCACGGAAGAAACTTTGCCATCAGTCCCTTCAATGCTGGTCACACCGGTTCCGCAAAAAAGCTCCGCACCATTGCCAGAATGCAAACCATGGAAGAACGATGAGATATCGGGCGAAACCACACGCTTCAGCAGACGCTCCTGCGCTTCCAGCACAACAACATCCAGCCCCATGCTCTTTGCAACAGCCGTCACTTCCAGACCGATATAACCGCCACCGATAACAACGAGTTTCTTGCCAGGTACAAAGAGTTGCTTGATGAGCTCAACATCACCAATGGAGCGAAGCGTCACAACGCCTTCCAGCTCCGCACCCGGCAATGGCAAATCGCGAGCGCGGGTTCCGGTTGCAAGCAGCAGCTTGTCCCAACTCACCTCTTCACCGCTTGCCAGCCTGACACTCTTCTTCTCCAGATCAATGCTATCAACATGCGCATTGACCTTCAGATCGATATTGTTGGTTTCATAAAACGCTTCTGGACGAATAAACAGCGCATCCGGCGCCACATCTCCACTCAGAAACTTCTTGGAGAGCGGAGGGCGTTGATAAGGCGGCTGAGGCTCGTTTCCAAGCATCACAAGCTCACCTTCATATCCCTTTTGTCGAAGAGTTTGCGCGGCCTGTACACCTGCTTGTCCAGCACCCACCACAACAATCTTATTAATCATTCTCAAAACCCGTATTAGTCGCAGTCAAACAACACAGCAGATCCGTATTGTCTGCTTCGCTCAACAAACCCGTACCGCAAAAGCAATGTGGCGCTTAGCCCTGATAAAAACCAGAGCAAGCGCCACATTTAAAATGAAAATTTGTGAAGATCTTAAGGTCATTTCTCTGAAAAGTGCCTTGCGGTTTTCAGAGATACGCTAGTCAAATCCCTAAAGCAGTTTGAAGCTGTCGAAACGAAAGCAAACTGCTTTAGGCAGCACGCACTTTTTCAAGGAATGCACCAACAGTATTGTTGATGTGATCTGCCTGACGAGAAAGCGCGTCGGCAAGATCAGACACTGTACCGCCAGTGCTACGTGCATTGCTGGATGCATTTTCAACCATCTGCATTGCACTCGCCCCTTCCTGAGAGCTTTGCGTCGCATTCGCCACATTCTCGGTAATCGACTGAATAGCTGCGTTCTGTTGCTCAACAGATGCTGCAACAGCCGCCGCAATCTGGCTCATTTCGTGAATAACATCACTCACATCGCCAATAGCGCCGACCGCTTCTGCTGAGGCTTCCTGAATGGAGCCAACCTGCTGTGCGATTTCCTCGGTTGCCTGAGAAGTCTGATTTGCCAGCATCTTCACTTCGGACGCCACCACAGCAAAGCCCTTACCATGCTCACCTGCACGGGCTGCTTCAATGGTCGCGTTCAGAGCAAGCAAGTTCGTCTGGTTCGCAATATCACGAATGAGCCCAACAGCCTCACCAATACGATTTGCTGCATCACTCAACAGATTCATGGTCTCAGCAGTCGCTTTTGAACCTTCAACCGCTCGGTCTGCAACGCTCGTTGATTGCTCAGCCTGTCCCGCAATCTCGTTGATAGACATGGCTAGCTCTTCCGTCGCAGCAGATGCGCTGGAAACATTCTCAGCGGCACTCTCAACAGCACGTCCTGCAGACACAGCTTCTTTCGACACGTTGTCTGCAGCAGATCCCACATCATTAGAGGCTTCCCCAAGCCCATCTGCAGCGCTGTGCAGACTATTCAAAGCCTCAGCAACGGTCTGCTCAAAACCAACAATGAGATTGTCGACTTGCTCGGCACGAGCCTGTTTCTCAGCATTTTCATGATCTTGCTGATCCTGCAGCATCCGGCGTTCCTCAATATTGTCGCGGAACACCTGAAGTGTCTGCGCCATCGCGGAAATTTCTTTACCGCCTTTATTGAGAGGGATCACAGCTGACAAATCATTCTTCGCCAGCAATGCCATAGCATTACGCAAAGCATTCAGATTCCGCAAAATACCGAAGATCAGGAGAGAGCCAAGAATGAACAGCGTTAGTGCGATACCACCAACCGCAATGCCCAGATAAAGATTTGTCTGCTGCGTGGTCTCTGTCAACCGCGCCTGCGCATCATTCGCGCCCTGCACTGCAGAGTTTTTCAGTTCATCAAGCCGTGGCGGGAGAAGGTCAAACAGGTTTGCAAGCAACTCAGAACTCGTCGCCCGCTTATCAAAGGCCTTTGAGTAAGCCTCGAACGCCTTCTTGTAGGCCAGCATATTGGTTTTGACCTTCTCGGCAACAGCCGGGTCAATTTGTGCTCGCGGCACGGTGCGCTCGTAACGGGAGAACGCAACTTCAAACGCGCCCAAAGCGTTTTGGCTACCCGTAAGCGCATAATCCAACTGCGCACGCGCCAGATCACTAAACGTATGCATCAGCTTCAGCGTATTGGGGTCTTTGCTACGTCTGTGC
The DNA here is from genome assembly GCF_001431305.1 of Pseudovibrio sp. POLY-S9. Classification (NCBI taxonomy): domain Bacteria; kingdom Pseudomonadati; phylum Pseudomonadota; class Alphaproteobacteria; order Hyphomicrobiales; family Stappiaceae; genus Pseudovibrio; species Pseudovibrio sp. POLY-S9. The sequence continues at coordinate 35,150 of NZ_LCWX01000164.1, forward strand.
TTTTGTTTAACAGCGGATTCTGCCTGAGAAAGCGCGGCGGACAGCTCTTTCTGCAAGCCGCGGTCCGCGTCATATCCAAGCGTGGACTGGTAGCCGTGTAACATCTCAAAGGCACCACTGATTGCATCAATCGTGTCTCGTGCATCAGAGATCTCAAGGAAATAATCCATGGCAACCGGGAGCGCATTTAACTCCTGCAATTCAGTCTGCGCTTCACCAACCAACGTGTCGAATCGACTTTTCAGACTGTCACTCGGCACATTTTCATAATCTTTCTGAGTCGATTGCAGCACACCTGCGGTAATTGCAATTGTCTGGCTCAGCTCAGCAAGTACGGTGTATTCTTTCGACTGCAGAAAGGCAGCCTCCGTTTGCTGTTGGCTCCAAAGATAAACAAAGCCAACACCACCAAATCCGATAAGTGTCAGAATACCAAGAGCAATTGCCCGAAACCGAATACTTACATTTCGAGTTAACGAGAAAACTTTATTTCCCGTAGAAGAAATAGCCCGCTTCCAATTTACTCGCATCGGAGACCCCTAGACCGATAAAATTACTAATAGTATTTTTAATTATTCCTCACAGGTATAGGTTCAAATCGTTTAAAGATTACAAATAATGCATCGCACAAATGATTTTGTTGCTCAGCCCACCCAGCGTCATGTGCTAAGGACGCATAAAAATAAGACACACCATTGCTCTCGCTTACCAAATTAGTTCCCATTATCTTCGTTTTGCTCTGGTCCACCGGTTTCATCGGTGCACGCCTTGGAGCGCCCTACTCAGAGCCTTTTGCGTTCTTGAGTCTCCGCTTTCTGCTCGTCCTGCCGTTGATGGGCATCATCATCTGGTTGTCTGGCAGAAGCTTTGCTTTAACGCGCCAGCAGATCCTCCATGCCGTCATCACAGGCATGCTGGTCCATGGCATCTATCTCTCGGGAGTCTTCTGGGCCATCGACAACGGGATGCCAGCAGGCGTAACCGCTCTCATAACTGGTCTGCAGCCTTTCATTACCGGCACACTCGCATATTTCCTGCTGAAAGAAGATGTGACGCCGCGCCAATGGATCGGCCTGGCCGCCGGGTTTGTCGGTATCGTGCTGGTGATCCTGCCTAAGATGGGAAGCGGCGTTGCGCAGATCCCTCTTTGGACTGTAGCAGCCGCCTTTGTGGCAACCCTTGGCATCGCCTTCGGCACCACATGGCAAAAGCGCCAGCCAACGAATACGGATCTGGTCACAGGCATCTTCTACCAGTATTTCGGCGCCTTGCTCATAACGCTGCCGCTGTCCATGACGGAAAGCTGGGTCATCACCTGGTCAGGAGACCTGATCTTTGCGCTGGCATGGCTGGTCATTGTGTTGTCTGTGGGCGCAGTCCTGCTGCTCATGTACCTGCTCCAGCACGGAGCCGCGTCAACAACAGCAACGCTGTTCTACCTGACACCCGTCGCAGCGGCCATTGAAAGCTACTTCCTTTTCGGAGAGACACTCAACCTCATTCAGCTGATTGGCATGGCAATCGTTGTGGTAGCAATCGCAGTATGCCGCCCAAAGCAGAAAGCTTAAGCTCAGCCTTCAGCATCAGAACAAGGACCTGCCTCAACACGCTGGTTCACACGGCGAACACGCATAAGCGCCGCATTAAACTCGCCGCCCAGAATAAAGATGACGGCTGTCAGATACATAAAGATGATGGCCGTCATGATACCAGCTAGACCAGCATACAAAGACACATAGTTCGCCCACCGCGCCAAATAAGCACCAAAAGCTGTTCCAGCGATAATCCAGAGGATCATGGTCAGTATAATACCGGGCAACACTTCAAAGAAGCTACGACGGCCAGCCGGCAGATACATATGAGCTGCCAGCAGAGCAAACATCAGCAACAAAGATGTGATGCCATAACGGACAATATTCGCCTTGTAGCTAAACTGCTCCATAACTGGTGCCAGATGAACAGCCCATTCCCAAGCCAGCGGACCAAACACGATCAGGAACGTTGAAACCATCAAAACAGCTGTTCCAATCAGAACCGCCAAAATGGATTGCGTCCGGCAGAAGAACCAACTGCGATTATCTCGAACACGATAAGCACGGTTTAACCCGACACGCATGGCCTCAACGCCATTGGACGAGAACCACAGCGTAACGACCACACCAAAGGTCAGCAAATCACCACGTGGCTGAGTGAGAACGGCTTTGATTTCACCGGAAACCGGGCCAGCCACACGTTCAGGCCAGACATCAAAGATCAACTCCGTCGCACTTTGCGCAACCGAGTTCAGACCAAGAAAACCTGAGAACGCCGCCACAAATATCAAAAATGGAAACAGAGCCATCAACGATGACAAAGCCACATGGCTCGCCACTGCATAGCCATCATCAGAGTTAAAATGCCCGAGAGCATCTGCAAGCACCTGATACAATTTTCCCCAAAGGCCACGTTTCTTCATAAAACTGATCTGGTCTGTCTCTCTGTAAGTTTCAAGTTAGATAATAGACGGGACTTCAAGAAATATTCATGAAGAAAGCTCCCACCTTTAGGGCATTGCACAAATACATACCCCGTTTAAGTTTGCAGTGCACAATGACCGAGTGGATTGAGGGAGGCAAGCCGTGTCGGAAACGGTGAATACAATAGAACAAGCAGTCGCACCATCGAAAGAAACACGTGCTCAGGCGCTAAAATCTCTTGAAGCTCTGCTTGGCATCGCGCGCAAAAACGTAAAACTGCGCGTATTGAAGGATGGCCGCATCGCCTCCGCTCTCATGGAGCAGGAACAGCGTGCCACCCACGGTCTTGCCTGGCTTGCAACTTATGTGGAAGCCCTCAAGCAGCTGAACGCATACGGCGAACGGCTGGAAGCCGAAGGCACCTTCGGCGAAGTGGAAAGCCTGATCCTGCGCATTGGTCTTGCAGAATACACCGCACAAGTCTTTGGCGGGCTGCCAATGAGTCAGGGCGAAATCCTTCGCCTCTCTGACCTGGGCATCAGCCGCAGTGAAGCCAACAGTCATCACACAGAAGCTGTTGAAGCAGTCATCGCAGACGGCACCCAACCAGCCCTGCGCACGCGTCTTGCAGAACTCATGCAGCACGCAGAAGGTCAATCCACCATCGGCGCAACGGGACTGGACGAGACCTACGAGCAAATTCGCGAAGAGATGCGAAAGTTTGCCGAAGCAAAGGTCACTCCGTTTGCTCACGAATGGCACCTGAAAAACGAATACATCCCTCTTGAAATCATCAATGAGATGGCAGAGATGGGCGTATTCGGCCTGACGATTCCGGAAGAATTCGGCGGTATGGGTCTTGGCAAAGAATCCATGTGCGTGGTCTCAGAGGAACTCTCCCGCGCCTACATCGGCGTCGGCTCCCTCGGCACCCGCTCCGAAATCGCAGCAGAACTTATTCTCGGCGGCGGAACCGAAGAACAAAAAGCAAAGTGGCTCCCACGCATCGCCTCTGGTGAAACTCTGCCAACCGCTGTGTTCACGGAACCAAACACCGGTTCCGACCTCGCATCACTAAAAACACGCGCAGTTAAAGACGGCGACACATGGAAGGTCTCCGGCAACAAAACATGGATCACCCACCCGGTCCGTGCCGACATCATGACCCTGCTCACCCGCACCAAGCCGGAAGAGCCTGGTTACAAGGGCCTGTCCATGTTCATCGCGGAAAAGCCTCGTGGAACAGATGCAGAGCCCTTCCCAGCTGAAGGCATGTCAGGTGGCGAGATTGAAGTTCTCGGCTATCGCGGAATGAAGGAATACGAAATCGCGTTTGACGGTTTTGAAGTCAAAGACGAGAACCTGCTGGGTCAGGTGGAAGGTCAGGGCTTCAAACAACTCATGCAAACCTTCGAGTCCGCCCGCATTCAAACCGCCGCCCGTGCAATCGGCGTCGCTCAATGCGCTCTGGACCTTGGCCTGCGCTATGCGCAAGAGCGTGTCCAGTTTGGCAAATCACTCATCAACTTCCCGCGTGTATCCGACAAGCTCGCCATCATCGCCTGCGAAACCATGATCGCCCGCCAGCTCACCTACTTCTCTGCTTGGGAGAAAGACAGTGGCCGACGTTGTGATCTGGAAGCAGGCATGGCGAAACTACTGGGCGCACGTGTGGCCTGGGCTGCAGCAGACAACGCACTGCAGATCCATGGCGGCAACGGCTTTGCACAGGAATACCCGATCTCTCGCGTACTCTGCGATGCACGTATTCTCTCAATCTTTGAGGGGGCAGCAGAAATTCAGGCGCAGGTAATCGCACGCCGTTTGCTGGATGAAACCGAGCTGTAAAGCGTTTTCCCGAAAAGAACAGGAAGCGCGACTATTTCCGTCGCGCTTCTTCATAAACTGAGAGTTCAAGGCGCTTATCCATAAGCGTCTTTCTTATTTCAAATCGCTCGTCAGTCTTGGTCGCAGCTTTAAGCTGATCTTCCAATGTGGAGATCTCGCGGCGCAGAGTCAGTTCTCCCTGAATGCTACCACCAGCTCCATTCACCACACTCATTTGTGCGCTCTGAGCGAAATTTGTCCCGGACCTTCTGGGGATAGGTTTTCCCGCACCTTCAAGGTGATCCATAGAACCATTCATCTGTGATCGGCGAATTTGTTGCTCGATTAGTCGATCCATTCCCATAAACAGACCTCTATCCTTTGTTTTTCTTAGATCAATTTCCCTGATGACTGTGGCTGCAACATGTTCATATGCAATTTTTCTAAATTTTTTTGCTGAATACAATTAACTTACAACCGGACCAAATTATCGATTTTAACTTTACGCTAATAAATTCACCATCTCCGGTTGCATTATGCAATTTGCACGGTACATTTTAGTTAAATTTTTATTTAATTTGTATCTAACTGGAGAGCGCGATGTTGCGGCCTCTTATTTTTGCAAGTCTTATCGTGGGCTCAGCTCTGGCATTAGCTGGTAGTACCTGGGCATTGACCCAGACCCGCGCCGTTGGCCCGGGCCTTACCCAAATCAATGCCCCATCTAAAAATGCGTTGAAACCAATTTCCACCACCAGCAAACTCATACGCTATCCAGCAAAGTCCTCTCTGAAACCGCTCAAAGCAAAATCAAAGCTTGTACGGCTTGAGCCCAAATCAAAGCTGATCCGATATCGAGTGAAAACAGCGACTAACACTATTCCAGCTAAACCAGCATCATTGGCCTACGCGCATGTAACTGGCGCCCTCAGTTATGTCTCGCGTCAGGATATAGACGAACTGCTCGCCTTCCTGAACAAGGACATCTATCAGCTGACAGGAACCCACTCAGCAGCAGGCTTAGTACACCAAACCTCATGGCGGATGGAGAGACAGAGCAGTCAGATAATGGAGAACGTCTCCTCCTACCTGCCCTAAGCGGTCCTACCCGCAGAGACGCGTGCACCAGTACGACGGCACCTCTCCCCATCAATCCATCACGTCAGGCAGCCAGCGGATAGCTTTCTTCCACCAGATACGGTCCGCCACCCACTGCCGCTTTTGCTGAGAAGAGCACAAACCGCCCAGCGGTGAATGCAGGCGCTGAGAACTCACCACGTATCTCAAGCCAATGCGCCAACTCTGCAGGGGATGTCCCCCTCAACCGAGCCAATGTCACATGCGGCGTATATTTGCGCCGAGCGGCTTGCAGGCCGAGCCGCTGCAAGATGCGTTCTTGCTCAGCCTGAAGCTCCGCCAGCTCCTGAGTGGGCTCAACACGTGCCCAAAGCGCATGTGGTTTGGCTCCCCCAAACGATCCCAGCCCGGTCAGCTTGATCGTCAACGGAGCACGATTCACCCGTGCCAGCTCATAGGCAACTTCGTCAGCAATGCGATCATCAATATCGCCTATAAACCGTAATGTGATGTGGTAGTTTTCTGGGTCGATCCATCGAGCGCCGCGCAGCCCTCCGCGCATAAGGCTCAACATCATCCCTGTGCCCGAAGGCAGCTCTAGGCCAGTGAAAAGGCGAGGCATATCAGGACCCTCCACTAATGCAGATGATAAATTAGCTCACGTTTAACGCCAGAGTACAAGCAGAAAATCACAGCTCTACGAACATCTGGGGATTTTCTTTCCATCCCTTAAAACAAAAAATGCCGAAGCCCACACAAGGCTCCGGCACAATTCTGTCTCTGCAGACAAAAGCAAATTATCTGCCAATCACGGGCATGGATTGGAGTACTGCAGATGGATATCGTTAATCCGTGCCACAACCTCATCAGTCATCTCAAAGTCTGTCGCACGAATATCTGTCGCCAGCTGCTCCATGTTCGTCGCACCAATGATCACAGAGGTCACGAATGAACGGGAATGAGCAAACGACAGCGCCATAACTGCTGGATCAACACCCAGCTCTTCTGCCAAGTCGCAATACGCATCAATAGCTTTCTGACCAAACGGGTTCTCATAACGGCCAAGGCGCTTGAACAGTGTTTTACGCGCACCAGCTGGCAACGCACCATTCCGGTACTTACCAGTCAGATACCCCTGTGCCAGAGAAGAGTATGCCAGCAGACCAACATTCTCCCGCTGTGCAATCTCGGCACCGCCCACTTCAAACAAGCGGTTCACCAGAGAATAAGCATTCTGGATAGACTGAACCCGTGGCAATCCACGCGCTTCAGATTCCTGCACAAACTTCATGGTGCCCCAAGGGCTTTCGTTAGAAAGACCGAAATGACGGATTTTGCCTGCTTTCGCGAGCTCCTGCATAACTTCAAGAGTCTCATGGATCGCATTTTCGTCTTCTGCCGGGTCCGCATCCTGCCAGATGGTGCTGACAGAACCAAAGCCGGACACATTACGATCTGGCCAGTGCAGCTGGTAAAGGTCGATATAGTCTGTCTGCAAACGCTTCAGGCTGGCATCCACGGCTTCCATGATCTGCGCACGAGAAAGCTGGCTTGTGGAACCATCTTCACGATGCCAGTCCTGAGCAGAACGGCCAACAACCTTGGTTGCCAAAACAACCTTGTCGCGGTTACCGGATTTCTTGAACCATGTTCCGATAATTTCTTCAGTACGGCCTTTGGTCTCTGGCTTCGGCGGCACAGCATAAAGCTCTGCAGTATCGAAGAAATTGATGCCCTGCTCCAAGGAATAATCCATTTGAGCATGGCCTTCAGCTTCGGTATTTTGTTCACCCCATGTCATCGTACCAAGACAGATGCTGGAAACGTTGAGGTCTGTACGCCCCAATTTACGAAATTCCATGTATTCCCCATTTGCAGCCCCAAGCTGCTTTTCATTCTCACGCCCTTATTGGACATAAAGGACAAAGATCCAGCCTCGTCCAAAGACAACGGATCATGCCCCGAATTCTGTTTTGCTAAATCTGCCTCATGGATGGAGGTCGGCAGAGGAAGTGGCCTGGTAAGCATACCAAGCACATCTTCGAAAAGTAGGATGTGTTTTTCCGACAGGAAGGCGCAGTAAGTCAATACTTTAAAGCAGACTCTGCGTTCCAGCCTGAAAAGGAAGAGTATCAGCTCTTATGATTTAGCCTGTTCGATGAGTAGTTCAACAGAAGGCAGAATTTTTTCGACAATGATCGAAACACCTTTACCCGTTGGATGCATGCCATCACCAAGGTTTAGCTCAGGTTCCGCTGCCACACCGTCCAGAAAAAACGGATAAAGCAACGCATCATGCTTCTGCGCAAGATCACCATAGATGGAGTTGAACTCCTGACCATACTGATCACCCAGATTAGGCGGTGCCATCATGCCAGCCAACAGCACCGGAATGTCGCGAGATCCCAACCGTTCCAGCATTGCATCCAGGTTTTTGCGCGTTATTGACGGATCCAGCCCGCGCAACGCATCGTTGGCACCCAGTTCAAGGATCACTCCGTCTACGTCATCGCCCACAGACCAGTCGAGCCGTGAAAGGCCACCTGAGCTGGTATCACCAGATACGCCAGCATTGACCACGGTGATGTTATAGCCCCGCTCTTGCAAAGCCTTCTCCAGCTTTACAGGAAAGGCATCTTCAGGTGGCAATTGATAACCAGCCGTCAGACTATCACCGAAGGCAACCAGCTTCACCGGCTCGGCTCCATCCTGCGCCATTCCGGTTGAAGCACCTGCAAACACAAGGCTCAGCGCAACGACAGCACCACTGAAAAAACGCAGCACACCAGATTTAGCTTCAACTTTTCGTGATCCAGACATTCAAATACCTTAGATTTTTTCAAACCGAGCTGGACGATGCAATCCACCCTACCCATATGCTTCCCAAGTGCGGCTGCGACAAGAGCCGCCAACAAATTTATTATAAGATGTAATTCAGAGATTTGCATCGCCTGCACATCAAGGTAGAAGAATGACAGGTAATCCCGCATTAGACTTAAACGGCGTTCACCTCAGCCTGGGCCATGGCGCAGGCCGCACCCATATTCTCAAAGGTATTGATCTTTCAATCAGCACCGGCGAAAGCGTCGGCCTCGTTGGACCATCCGGCTCAGGCAAATCTACTTTGCTCATGGTAATGGCAGGTCTGGAACGCGCAG
>NZ_LCWX01000164.1:43765-50780 GCF_001431305.1 Pseudovibrio sp. POLY-S9
ACAAAGGCACCGTCAAAGCCGCAGGGCAAGAACTCGGCGCAATGAGCGAGGATCAACTCGCCCGTTTCCGTGGTCAGAACGTCGGCATCATCTTCCAGTCCTTCCACCTAGTCCCCAACATGACCGCTCTGGAAAATGTCGCCGTACCTCTTGAGCTTTCTGGTGACCCCAAAGCATTTGACCGCGCGAAGGAAGAGTTGGAAGCCGTTGGCCTTGGCCACCGCCTCAATCACTACCCAACCCAGCTTTCTGGCGGTGAACAGCAACGCGTTGCCGTCGCCCGCGCCCTCGTCACCAACCCTGAAATTCTGATCGCAGATGAACCAACAGGCAATCTGGACGAAACTACTGGTGAGCAAATCATTGAGCTGATGTTCACTGCGCAAGAACGCAAGAACACCACACTCGTTCTCGTCACCCACGATCCGTCTCTGGCAGACCGTTGTCAACGTAAGATCCGGGTGCATTCCGGCACCGTCGAGGAAGAAACACCTGCTGTGCGTGAGGTACGCGCCCAATGAGCCAAAGCAACTCAAACGGTTTCCAGCCCGGCTTTGGCCTTGCAGCCCGTTTTGCCCTGCGCGAAATGCGGGGCGGCCTCAAAGGGTTTTACGTTTTCATCGCCTGTATCGCACTGGGCGTGGCCGCCATTGCTGGCGTTGCCTCCTTTTCCCGTGCGCTGACAGAAGGCATTTCAGCAGAAGGTCAGGCCATCCTTGGCGGCGATCTCGCATTCTCTCTCATTCACCGAGAAGCAACACCAGATCAGCTCGCCCACCTGCAAAGTATGGGCGACATCTCCAGAATCTCCAGCCTGCGCGCGATGGCCCGTACCGACACCGCAGGTAACCAGACACTGGTTGAGCTAAAGGCAGTTGATAATCCCTACCCGTTGATTGGTGAGTTCGACCTCTCCTCTGGCAAGGACCTGCAAGCGACCATCAACGGCAGAACAGAAGGCCTGCGTAATGCTGTGGCTGAAGTTGCCCTACTGGCACGCCTTGGTCTGGAAGTGGGTGACCAGATTGCAGTCGGCAAAACCGAGTTCCGCATCGCCGATACAATTGAGCTGGAACCGGACAAACTCTCGTCAGGCATGACAGTCGGTCCTCGCCTCCTCATCTCTCAGGAAGCATTGCAAGACACTGGCCTGATCCGCCCTGGCTCATTGGTCAACTACACGTACCGCGTCCGCATGGGTGACAACGTGCCGGAAGATCAGCTCCAGCAAGCCATCGACCGCACAAACAGTCAGTTCCCTGATGCTGGTTGGCGTATCCGCTCCAAGTTGGAAGCAGCCCCAAGCCTGCAACGGAACATTCAGCGCTTCGCCCAGTTCCTCACGCTCATCGGCATCACGTCCCTCGTGGTGGGCGGTGTTGGCGTGGCAAACGCTGTGCGCAGTTACATGGATACCCGTCGGGAAGTCATTGCCAGCTTCAAATGCCTCGGCGCATCAGGCGGCTTTGTCTTCAAGGTCTACCTTATTCAGATGATGGTGCTCGCCACTATTGGCATTATCATCGGTATGGCACTGGGTGCTTTGATCCCACTTGTCGCCATGGCAGCCTTGCAATCCATTTTGCCAATCAACGCAGTACAGGCAGTCTACCCGCTTCAGCTGCTGCTTGGCATGGCGTACGGCTATCTCACCGCCCTCGCCTTTGCCCTTTGGCCACTCGGCAGAGCACACGACATCGCACCAACCGTCCTGTTCCGTGATGAAGTCAGCACCCGTAGCCGCTATCCAAAGCCGCTGTATATCGCAGGTGCTGCGGTAACACTGGTTCTGCTTGCTGGCCTTGCCCTTGTCATGGCCTACGACAAAACCATCGCCATCATCTTCATCGGCGCATGTACAGGCACATATCTGCTATTGCTCGTCGTGGCCCGCCTCATTATGGCCGCAGCCCGGAAGGTGCCAACAGTCCGCTCTACAGAGCTGCGTCTGGCGATCACCAACATCTACCGCCCCGGCGCACTGACACCATCCGTAGTGCTCTCACTCGGCCTCGGCTTGTCACTGCTGGTTGCTTTGGCTCTGATTGATGGCAATCTACGCCGTGAACTCAATCAAGCCGCTCAGGAACAGGCTCCAAGCTTCTTCTTCGTCGATATTCAAAACCACGAGAAAGACGCCTTCGAAGCTCTCGTTACTGAAAAAGCAGCAGGCACAGAGTTCAACGCAGTTCCAATGCTGCGCGGAAACATCGTCGCGCTGAAAGACATCCCTGCCTCAGACTATCCCGCTCCACCAGAAGCGGAGTGGATCCTGCGCGGCGACCGCGGCATCACATATTCTGAAACCCTGCCTGAAAACTCCGTCGTGACAGCAGGCGAATGGTGGCCGAAGGATTACACCGGTGAACCGCTTGTATCCTTCTCTGACGACAACGCCCGCGAGCTGGGCTTGAGTGTAGGCGATAAGATCACAGTCAACGTGCTTGGACGTCAGATCTCTGCGAAAATTGCGAACTTCCGCACGGTGGACTGGGAAAGCATGTCCATCAACTTCGTGATGATCTTCTCACCAAACACTTTCGCAGGCGCTCCGCACACCCATCTGGCAACCGTCGGCTGGCCGGGCGAAGCCACCTTGCAACAAGAGCTTGACCTACTGAAGGAAGTCACACAGGCCTTCCCGACGATCACCTCGATCCGAGTGAAAGATGCCATCGCACAGGTAAATGACCTTGTCGGTCAGCTAGCATGGGCCATCCGTGGCGCCTCCTCCATCACACTCCTCGCAAGTGTACTGGTTCTGGCAGGTGCATTGGCAGCAGGCCATCAAAGCCGCATCTATGATGCAGTTATCCTGAAAACACTGGGCGCCACACGCGGACGTCTCATCAAGGCATACATTCTGGAATACCTGATCCTTGGTGGCACCACCGCAATCTTCGCCCTCTTTACAGGCTCGCTAGCGGCTTACTTCATCATCACAGGTGTGATGGAAGGCAGCTTCACCCTTCTGCCCGTAACGGCCATCACCGCCATTATCGGCGCTCTCATCTTCACAGTAGGCTTCGGTTTGCTGGGCACTTGGAGAGTGTTGGGAGAAAAACCTGCACCCGTTTTACGAAATCTGTAAAACTCCGTGGACTGCATCAAGTAAAAAAGCGTTGATCGACGCAGATGCAGTCCACATCTCTCAGAATTATGAGTTAACAGACCAACTCTTCTATTTTCCGGCTAAGGTCTTGCACCGCCAGCAACATTACAACTGGTTAATAATAGGGTCCGGTTTTACCAAGTTTATACCAAAAGACCTTGCTTTAAGGGGCGATTTTACAAAAATCGGCAGGGTGCACTCTTGTCTTACGCCCTTTTTCCCACCATATTTGCTGATATGTAACTCGGGTCAGTCACCCGTGCTGTTTGGTATGACCAACAGCAAACACGTGTTTAACAAGAGAGAGGATCCACATGGCGACCTTCGACCGCAATAATTCTACGCGGTATGGAATGGCTGGCTCTCATGCCAATGCAGCCGCATTTGACGCTGGTCTGCGCGCCTACATGCTTCGCGTTTACAACTACATGGCAGTCGGTGTTGCAATCACCGGTGTGCTCGCACTGCTCACCTCAATGATGGCGACGACGACTGATCCATCTATGGCAGCAGCTCAGATGGGTAATACTTTGCTCACCAGCCTTGGTGTTGCACTGTATGGTAGCCCGCTGAAGTGGGTTGTTATGCTTGCTCCACTTGGTTTCGTGTTCTTCCTGAGCGCACGGATCAATAAGATGAGCGCATCCGCTGCACAAATGACCTTCTGGGCATTTGCAGCTTTGATGGGTGTTTCTCTCTCATCGATCTTCATCGTTTACACCGGCAACTCCATTGCTCGTGTATTCTTCATCTCTGCAGCTTCCTTTGGCGCGCTGAGCCTGTTCGGCTACACCACCAAGAAAGACCTCTCCGCTTGGGGTTCCTTCTTGTTCATGGGCCTCATCGGCATCATCATCGCGTCTGTGGTCAACCTCTTCCTTGCGTCTTCTGCTCTGCAGTTCGCAATCTCCGTGGTTGGCGTTCTGGTATTCGCAGGCCTCACCGCCTACGACACCCAGCAGATCAAGGAAATGTATGCAGCTGTTGATGACAGCGAAGTAGCAGGCAAGAAAGCCATTATGGGCGCGCTGCGTCTGTACCTGGACTTCATCAACCTGTTCATGATGCTTCTGTCCCTGTTCGGCAACCGCGAGTAATCGCAGCAGCCATCAGGCGTACAAATCAGAAAAAGCCCGAGGCATCCGCCCCGGGCTTTTTTCTTGGCCAAATGACAGCGCAGATATAGGCTTCAAGCTGGCATCAGAAACACAATCGGCTGCAGGACACCAAATGTACGGACCGCTCTCACTGTTCCATTGGTATGAACGCAAGGTTTTCCAGTTCAAGGACTTTCACAAAGCCCACCCAACCATGGCCGAGCGCTACCATATGATCGCAAGCATAGTGGCTGTCATCGCCACTATCGCCGCTGCCATCTACCTGCCAGTTCTGCTGATACCTGCAGGAATTGCCTATGTTTTGCAGTCCCCACTTAGCTACATAATCAATCGGGCCAAAGAGAAACGAAACGACGTTTACAACTCCGCATTCCCGAGTAAGCGATGGTACGCCGACTCAAATCACTGGAAACATCACCAGCTACAATTCGCAGTCGTAAAAGCTGTATTCCCTGATTTATAGCCAGTTAAATGCATCCAACACGCACAGATAACCACAACGTAACCGCTTAGTTTTCAGGGGTACAACCAAATTTCACTAGCCAAGATCAATAAGAGGTTTTATTTTCTTAACGTAGCGTACCATATGTTTTTCTAAGCAATTTTCTGCTTGTTCCAACAGCATTTGTAGGGGCAAAAAATGCCAAGACACTCGCCTTGTGCCATCGCCAATGAATTTCTGAGACGCCGAGGCAGCTCTGAATACCCATCTCAGATGTACATTCAAAAACTCGTTGCCATCGCCAACGGCTGGAACCTCGCAATCAACGGCGAGCCATTGGTGAACTCAGCTCCCCAAGCTTGGAAAAATGGCCCAGTATTTCGGCAGATATGGGATTTCATAAAGGAAGGTGGGCACAAAGGCCCCAATTGTGAAATTGCAGATCCCGTCACCGGCCAGATCGTCACTGGTCGCATCAACGGTAGTGAGCAAGACATCATTGATCACGTCTGGAAGAAGTACCGTAACTACACGCCGCAGCAACTGTCAGATCTCACCCATCAAGCGAATTCTCCATGGGCCCATGCCTACTTCGAAAAGGGGAGAAACGCAGAAATCGATACAGAACGCACCCGACAATATTACATCAAACTCGCCTTAGCGGGCCGCTCTCACGCAGAAGAAGAGCAGTCCATACAAACAGCGGGTCGGATCAATGCCGCCTAACGATACATTCGAGGACACACTCGAAAAGCCACTCACTGTGGATGACATCGACGCAGCCGTCTCCAAGCTCCCTATTGAGGTGGACCCACCCGCCAAGATCGGGTTCGAGCAGCTGCTGAAAGACCGTCAGGCCCTGTCTGACGACAACACCCTGCTTCAAAACGAGCTGATGGAGCTTAAGTCACGGCTCGCGACCAAGCAGGAGCTGGACGCCCTCATCAAACCCTACGCAGGCAAAGCCTACTGGTTCATGTGCGTGTATTGCGGCACAGTTGCCCTCATCCTCGTGCTGGCAGGCTTCAAAAATGTCTATGGCAACTCGTTCAATCTGGCCGACAGCGTACTGGAGTTCCTCGTTGGCAGCACCGCAACCACTGTCATCGGCCTGGTCGGCATGGTGCTCACCGGCATCTTTGTGGGCGCTCGAAAATAGCGCCCCACACGCTCTACAGCGTATCTCCGAAAAGTGGAAACCGATTTTCGGATAAAGATACGCAAAAACAAAGACTAAAGCAGTTCAGGTGTTTCAACTTAAATGCGAACTGCTTTAATGACCGGATAACACCAACACCTTGACTGGGAAGGCCAACGCCTGGAACCGCAAGATCAACGCATGCATCATCGAGGTAGCATCTACCATGTGATAGTAAAGGCCGCCCCAGAACCCAAACTCACCCGCTGCAATCTGCTCACCATAATTGCTGTAGGCATTGGCAATGCACTTGCTGCCGGGAGGAATACCATTCGTATCACCGGGATAAAGCGGCTCCATGATCACCAGCAAGGTTCCCGGACGCGCAACATCCTGCGCATCCACCAGCTGATCCGTCGGACGGAACTGACCTGAGGAGATAAAGTCCTGTGTGTCCACCACGACCATCGGAATAACCTCAAACGGCCGCGATGCACAGGTGATCTCTGCCGCCATGCCAACCTTGATCACAGTAGCAGTAATCTGCCCAAAGCCCGCCTGAAACCGCCCATACCCCGTCGTAGAAGGTACGAGAATACCAGCAGGACGTAGGATCGGGCTTACAATATCACCCGGCTGAAGAATGAACTGCGTGATCACACCATCAACGCCAGCATAAACAAACTTCTTGTGATAGGCGGATTCCGCCTGATGCAGCCGCGCAATCGCACTGGTCCGCTGTGCAGGCAGGCTCACGGTAATCTTCGTCTGCACGATATCCCGGTTAGCAACAGCCGCATCCAGCTGTCCTTTGCGCACAACCACCTGATTTTCGCGCGTATCAATTTCTTTCTGCGTCACAACATCAGAATTACGGCGTTGCAGATCCAGCGTCCGCTCCAACTCACTGACGGATTGATTATAGGCGCCCTGCGCCTGAGAGATCATGGCTTCCGCACTGATCAGCTCAGAGTTCGCCAGCTGGATCTCAGCATCAATTTCATCTACTTCACTCTGCGCCGTATCCACCTGAGCTTTCTCAGTAGAGGAATCCAGCGTAAACAGCAGTTGCCCGGCCTTCACATGCTGGTTGTTCTCCACCACCACCAGATCAACCCGCCCCGCCGTTTCCGGCAGGATGGAGACAGTGCGGTAAAGCGACAGCACGTTGGACGTGGTTGGGTGATAGAAGAAAACCAGCGTGA